>CAXTBN010000143.1:0-2020 GCA_964242895.1 uncultured Caulobacteraceae bacterium | reverse complement strand
TGGCGCTCGGCATGCACGGCGGCGAGATCCTGTCCGCGGTGAACCCCGGCAAGGGGCGCACTGCCAAGGCCGGCGAGCACGAGAGCGCCTACTTCCGCGACACCATCACCTATTCGATCGGTGAGATCGGCATCCACCGGCTCGGCTACTTCCTGGCGCTGAACGCGGGGCTGTGGAGCGCGGTGTGCATCCTGATCTCCGGCCCGTTCTGGACGCACGGCTGGCCCTACTGGTGGAACTGGTGGCTCAGCATCCCCGTCTGGAACGGGCTGTAGGACCGCACCGATGGCCCGGTTCCACACGCTCTACAACGCCGTGGTCGTGGTCGGTCCCGCCGAGGAGGGGCCGGCGCTGCCGCCCTCCGACACGCCGCGGGTGGGCAAGGCGTTCCACTCGGTGCTCCTGGGCCGCATCGGCGAGACGCAGGTGCTGCCCACCTACCTGGGCGGCTACGGGATCGCCTCGCTCGTGTGCGGCTTCATCGCCATCGAGATCATCGGCCTCAACATGCTGGCGCAGGTGGACTGGAACGTCCTGCGCTTCGTGAAGATGCTGCCGTTCCTGTCGCTGGAGCCGCCGGCGGCTCAGTACGGGCTGTCGCTGCCGCCGCTCGCCAAGGGCGGCTGGTGGCTGATGGCCGGCTTCTTCCTGACCGCGGCGATCTTCCTGTGGTGGACGCGTATGTTCACGCGCGCCCGCGCGCTCGGCATGGGCACGCACGTGTCCTGGTGCTTCGCGTCGGCCATCTGGCTGTACCTCGTGCTGGGCTTCATCCGGCCGCTGCTGATGGGCTGCTGGTGCGAGGCGGTGCCGTTCGGCGTGATCAGCCACCTGAACTGGACGGCGTCGTTCTCAGTGCGCTACGGCAACCTCTTCTACGACCCATTTCACATGCTCTCGATCGTCTTCCTGTACGGCTCGACGATGCTGTTCTGCATGCACGCAGGCACGATCCTGGCCGTTTCCAAGTTCGGCGGCGAGCGCGAGAGCCACGACATCATCGACCGATCAAGCGCTCAGGAGCGTGCGTCGCTGTTCTGGCGCTGGACCATGGGCTTCAACTCGAGCTTCGAGTCGATCCACCGCTGGATCTTCTGGTTCGCCACGCTGACCACGCTGACGGGCGGCATCGGCATCCTGATCACGGGTACGGTGGTCGACAACTGGTACCTGTGGGGCGTCAAGCACGGCATCGCCCCCGAGTACGCCCGCCCGGCCTCGCCCCCCGGCCCGCCCCCCGAGGTGGCGCGCGACCTCGCGGCCCGGCTCACGCGCGCCGACGCGACCGTGCCGCCGACCGTCACCGTTCCGGCGCAGGGAGCGGCGCGGTGAGGGGCGCGTGGCCCTGGATCGGGGCGGCCGCCATCGTGCTGTTCGCCCTCTTCATCGGCCTGGTGCCGCAGTGGCGCTCGCCGGGCCCCGGCTTCGATGTCGGGCCGCCCGGTCAGGCCATGGTGCAGTTCGCGCCGACGGAGGCCGAGGCGGCCGTCCAGCACCGGCCGGCCCCGCCTATTCCCGCGGTCGCGGACGACGCGCGGCCGGCCCTGCAGGCGTTCCGCAACGTGAAGGTGCTGACCGACGTGAACGCCGGCGACTTCATGCGCGTGCAGGCGGCCATGACCGCGTGGGTCTCGCCGCGCCAGGGCTGCGGCTTCTGCCACGAAGGGAGCGACTACGCCTCCGACGCCAAGCCGCAGAAGGCGGCCGCTCGCGTGATGCTGGCCATGACGCGCCACATCAACGCCGACTGGCGCAGCCACGTGGGCGCGGCGGGCGTGACCTGCTTCAGCTGCCACCAGGGCCAGCCCGTGCCCGCGCAGGTCTGGTTCCAGAGCCCGCCGCGCCGCCAGCCGGACATTTCTGAGGCCGGCGACGACTGGAACGAGGCCGCCCACACCGTCCGCGGCTTCTTCCCCAACCAGGGCTACGAGGAATACCTGCTGCAGGCCACGCCCGCGCACGGCCAGTCACTGACCATGCTGCCCGCCGGGACGACGCCGTCGCTCACCGAGGTGAAGCG
>CAXTBN010000142.1:0-2175 GCA_964242895.1 uncultured Caulobacteraceae bacterium | reverse complement strand
GGGTGAAGGGTCATCGGAGATCGCGGGGCGAGGCGTGGACCACCGCGGCTCAGGATATCGCCCGAAGGCGGGCGGCCGGGATGGCGGCGCTCCGGGCCGTGTCGTCGATCCTGGCCATGGCGGCGACCCTCATGCGGACGGGCGGGCGCGGGGGGCCCTGGAGGCTAGTCAAAAGCAACCGTCGTGCCACCCCGACCACCTCGGGATTTGGGGCGGAAGGGCTTGCCCGCCGTCGCCCCGCTGGGCGACAGGCCCCCGTGGCCCGTGTTAGGATCCCGACATGGCCAGCAGACCCTCGGCTCGCACGAGCCCGCGCGGCGCGACCGCCGCCCCCACGATCTTCGACATCTCCGCCACGCCGGGCGACGAGGCGGCCGACAAGGGTTCCCGCCTGTCGAACACCCCCGAAGTCAGCGTGTCGGAACTGTCCGGGGCGCTGAAGCGCACCGTCGAGGAGCGGTTCGGCTACGTGCGGGTGCGCGGCGAGGTGTCGAACTATCGCGGTCCGCATTCCTCCGGCCACGCCTATTTCTCGCTGAAGGACGAAGGCGCCCGCATCGACGCCGTGGTGTGGCGGACGAGCTTTTCGCGCATGCGGGTGAAGCCCGAGGAAGGGATGGAGGTCGTCGCCACCGGCAAGATCACCACCTTTCCGGGCAAGTCCGCCTACCAGATCGTCATCGAGTCGCTGGAGCCCGCCGGCGTCGGCGCCCTGATGGCGATGGTGGAGGAGCGCCGGCGCCGCTTCGCCGCCGAGGGCCTGTTCGACCCGTCGCGCAAACGGGCCCTGCCGTTCCTGCCGGCCGTCGTGGGCGTCGTCACCTCGCCGACCGGGGCGGTGATCCGCGACATCCTCCACCGCATCACGGACCGTTTCCCGCGCCACGTCCTGGTTTGGCCGGTCCGGGTGCAGGGCGAGGGCAGCGCCGAGGAGGTGGCCCGCGCGATCCGGGGGTTCGACGCCCTCGCCGCCGGCGGCCGGACGCCGCGCCCGGACGTGCTGATCGTGGCGCGCGGCGGCGGCTCGCTCGAGGATCTGTGGAGTTTCAACGACGAGGCGGTCATCCGCGCCGCCGCGGACTGCCGCATCCCGCTCGTCTCCGCCGTGGGCCACGAGACAGACTGGACGCTGCTCGACCACGTGGCCGACCTCCGCGCCCCGACCCCCACCGGCGCCGCGGAGCTCTGCGTGCCGGTGCGGGCCGAACTGGCCGTTGGAGTCGACCGGCTGGCCGCGCGCCACGGCGCCGCGATGCTGCGGCAGGTCGGTGGCGCGCGCGACGCGCTGCGCGCCACCGCGCGCGCCCTGCCCTCGGGCGCCGATCTGCTGGCGATGCCCCGCCAGCGGCTCGACCGCGCCGCCGGCCTGCTGCCCTCGGCGCTGCACAAGGGCGCCGACGCGCGTCGACTCGCGGTCGCGCGCCTCGGCAGCCGCTTGGCCGCGCAGTCGCCCGGCGCCCGCCTGGCGCGGGCGGCGGAGCGCCTCAAGGGCCTCGACGCGCGCCTCGGCCGCTCGGCGGCCGTCCTGTCGGAGCGGCGTCGCCAGCGCCTCGACGCCGTGGCGGCGCGCCTCGGCACGGCGCTGCAGGGCCGTGCCGCGCTGGCCCGCCATCAGAACGCAGCCGCGCGGCAGCGCCTCGACGCGCTCGCGGCGCGGCTGGCGCCCGCCGCGGCGCGGGGAACCGACCGTCGGCGCGAGCGCCTCGCCCGGTCGGCACAGCTTCTCGGCACGCTCGGCTATAAATCTGTGCTGGGCCGCGGCTACGCCCTGGTCAGGGACGCCGGCGGACAGCCCTTGCGCTCGGCCGCCGGCGTCGCGCCAGGCGCGCGGCTCGGCCTGGAGTTCATCGACGGGACGCTCGCGGTCACCGCGCTGGGCGATGCGCCGGGCGGCGACACTCCGCCGCCCGCCCGGACGCCGAAGCCGCGGTCCACAGCCGTGAAGGTCCCCACGGCCCGGACGGCGAGGACCTCGGTCGACCAGGAAAGCCTGTTCTGAAGCGCGGTCGGCTTGTGGCCGACGGAGGCCGAGGTTGGCTCGGTCGCATCCGGACCGCCTCATGCCGAGGGGGAAGGGCAGCTCGCTGCGGCGCGGGCCGGCAGAGCCGACCCGCCCGGCTCACGCCGCTTCACATCGTCGGCATGGAGAACTCGGCGCCCTCCTTGACCCCCGAC
>CAXTBN010000141.1:0-2400 GCA_964242895.1 uncultured Caulobacteraceae bacterium | reverse complement strand
CACGGGGCCGAAGGAGCGTCGCGTGCGTGCGGAGTTCGCTTGCGAGGACGGGCGGCGGCTGCGCACCGTGTACTTCCTCGATCGGGGGACGGCCGAGCTGCGGCTGTCGCGCAAGGAGGTCGTCGAGGCTCCGGCGATCCCCGGCGTGCCCGGCCGCGCCTACGCCGGCTCCGGCTGGGAGCTGCGCGGGATCGGCGACAGCGTCACCCTGACCACGCCCGGCGCGCCGCCCACGCGCTGCACGGAGACGCGCTAGGCCGGCTGGCGGCCGGCGGGCGCGTCCACGCGCTCCAGCCAGGCCTCGCGCCAGAACAGCGGGTTGGCGCGCGGGCAGTTCTTGGCGCAGACGCCGCGGCAGTCGACGGCCTCCAGCCGGACGGTGTGCGACAGCTTCACCATGCGCCCGGTCTCCTCGTGGATGATGCGCTCGATGCGGCCGGCCACGCGGTGCACCTCGCCGGCGCGCGCGGTCATCTCGGGCTCGAAGCTCAGGCCGCGGTTCTTGCCGGCGGCGTCGAGCGTCGGCGCGATCTCGGCGGCGGAGCGGATGCGCACCCGCTCGCCGGGCTGCAGGTCCAGCGCGCCGCGCGCCGGCCGCTCCGCCTCGCCGGAGAGCTGCCCGAGTTCGCCGAGGCTGAACCGGCGGCGCACGTTGTTGACCAGCGCGCGCGCCACGATGGCGGCCAGCTCGGAGCCGCGCAGGGCGCCCTCGCGCCAGTCGCGCAACAGGTGCCCCACCTGCCACTTGCCGAGGGGGCCGGTCGTGGCGGCGTCGAGGGCGGTGGACTGGCAGAGGTAGCGTGTGCCCTGTCGCGTGGGCAGGCGCATCAGCCGCGCCGTGGCGGCCGCGTCCTCGCGCTGCGCGGGACCAGTCGACGAGGCGGGCCTGAGCCACGCCTCGCGCCACAGGGTGGCGCAGCCGCGCTGGCAACCGTCGTGCGCCGAGCCGTCGCAGCGCGACCCCTCCAGGAACACGGAGCCGCCGAGCGTGCGCAGGCCCGAGCCCTCCACGCACAGCATGTCCGCCCGACGCGCGACCTGGAACCGGCGCCCGCACAGCGGCGCCATCTCCGGCATGAACGGCACCCCGGCCAGGGCGCCCGAGGCGTCGAGGGTGGCGAGGATCTCGGCGGCCGGTCGCACCTCCACCCAGTCGCCCCGTGCGAACCGGGCCTCGCCCGGCGAAGCCCTTCGCGGGTCGGCTGCGCGGGGAGCGGCGGTCAGCACCGTCCGCCAACCGGCCGGGCGTCCACCGTCCAATCCCGCCCGGAGCACCGCCACGACTTCCCTTCCCTCGCTCATCGCCACGAGCGCCTCCTGTCCCCATCCGGCCCTCGCCGGCGTGTCGGAGGGGGTGGGAGCAAGGCGCGGGCCACGCCTCACCGCTTGACGACCGGGGGCTTCGCACCTATCTCAATCGTCGCGTTAGCACTCGACCAACCCGGCTGCCAAAGCAGTCCGGGCGGTCAGCGCGACCCTCATCAACAGACCCGACAGGAGCAGAGCCGATGGCGTTTCGTCCGCTTGGCGATCGCGTGCTGATCAAGCGCGTGGAAGAGGAATCCAAGACCAAGGGTGGGATCATCATTCCCGACACAGCCAAGGAGAAGCCTCAGGAAGGCGAAGTGATCTCCGTCGGCTCTGGCGCCCGCGACGAGTCCGGCAAGCGCATCGAGATGGACCTCAAGGCTGGCGACCGCATCCTGTTCGGCAAGTGGTCGGGCACGGAAGTGAAGATCGACGGTGACGACCTCATCATCATGAAGGAAAGCGACGTCCTCGGCGTCGTGGGCTGAGCGCTTCCAAGCCGCTCGCCTGACCTTCTCAACCTGAACCCAGAATAGGAAAATCAATGGCCGCGAAAGACGTATATTTCGCCTCTGACGCCCGCGAGCGGATGCTCCAGGGCGTCAACGTGCTCGCCAACGCCGTGAAGGTCACGCTCGGTCCCAAGGGCCGCAACGTCGTGATTGAGAAGAGCTTCGGCGCCCCCCGCTCCACCAAGGACGGTGTGACGGTGGCCAAGGAGATCGAGCTCGCCGACAAGTTCCAGAACCTCGGCGCCCAGCTGATCCGTGAAGTCGCCTCCAAGACGAACGACAAGGCCGGCGACGGCACCACCACCGCCACCGTGCTGGCGCAAGCCATCGTCGTCGAAGGCCTGAAGTCGGTCGGCTCCGGCCGCAACCCGATGGACCTGAAGCGCGGCATCGACAAGGCCGTGATCGCCGTCGTGGAGCAGATCAAGTCGTCCTCCAAGAAGGTCGAAGCCAACAGCGAGATCGCCCAGGTCGGCACCATCTCGGCCAACGGCGACAAGGAAGTCGGCGCGATGATCGCGCAGGCCATGGAGAAGGTCGGCAACGAGGGTGTCATCACCGTCGAAGAGGCCAAGACCGC
>CAXTBN010000140.1:0-2442 GCA_964242895.1 uncultured Caulobacteraceae bacterium | reverse complement strand
CCGCCGAGCTCGCCTTCCTTCAGGCGCTGGCGGAGGCGGACGCCGCGGGCGCGGTGCGGCTCGCGCTGGAGCGGGCGGGGAGCCGCGGCGCGTTCATGGCGCGGCTGGCGGCCCTGGGCGGCGCGGCGCCGGCGCGGGTCGCGCAGGCGCTGCGCGGGCTCGGGACCGAGCGCGTCCGCGGCGACGTCGCCGTGCGCCAGGACGTGCTCGAGGCCGTTCAGGCCCGGATCGCCGAGGCGCTGCAGCGCGGGCCGGCGACGGTCGCGGCGCTGGAGGTGGAGACCGGCGCGGGGCCCGAAGTGCTCGCCGAGGCCCTCGCCCGCCACGCCGCCGGCGGCCGCGTGCGTCTGGAGGGCGGCTCCGCGCGCTGGCTGCACGCCCGCGAGGAGGCCGCGCGCGCTGATGCGGAGGCCGTCGCCGCCGCGCGCCTCGCCGAGGCGCTGCGCCGGGGCGGGCTGCAGCCGCCCGACGCACCGGGAGACGACGCTCCGCGCGAGCAGCGCCGCGCGCTCGACCGGCTGCTGCGCGAGCGCGTCGCGGTGCGCACCCTCGACCGGGTGCAGAAGCGCGAGGTGGTGTTCCATCGGGACGCCGTGGAGACGGCGCGGCGGGCGCTGCGCCCCCACCTCGCCGGCGAGGGCCTGCTGGTGAAGGACGCGGGCGCGATCCTGGGCGTCAGCCGCAAGTTCAGCGTGCCGCTGCTGGAGCACCTGGACGCGACCGGCTTCACCCGCCGCGTGGGCGACCGCCGCGTGCTGGGCGCAGCCGCCACCGCCTGCTAGCGGAGGCGCACGGAGGCGACAGGGGTCTGGTGGCCCTCCCGGTCTTCAAAACCGGAGGAGCGTTCAGAGCGCTCGGTGGGTTCGATTCCCATCCGCCTCC
Source organism: uncultured Caulobacteraceae bacterium (assembly GCA_964242895.1). Classification (GTDB taxonomy): domain Bacteria; phylum Pseudomonadota; class Alphaproteobacteria; order Caulobacterales; family Caulobacteraceae; genus JASLDZ01. The sequence goes on along the minus strand of CAXTBN010000140.1, from coordinate 1,560 downwards.
GCCAGCCCGGCGGGCGTCACACCGTGGCGGCGGTCCCGGTCGGCGGGGACTCGCTGCGGGCGTACAGCAGGTAGGCCCCCGCCACGAAGACGCCGCCGCCGATGAAGTTGCCCAGCGTCACCCACAGCAGGTTGTAGGCCGCCGCGTACAGCGTCAGCGTGTGGTGGGGCTGCAGCAGGCCCAGGGTGAAGGCGGTCATGTTGGCGACCGAGTGCTCGAAGCCGCAGGCCACGAACGCCAGAAGGCACCAGGCGATCACGATCACCTTGGCCGCCTCGCTCTTGAGCCGCGCCGGCGTCCACAGGGCCAGGCACACCAGCCAATTGCACAGGGCCGAGCGCGCCAGCAGCCCCAGGGGGTCGACGTAGATCTTCTTGGCCAGCACGCCCGGCAAGAAGTCCTTGGTGGAGAAGATCACGCCGCCGCCGCCCGCCACGAAGAACCAGGCCAGGAAGGCGGAGCCGATCAGGTTGCCGACCCACATCAGCAGCAGCATGACCACCACCTGGAGGGGGGTCATGGTGTGCTTCGCCAAGCCGAAGGTCGCGTACATGACGCCGCCCGTGAAGAGTTCGCCGCCGGCGAAGACCACCAGGATCAGGCCGATGCCGAACACCGCGCCGAGCACCAGGGGACGCACGCCCGCCGGCAGGCCCGCCGCGCAGGTGAAGGCCAGGATCAGGGCGATGCCGACGAAGGCGCCGGCGAACAGGGCCCCGACCAGGAAGGCGCCCGGCGTGCGCGTGGCCGCCAGCCCCTTCTTGCGCCCGCTCTCCGCCATCAGCGCGCAGGTCTCGTTCAGCGTCATAGGTCCAGCCCTCCCCAACCCGGTGGCGCAACGCACCGGCTCAGCTTTGGTCGCCGTCAGGTGCGGGGCAGGTTCTCAGGCTGGCTGAAGCGGAAGCTGATCTCGGGCCGCGCCGCCGACTCGTCGCCCACCGCCATCACCGACACGCGCATCGCCGCCGCGCCGATCAGCGTCGCCACCGCCGCCGCGTCGGCCAGGGCGCGGGGACGGCGGCGGCCGAGCGCCAGGGACACCCCCAACAGGGCGAGGGGCGCTGCGACGCCCAGGCCGTTTGCGATCCAGGTCTCGGCGCGTCCTGCGGGAGTGTGCCGCGCCTCGCCCGCGCCCTTGGCCACGATGGTGCGCTCCTGCACCGTGGCGGCGACCGCCTCGGTGGCCAGCGCGCCCACGGCGATCAGCTCCAGCGTGCGGCGCGTGTCCGGGTCTCGCTCACCGAGCAGCAGGGCGGAGGAGGCGGCCGCCATGGCGCTCGCCCCGAACCGCACCGCCATGGCGCGAGGCGCGGCCGCCCAGGTCGGCGTCGAGGTCGCCGCCAGGAGCGAGGCCGTGTAGACCGACAGCCCCATCCCGCTCGCCGCCGCCGGCGCGTGCGCGACGCGCGCGGCGACGAGCGGCCAGCGCAGGCGCGGCAGGAGGTCGTGCAGCCACTGCGCCGCCGCCGCCGGCAGCGCCGTCATGCTGAACGCCATCAGGATCCAGGTGCCGATGGACATGGGCGAGGTCGCCTTGGCCACGCGCAGCATGTTGTAGAA
>CAXTBN010000139.1:0-2491 GCA_964242895.1 uncultured Caulobacteraceae bacterium | reverse complement strand
CAGCCGCGCGAGGAGCGCGTGCGGATGACGCGCCTGCGCCAGACCATCGCGCGACGCCTCAAGGAGGCGCAGAGCACCGCCGCTCAGCTCACCACCTTCAACGAGGTGGACATGAGCGCGGTGATGGCGCTGCGGAACCAGTACAAGGACGTGTTCGAGAAGCGCCACGGCGTGAAGCTCGGCTTCATGAGCTTCTTCGTGCGCGCGGTGATCGCCGGCCTGAAGGAGATCCCGGCGGTGAACGCCGAGATCGACGGACAGGACCTGATCTACAAGAACCACTACGACATCGGCGTGGCCGTCGGCACCGACAAGGGCCTCGTCGTGCCCGTGCTGCGCGACGCCGACGCCCTGTCGCTCGCCGGCATCGAGAAGGGGATCGGCGCCCTCGGCAAGAAGGCGCGCGACGGCCAGCTCGGCATCGAGGACATGCAGGGCGGCACCTTCACCATCACCAACGGCGGCATCTACGGCTCGCTGATGTCGACGCCGATCCTGAACATGCCGCAGTCGGGCATCCTGGGCATGCACAACATCGTGCAGCGGCCGATGGCGGTGGACGGCCGCGTCGAGATCCGCCCGATGATGTACCTGGCCCTGAGCTACGACCACCGCATCGTCGACGGCAAGGAGGCGGTCACCTTCCTGGTCGCCGTCAAGAACGCCATCGAAGACCCGCAGCGCCTGCTGCTCGACCTCTGACAGCTTGAATTTCGGCCCTGCGCTCCGTATCTACGTCTTGTAGATACGGAGCCGTCATATGGGCGAGATCGTCAAGGCCAAGCTCTTCACCCATGGCGGGAGCCAAGCGGTCCGGCTGCCCAAGGCCTTTCGCTTCGAAGGCGCCGAGGTGCGGATCCGCAGGGACGGGCCGCGGGTGATCCTGGAGCCCGTCCGCGTGTCGCCCGCCGAGCGGGACTGGGCCGCGCACTGGGCGCACATCGACGCGATCCTCGCCGAAGCGCCCGGGAGCGACTGGCCGGAGATCGAAGACCTGGCGCCGGAGCCGCCCGTCGATCTGGACGCGGACGCGTGACGCTGAGTCTGGACACCAACGTTGCGGTCGATTTGCTGCGAAGGCGCGAGACGCAGGTCCGCGAGCGCTTCGGCGAAGCCCTGGCGTCCGGCGAGCCGGTCGTGCTCTCCGCCGTCGCGCTCTACGAACTCGCCCACGGCGTCCGCCGCAGCGACCGGCCCGATGTGGAGGTCCGCGCGCTGGATGCGCTCCTCGCCGATCTGACCGTGGTCGACTTCGACGCCAGCGACGCGCTGGTGGCCGGTTCGGTCCGTCACCAGCTCGAGACGCCGGGCTTGCCAGTAGGCGTGGCCGACATGCTCATCGCCGGACAGGCCGTGAACCGCGGCTGGACGGTGGTGACGCACGACGTCGCACATTTCGGGCGGGTCCAAGGCCTCAACCTCATCGACTGGCGCGTCTCCGATCGTCCGCTGAGCTATCTCGACGTTCTCGCCCGCCTCCCCCGCACTCTCAAGGACAAGTGATGCCTGACACCTACGACGTCGTGATCATCGGCGGGGGTCCCGCCGGCTACAACGCCGCCATCCGCGCGGGCCAGCTCGGCCTGAGCGTGGCGTGCGTGGAGATGCGGGGCACGCTGGGCGGCACCTGCCTGAACGTGGGATGCATCCCGTCCAAGGCGCTGCTGCACGCGTCGGAGATGTTCGAGGCGGCGAAGAAGGACTTCGCGGGTCTAGGCATCAAGGTCACGCCCGAGCTCGACCTGCCGACCATGCACGCCCAGAAGGACAAGAGCGTCGGCCAGCTCACCAAGGGCATCGAGTTCCTGTTCAAGAAGAACAAGGCGGACTGGATCAAGGGCCGCGGCCGCATCGATGGGCCGGGCCGCGTGGTGGTCACCGCAGAGGACGGCGGCGAGCGCGTGCTCGAGGCCAAGAACATCGTCATCGCCACGGGCTCGGAGCCGTCGGAGGTGGGCGGCGTCGCCGTCGACCAGCGGCGGATCGTGGACTCCACGGGCGCCCTGGCGCTGCCCGAAGTGCCCAAGTCGCTGATCGTCATCGGGGCCGGCATCATCGGGCTGGAGCTGGGCTCGGTATGGCGCCGGCTCGGGGCCGAGGTGACCGTGGTCGAATACCTAGACCGCACCATCCCCGGCGCGGACGCCGAGGTGGCCACCGCCTTCCAGCGTACGCTCACCAAGCAGGGCATGGTCTTCAAGCTCGGGACCAAGGTGACGGGCGCGGAGCTGACGGACGCCGGCGTGCGCGTCAGCGTCGAGCCCGTGAAGGGCGGCGCCGCCGAGACGCTGGAGGCCGAGGTGGTGCTCGTGTCCGTCGGCCGCCGCCCCTACACCAAGGGGCTCGGGCTGGAGACCGTGGGCGTCGAGGTCGACGGGCGCGGCTTCGTGCCCAACACGCACTACCAGACCTCGGCCGAGGGCGTGTGGGTGATCGGCGACGTCACCTACGGCCCCATGCTCGCCCACAAGGCCGAGGACGAGGCGGTGGC
>CAXTBN010000138.1:0-2530 GCA_964242895.1 uncultured Caulobacteraceae bacterium | reverse complement strand
AGGAGCTCCTCGCCCGCGGCGAGGTCGCCCGCCGCGAGGTCCGCCTTGTGGCTGAGGAGCACGAAGCCAGGCTCGCCTGAGGGACGATGCGCCGCCACCATCACCAGCGTCCAGGCGCTGCGGTCCCCTCCCACAGCCGGGTCGGCGCTCAGCAGCCGAAACGGGTCGGTCGTCGCGAGCGCAGCCTCGCCGAGCCACCGCGTTCGGTAGCGGTGGCCGTGCGTGAGCGGCGTCGGAAGCTCGGCCCAGACCTCCCCGACGTCGGGCAAGTCGTGATCGACGGCGCGCCGCACGGAAGGACGCAGACAGTCGAGGTGGATGTGCAGCTCGTCCTGCGTGCGGCCGGGAACGGAGTTCACCGCCAAGCCCACGTTCTCCCCCGCCACGACCTGCCCGGCGCGTCGGTCCAGCCAGCCGCGCGCTCCCCAGGCCGCCCGCCAGTAGCTCGGCGAGCCCGGGGCGATGAGCCGCGGGCTCTCGACGCCCCGGACGTGGAGGGTGGGCGTCACCAGAACCTGCGTGCGGCGCTTCGGGTCGGCGATCACCACCACGCCGCCCGGGCGATCGACCGACAGGCACGGCCAAGGCGAGCCGGTCACGCGGCTGTCGAGGACGCAGGCGCGCACCACGGCCCAGAGCGCGCCTCGATGTGAGGCGTGGGCCGGAGCCGCGCCGACAAGCAGCGCCGTTCCCGCCGCCAGAGCGACCGGCGTCCTCACCCCTGCTCCTGAGCGATCTCCTGCTGCGCCACCTCGAGCGCCCGCGCCGCCAGCCGCAGCGCTGCGAGCCGGACCTGAGCCTCGCTCTGGCCCATGACGCCGGCGGGCGCGGAGCCGGCTACGGTGACCACCACCTCGCCGATCCGGATCGACACGCCGAGGCGCGATCCGCTCGCCGTGACCGCCACGCGGTCCACCGCTTCGATGTCGCTCATGGCCCGCAGCTACGAGCGGCTGGTGGCGCGGGCAAGGCCGGATCGATCCGTGCGGGCCGGAGTCCCTTTGTTAGTCGTCGCAGCGGCGACGGCCTCCGAAGCCGTTTCCGCGACGCAGGAGGGCCGCAGCTCCGGTCGAGCCGCCTCTCCCGTCTTAAAACGCCGGCCTCGACCTGCTTAGACGTTGTCCATGAGCCGCCTCGCATGAGCCGCACCTCCGCCGGTCGCGGCCGACGCCAGCCGCCGAAGGTCACGGCGGCCACGCTAGCGAAGCTCGGCCCCGAGGCTCTCGCCGAGCTGCTGGCCGCCGCAGCCAGGGCCGATCCCGCCCTGAAGCGGGCGCTCGCGCTGGAGGTGACGAGCGACGCGGACGACCTCGCCGACGAGATCGGCCGGCAGCTGGACCGCATGCGCGCGGCGAGGGGGCGCTTGAACGCGGTGAGGGCCGGCAAGCTCGCCCGGGAGTTGACGAGCCTGCTTGATGCGATCGGCTCCAAGCTCGGCGCCCTCGCCCCAGCCACCGCCGCGCGCTGTTTCGTGAACGTGCTCGAGCTCGCCGCCGAGGTGCTGCCCCGCCGCACGAGCGACGCCAGGCCGCTGGTGGAGGCGTTCCTCTCGGTCGCGGACCGTCTGGCCGAGACCCTCCCGCGCGCGTCCACCTCCGAACAGGTCGAGCTGGCCCAGCCGATCTACGCCGTTCTGGTGATGGACACGCAAGGCGTCGCCGACGCCGTGCTCACGCGGGTCGGTCCCGTCCTGCAGGACGCGGGTCGGCGAGCGCTGCGGGCGCTGGTGGAGGCGGACTTGGCGAGCCCCGCCCCCGGGCCGACGGGCGCAAGCGCGCTGCGCCTCCTCCACCTCACGGGACTGCTGGGCGACCTCGCCGACGCCGAAGGCGACGCGGACGGCTACCTGTCCGCCCAGGCGCGCCGCGATCCGCGCCTGCGCGACCACGTCGGCTCGGCCCGCCGCCTGCTCGAGGCGGGGCGGGCCGCCGAAGCGCTCGATCTCCTGACGGCCGCTCCGGTCGGCGCCGCCACGAGCGGAGCGGCCGCGGCGGAGCTGCGCATCCGACTGCTCGACACGCTGGGACGGCGAGAGGAGGCGCAGGCCGAGCGCTGGCGTCACTTCCGCACCGATCTGTCGGTGGACGCCCTGCGCCAACACCTCAAGCGCCTGCCGGGCTTCGACGACGTGGAGCGCGAGGAGGAAGGGCTGGCCTACGTCGCGGGCCATGCGGACGCGACGGCGGCCCTGGCCTTCCTGCTCGCCTGGCCGGATCACCGGCGCGCGGCCGCGCTGGTCCGCGCACGACACGACCGGCTGGACGGTGAGGCGCACGAGGTGCTCGGCGCTGCGGCCGACATCCTGGCGCAGAAGGATCCGCTCGCGTCGACCCTGGTCCTCCGGGCCATGATCCAAGCGGCGCTCCGGGTCGGGCGCCGCTCCGCGCAGACGCGGGCCGAGCTGCTCCTGGCGGAGTGCGCGACCCTGGCCGCCCGGATCGCCGACTGGGGAGGCCGGCCCGACCACGCCGCCTTCGTCGCCCGGCTGCGGTCCGGTTCCCGAGTGAAGCCGTCGTTCTGGAAGGCGGTC
>CAXTBN010000137.1:0-2535 GCA_964242895.1 uncultured Caulobacteraceae bacterium | reverse complement strand
CCTGGGCGGAGAAGCGCTCCATCTCCTCCATCTGCGGGCTCATCTGAAGCAGCAGAAGGTCCAGGCCGGCCGCCTCGTATTCGGCCACGCGGGCGGCGATCTTCTCGGGCGCGCCGACGAGGTCGGCGCGCAGGCCGCGGTTGGAGACGCTGTACTCCTGCCGCTTCAGCTCGCGCTCCAGCTCGGTGCCCGAGAGCCACTGCTCGAAGTTGGCGAAACCGGGCGCGTGAGGGTCGAGCGTGGTGATGCGGTCCACCTCGCGGCGCGCCTCCGCGTCGCTGTCGCGGACGATCGTGTAGGCGGCCATGCCGAACTTCATCGGTGGCAAGCCGGTCGCCTCGCGGCGGCGGCGCATGTCGGCGATCTTGTCGGCGATCACGGCGGGCTCGTCGCCGTGCATGACGTAGGCGTCGCACTGGCGCGCGATCATGGTCTTGGCCGCGTCGCTCTCGCCGCCGGCGTAGATGGTCGGGCGGGGCGTGGCGACGGGCTTAGGCTCGCAGATGGCGTTCCTGAGCGTGTAGCGCGGGCCTTCGTGGTTGAACGGCGTCTGCGTCCAAAGGCCGTTGACCACGTCCAGCCACTCCGACGTGCGTCCGTAGCGATCGTCGTGCTGGTCGAACTGTAGCCCGTAGCTGGTGGCCTCCTCCGCCCACCAGGAGCTGACCACGTTCAGCGCCAGCCGCCCGCCGGAGATGCGGTCGATGTTGGCGGCCTGCTTGGCGAAGAGCGCCGGCTGGTGGAAGTTCGGCCGCACCGCGACCATCAGCTCCAGTCGCTCCGTCACGGCCGCGGCGGCCGCGGCGGTGGACCAGGCGTCGAGCGCAGGGGCGCTCGTCCCCTTGATGTCGTTCAGGTTCAGCTCGGCGATCAGCGTCAGGTCGTAGCCGATCTGCTCGGCGCGACGCAGCAGCTTGGACATGTACGGCCAGCTCGCCTCCATGCCCTCGTCGGGGACGTTTCGCAGCCAGCCGCCAAAGACGGGAGCCCAGAAGCCGTAACGCATCTTACGCGGCGTCCTTTCGCGTGCGGACGATGAGAGTCTCGAGGAAGTCGACGAGGTTGTCGTGCGGATCGTAGCCGAGCACGTCCAGCGGGTTCGCCACGAAGTTGCTCAGCGCGTTGATGTCGTAGAAGCGCGCGGTCTCGTCGCGGTCGTCGATCATGTACTCGATCCCTCCCACGTCCAGGTGGGCGGCCTGCGCGACCTGCTCCACGGCGCGGATGGTGGCGGCGTCCGGCTCGAAGCGGGTGATGACGATGGGCGTGCCGGCGGCCTGGCGGTCGGCGGCGCAGACGTCGGCGGGGCAGAGGTCGAAGGTGGAGCCCGCCCCGTCGAGCGCGATGGCGTAGAGGAAGCGGCCGTTCAGCGTCTCGCAGCGGACGACTCTTCCGTCGCGGGCTGGCGTGTACTCCTGCAGCAGCGCGACGCCGTCCACGCCGACGGGCGTGGTCCCGTCGTCGGCCCACATCCTGAGCTCGTCGAGGCTGTCGTAGCGCACGATGCCGGCCCCGGAGCCGCCCACGTTGGCCTTGACCATCACGGGGAAGCGCAGGTCCGCGGCGGCCGGGACGAGGTCGGCCCGGCGGTGCACGACGCGGGTGTCGGGGATCGCGAGGCCGAGCGCCGCAAACAGGCTCAGCTGCCGCGCCTTGTTCGCATCCACGGCCAGCGCCGCCGAGCCGTTCACCACCCGCGCGCCGGCCATCTCCCAGTGGGCGAGCGCCGCCTGGCTGTAGAAGATGGCGTGCTCGCCCTGACGCAGGAAGGAGCTCATCGCCAGCCGGTTCAGCACCACGGGCGCGGGAACGGAACGGTCCGCGGGGTCGAACCCGTGGTCCGCGATGCCGAGCTTCACGTAGTGGATCCCGCGCCGGTCGAGCACCCGGAACAGGGGCTCGAACCACTGCGGGTGCTCGTAGAAGACGGCGAGGTCGGGCATGGGTTCGCCTTCTAGCGGGGCGGTGAGGGGCGCGTCAGCCCCGCATCCGCTGAGGCCACGATCAAGGCTTCTGCGGCCCTGCGCCCATCTCCTCGGCGAGGCTGGTCGCGCCTTCGTCGTCGGCGGCGATGTCGGGCATGTCGTCGTCGGTGGCGCGGGTCTTCCACGTCGCTTCAAAGGCGCGGGCGAGGGTGTCGCTGGAGTCCGGGCCGGTGGCGGACGGCGCGTCGGGCGCGGCGTCGGTGGGCGGGACGGGGTTCGGCGTGGAAGCCTGGTCGGGCATGGCGGTCCTCTCCGGTCGGCGGTCGCGGAGGGAGCGGTCGAGGCGCGGCCTTGTTCCCGTTCAGCCTTTCGGGGGTGCGGACGCCAGCGGCTCGTGCGACGCCGGCGGCTCTGCGGGCGGCGAGGGCGAGGCGGCCGCGGGCGATGGCGCGGTCGCCTTGGGCGCGTGCGGACGGCGCTTAAGCTCGGCGCGGTAGCTCTTCACCTGCTCGGCCATCGCCGAGCACATGTCGTCGAACTGCCCGTAGATGCGGCTGTTGCACGTCTGGTCGTAGGCGCTCTCCAGCTCCGCCAGCGTCTCGGGCGTGGC
>CAXTBN010000136.1:0-2552 GCA_964242895.1 uncultured Caulobacteraceae bacterium | reverse complement strand
TGTTCGGCGCCTTCACCGAGGGGCTGCAGCTGTTCGCCAGCTTCGCCATGCTGCTGAACTTTCCGCGCTTCAACAAGATGAAGGGCATGGGGCAGATCGTGTCGTGGAGCGTGCGCGACGAGAGCCTGCACTGCGAGGGCATGATCAAGCTGTTCCACGCCTTCAACGCGGAGACCGGCGTGGTGACCAAGTCGGTGGCCGACGACATCATCGACAATTGCAAGACGGTGGTCGGCATGGAGGACAAGTTCATCGACCTCGCCTTCGAGGCCGGCGACATCGAGGGCATGACCCCCGAGGACATCAAGTCCTACATCCGCTTCATCGCCGACTGGCGGCTGCGCCAGCTGCACCTGCCGGAGGTCTACGGCGTGCGGGAGAACCCCCTGCCCTGGCTGCAGAGCCTGCTCTCGGGCGTGGAGCACGCCAACTTCTTCGAGGCGCGCGCCACCGAGTACTCCAAGGCGGCGACGCAGGGGCGGTGGGAGGGCGGCGCGGGCGTGTGGTCCACCTTCGACGCCATGCTCGCCAAGCGCGCGGAGACCGTCATCCCCGCGGAGTAGCCCGGTCAGCGGGGCGGCCGCGACGGACGCGGCCGCCCCGAACGCGACCTAGCGGCAGACCTGCATGCGGTGGTGATGGTGATATTCCATGTGGCACGCCCGCATGTGGTGGCGGTGATGCATCATCTGGGCGGCGGCGGGCATGGCGGTCGCGGCCACGACGGCGGCGAGCGCGAGGGAGAGCAGTTTCACGGTGGGACCTTCCTGTTGGGCTCCGGGAGGAGCCGGCCGCCAGGGTCGCAGGCGTCGCGGCGGAAGCCAAGCCCGATGGGCGGACATGTTCGGCCGGGAACACCGTCCGAGGGCGCCGGTTTCCCCTCGTCTGGACACACGAGGACCCGTGACATGGCAAGCAAGGACACCCTGAAGGTCGGCGACAAGGTCTCCTGGGACAGCTCGGGCGGCCACAGCACGGGCAAGGTGGTCAAGAAGGAGACGGGCACGGCCCACGTGAAGGGCCACACCGCCAAGGCCACCAAGGACAGTCCCGAGTTCCGCGTGAAGAGCGACAAGTCGGGCAAGGAGGCCATCCACCGGCCCGAGGAGCTCAAGAAGGGCTGACGCCCGACCAGGCGGGCCGTCTCGCCTCCGTCACGCGGGGCGGCTAAGGTTCCGCATGACGACCGGAACCGACCTCCCCGCCCTGCTGGACGAACTGGAGGCGCTGTACGCCGCCTCCGCCGCCCGCCTGCGCACCGCCCTCGCCGCCTACCTGCGCGACGGCGAGCGCCCCGACGCCGACGCGCGCCTCAAGGGCGCCTTCGCCTACCCCGAACTGCGGATCACGTACGCGCCGGAGGGCGCCGGGCCGCGGCTGTCGCGCGCCTACGCCCGGCTGTCGCAGGCGGGACGCTACGCCGTCACCGTCACCCGGCCCGCCCTGTTCCGCGCCTACCTGTCCGAGCAGCTGGGCCTCCTGCGCGACGACTACGGCGTGGAGGTCTCGGTGGGCGCCTCGCAGCAGGAGATCCCCTACCCCTACGTGCTCGACGGGGCCGACGACCTGCAGCTGGACGGCGCGCAGACCGCCGAGCTGGCGCGCTGGTTCCCCTCCACCCAGCTGCAGCTGATCGGCGACGAGGTGGCCGACGGCGTCTGGGCCCCGCAGCTGGAGGCGGCGCGGCCGCTCGGCCTGTTCGACGGCCTGCGCACCGACTTCAGCCTCGCGCGCCTGCGCCACTACACGGGCGCCCCGGCCGAGGACGTGCAGCCCTACATCCTGTTCACCAACTACAACCGGTACGTGGACGAGTTCGTCCGCTGGGGCTCCGCCGAGCTGAAGCGGCCCGGCAGCCCCTACGCGCGCCTCTCCGCCGCCGGCGGCGTGACGGTGACCGCAGAGACGCCCGACGGCTCGGCCGAGGTGGCGAACGGCGGCTGGCGGCGCCACCAGATGCCCGCCTACCACCTCGTCGGCCGCGACGGCGCGCCGGGCGTGACGCTGGTCAACATCGGCGTGGGCCCCTCCAACGCCAAGACCATCTGCGACCACCTGGCCGTGCTGCGCCCCCACGCCTGGCTGATGATCGGCCACTGCGGCGGCCTGCGCCCCAGCCAGACCATCGGCGACTACGTGCTGGCCCACGCCTACCTGCGCGACGACCACGTGCTCGACGACGTGCTGCCCGTGGAGATCCCCATCCCCGCCATCGCCGAGGTGCAGCGCGCCCTCTACGACGCCGCCAAGCGGGTCAGCGGCGAGAGCGGCGACGCCTTGAAGCGCCGCCTGCGCACGGGAACGGTGGTCACCACCGACGACCGAAACTGGGAGCTGCGCTACACCTCGTCCGCGCTGCGTTTCAACCAGAGCCGCGCGGTGGCCATCGACATGGAGTCGGCCACCATCGCCGCCCAGGGCTACCGCTTCCGCGTGCCCTACGGCACCCTCCTGTGCGTCTCCGACAAGCCGCTGCACGGCGAGATCAAGCTCCCCGGCCAGGCCAACCGCTTCTACGAGCAGGCCATCAGCCAGCACCTCCACATCGGCCT
>CAXTBN010000135.1:0-2582 GCA_964242895.1 uncultured Caulobacteraceae bacterium | reverse complement strand
GGGTCGAGGGCCGCCCTTCCCGCACTCGCCAGAAGCCGACATAGCGCGCTTCCCCCGGTGGAGCCGAACGCGGGGACGGCCTATCTCCCGGCCATGCCGCTCTCCCTCCCTCCCGGCGCGCGCCTCGTCGCGGCGACGCACAACGCCGGCAAGGCGCGCGAGATCGCGGCCCTGCTCGACGGGCGGTTCGACCTCGTGGCCGCGGGCGAACTCGGCCTGCCCGAGCCGGAGGAGACGGAGGCCACCTACGTGGGCAACGCCGTGCTCAAGGCGCGCGCCGCCGCCGACCGCGCGGGCCTGCCCGCCATCGCCGACGACAGCGGCCTTTCCGTCGCGGCGCTGGACGGGGCGCCGGGCGTGCTCAGCGCGCGCTGGGCCGGCGAGCCGCGCGACTTCGCCGCCGCCATCGCCCGCGTCGAGCGTGAGCTGGCCGAGCGCGACGCGCGCGACGACCGGGCGAGCTTTCACTGCGCCCTGGCCGTGGCCTGGCCGCACGGCGCGGTGCTCGCCGTGGAGGGGCGCGTCGACGGCCGGCTGACCTTCCCCGGCCGCGGCGCGCGAGGCTTCGGCTACGACCCGATCTTCATCGCCGACGGCCAGGCGCAGACCTTTGGCGAGATGGAGCCCGCGGCCAAGCACGCCATCAGCCACCGCGCCCGCGCCTTCGAGCAGCTGAAGGCGGCGCTGTTCTGAACGCGCCCTCGCCGCCGGCCGCGCCGACCCTGGCCGAGCCGCCGCCGCTGGGCGTCTACGTCCACTGGCCCTACTGCGCGCGCATCTGCCCCTACTGCGATTTCGTCGTGGTGCGCGACAAGGGGCGGCGCGAGGAGCAGGCCGCGCTGGCCGCCGCCATCGCCGACGACCTTCGCGGACAGGCGGCGCGCCTCGGGCCGCGGCGGCTGGTGAGCGTCTTCTTCGGCGGCGGCACGCCCTCGCTGATGGACCCGGCCTGGACCGCCGATCTGGTGGCGCTCGCCCGCGCGCTCTGGCCGCCCGCCCCGGGGGAAGAGGTCGAGGTCTCGCTCGAGGCCAACCCCACGGGCGCGGAGGCGCACCGCTTCGTGCACATGCGCGACGCCGGCGTGGAGCGGCTCTCCCTCGGCGTGCAGGCGCTCGACGACGCGAGCCTCGCCTTCCTGGGCCGCACCCACTCCGCCGCCGAGGCGCGCGCGGCGCTGGAGGCCGCTGTGGCGACCTTCCCGCGCGTGTCGCTGGACCTGATCTACGCCCGCCCCGGCCAGACCCCCGCCGCCTGGGCCGCCGAGCTAGACCTCGCGGCCGCGCTCGGCGTCGACCACGTGTCGCCCTACCAGCTGACGGTCGAGCCCGGCACCGCCTTCGACCGCGCCGTGCGCCGCGGCCGCTGGACGCCCGCCGACCCCGACCTCGGCGCCGACCTCTACGACGTGACGCAGGCCGTGCTCGGCCGCGCGGGCTTCGACGCCTACGAGGTCTCCAACCACGCCCGCGGCCCCGCCGCCCGCTCGCGCCACAACCTCGTGTGCTGGCGCGGCTGGGACTACGTGGGCGCCGGCCCCGGCGCGCACGGCCGGCTGACGCTGGCGGACGTCGGCCGCGTCGCCACCGCCGCCGAGCCGCGGGTGGCGGACTACGTCGCGCGGGTGCGCGGCACGGGCGTCGGCCACCCCGCCCCCGAGCCGCTGGACGCGCGGGCGGTCGCCGAGGAGCGGCTGCTGATGGGGCTGCGCACGACGGAGGGGGTGGCGTTCGGCGAGCTCGCCGCGCTGGGCCTGACCGCCGAGGCCGCCCGCGTGCGCGACTTCGCCGACCTGGGCCTGCTTTGCACGGACGGCGCCCGGCTCGCCACGACCTCGCAGGGCCGTCTGGTGCTCGACCGCCTCACCGCCGAGCTGGCCGCCTGAGGACGAAGCCGGCCGTCCCGCCCACAGGCGCGAGCCCGGCCGCCCACAGGCTTATCCCCACCTCGCCCACAATCTGGGGGTGCGTGCGGCACTTGGCTCCTACATGTGGTGTCCGCGGATGGTTAGCCTCGCCTTCCTTCCGCCTGCGACTCACCTGAGGCTGACGTCCATGACGCTGCTGTCCGCCACCCCCGGCCTCCTCACCCCCTCCCACGCCTACAAGCCGTTCCGCTACCCGTGGGCGCACGAGTTCTGGAAGCGCCAGCAGCAGGTGCACTGGATGCCCGAGGAGGTGCCGCTCGGCGAGGACTGCAAGGACTGGGCGACCAAGCTCAACGACCGCGAGCGCAACCTGCTGACGCAGATCTTCCGCTTCTTCACGCAGAGCGACGTGGAGGTGAACGACAACTATATGGAACGCTATGCGCGCGTCTTCAAACCCACCGAAGTGAAGATGATGATGAGCGCGTTCTCCAACATCGAGACCATCCACATCGCCGCCTACGCCCTGCTGCTCGAGACCATCGGCATGCCGGAGTCGGAGTTCTCCGCCTTCCTCGAGTACGAGGCGATGAAGGACAAGCACGACTACATGCAGACCTTCGGCGTCGAGACCCACGCCGACATCGCCCGCACTCTCGCCATGTTCGGCGCCTTCACCGAGGGGCTGCAGCTGTTCGCCAGCTTCGCCATGCTGCT
>CAXTBN010000134.1:0-2690 GCA_964242895.1 uncultured Caulobacteraceae bacterium | reverse complement strand
TGATCCGCACGAGGTCGTCGTCGCCCAGCGCGAACACCGCGTCCACGAGGTCGTGGCCGCGGCCCTCGTCGCGGAGCTGCACCTTCAGGCGGTCGGCGAAGAAGGCGAGGAGATCCTCCACTTGGAGGGGCAGCACCCGCAAGGTGAAAACGTCGTCAACGCGCATGCCGCCGAAGAGTACTTCCCTAGATGACATAGTCGCCCGGAGCTCGGCGGCGGCTGCATCAATCGCGCTTTGAGTGGCTTGGTGGCGGGGCAGATCGCGGCTTCGCGCAGGATCAGCGAAATACCGCACCAGGTGCATGTCGACGGCGGGCGTGAGCCGCTGACGCACCTCATTATCCAGCACCAGCCGGATCACGCCCAGCGCGGCGCGGCGGAGGGCGTAGGGGTCCTTGGAGCCGGTGGGCTTCTCGTCGATGGCGAAGAAGCCGACCAGGGTGTCGAGCTTATCGGCCAGGGCCACGGCGACCGTGACGGGCTCGCGCGGGACCGTGTCGCCCGGGCCGACGGGCTTGTAGTGGTCGCGCACGGCGTCGGCCACGGGGTCGGGCTCGCCCGCCAGCCGCGCGTAGTATCCGCCCATGACGCCCTGCAGCTCGGGGAACTCGCCCACCATGGCGCTGGCGAGGTCGAGCTTGCTGAGGCGCGCGGCGCGCTCGGCCAGCGCCGGATCGGCGCCCACGGCGGGGGCGATCTCGCGCGCCAGGGCGGCGATGCGCTCCACGCGCTCGGCCAGCGTGCCGAGCTTGGCGTGGAAGGTGACGCCCTCCAGCTTCTTCGCCCACTTCTCGAAGGCGCCCGGCTTGCGGTCCTCGTCCCAGAAGAAGCGGGCGTCGTTCAGGCGGGCGGAGAGCACCCGGGCGTTGCCGGCCGCGAGCGCCGCGCCGCCGTCGCTGGCCTCCACGTTGGCCACCACCACAAAGCGCGGCTGCAGCGTCGTCTCGCCTGGCCGGCGCACGGCGAAGTACTTCTGGTGCGTGCGCATGGAGGTGCGGATCACCTCGCCCGGCAGGTCGAGGAACGCGGTGTCCATGCGGCCGAGCACGGGCGTGGGCCACTCGGCGAGGCCGGTTACCTCGTCCAGCAAGCCCTCGTCCGGCACGATCTCCAGCCCCTCCGCGGCGCAGACGACGGCGGCGCCCTCCGCGATGCGGCGGCGGCGCTCGGCGGCGTCGAGCACGACGAAGCGCGACTGCAGTCCCGCCGCGTAGTCGTCGAAGCCGGTGACGGCGAACGGCTCGCCGGGGGAGGGGCCCATAAAGCGGTGGCCCTCCGTCAGGTCGCCCGAGGCGATCCCGTCGACCTCGAAGGGGACCACCCGCCCGTCGAACAGGAACAGCACCCGCTTGAGCGGCCGCACCCAGCGGAAGGCGCTCGTCCCCGAGCGCATGGACTTGGGCCAGGGGAAGCCGCGCACGATCTCGCCTACGGCCTCGGCGGCGATCTCCGGCGTCGGGCGGCCCGGGCGGTTCAGCGTGGCGAACAGCACGCCGTCGCGCTCGACCAGCGCCTCGCGCGCAACCCCCGCCTTACGCAGGAAACCCTCCAACGCCTGAGGGGGAGCCGACGCCTTCGGCCCCTTCAGCTCCTCCGAGCGGTCGGGCGTCGCCGCGGGCAGGCCGTCCACCACCAGCGCCAGCCGCCGCGGGCCGGCGAAGGTGCGCAGCGTGTCGTAGGTCAGCTCCTGCGCCTTCAGCCGCTCGGCCGCCATGCGCGCTAGGTCGCGCGCGGCGCCGGCCTGCATGCGCGCGGGGATCTCCTCGCTGAAGAGTTCGAGCAGGAGCTGGGGCATCAGGCTGCGGCCCGCTCCGCCTCAACGCGCTCCTGGGCGACGTAAGCCTCGGCGCACGCCTTCACGAGGTCGCGGATGCGGCCGATGTAGCTGGCGCGCTCGGCCACCGCGATCGCGCCGCGGGCGTCCATCAGGTTGAACAGGTGGCTCGCTTTCAACGCGCGGTCGTAGGCGGGGAGCACCAGCGGCTGGCCCTGCGGCCCGCGCGCGTCGAGGATGCGGCGGACGTCGAGCACCATGTCCTCGAACTGGCGCTTGAGCGTATCCACGTCGCTGACCTCGAAGTTGAAGGCCGAGTTCTGGCGCTCGTTCTCCAGGAACACTTCGCGATAGGTCACGCCCGCGCTGTTGAACTTGAGGTCATACACGCTGTCGACGCCCTGCACGTACATGGCCAGGCGCTCCAGCCCGTAGGTGAGCTCGCCCGAGACCACGTCCACCTCCAGCCCGCCGACGCCCTGGAAGTAGGTGAACTGCGTCACCTCCATGCCGTCGCACCACACCTCCCAGCCGAGGCCCCAGGCGCCGACGGTGGGGTTCTCCCAGTCGTCCTCCACGAAGCGCACGTCGTGCAGCAGGGGGTCGATGCCGATGGCGCGCAGCGAGCCGAGGTAGAGGTCCTGCAGGTCGGGCGGGTTCGGCTTCAGGATCACCTGGAACTGGTAGTAGGCGCCCAGCCGGTTGGGGTTCTCGCCGTAGCGGCCGTCCGCGGGGCGGCGGCTGGGCTGCACGTAGGCGGCGCGCCAGGGCTTGGGGCCGAGCGCGCGCAGCACCGTGGCCGGGTGCAGCGTGCCGGCGCCGACTTCGGTGTCGTAAGGCTGCAGGATCAGGCAGCCGCGCTCGCTCCAGTAGTGCTGGAGCGTCAGGATCAGGTCCTGGAACGAGAGGCTGTCGG
>CAXTBN010000133.1:0-2731 GCA_964242895.1 uncultured Caulobacteraceae bacterium | reverse complement strand
GCCGAGCTGCAGGGCGAGAAGATCGACATCATCCAGTGGTCGGGCGACGAGGCGACGTTCCTGGTCAACGCCCTCGCGCCGGCCGAGGTCTCCAAGGTCGTCATGGACGAGGAGGAGGACCGCGTCGAAGTGGTGGTGCCCGACGAGCAGCTGTCGCTGGCCATCGGCCGCCGCGGCCAGAACGTGCGCCTCGCCTCGCAGCTGTGCGGCTGGCAGATCGACATCATCACCGAGGCGCAGGACAGCGAGCGCCGCCAGAAGGAGTTCAGCGAGCGCACCATCCTGTTCCAGGAGGCGCTGGACGTGGACGAGACCATCGCCCAGCTCCTGGTCACCGAGGGCTTCGCCACGGTGGAGGACATCGCCTTCGTCGACGAGCTGGACCTGGCCGACGTGGAGGGCTTCGACGAGGAGACCGCCGCCGAGCTGCAGGCCCGCGCCCGCGAGCACCTGGACCGCGAGGCTCAGGCGCAGGACGCCCGCCGCAAGGAGCTGGGCGTGGAGGACGGCGTGGTCGAGGTGCGCGGCGTCACCCTGCCCATGGCCGTGGCGCTCGGTGAGGGCGGCGTGAAGACGGTCGAGGACCTCGCCGACCTCTCCACCGACGAGCTGCGCGGCGGCTGGGAGGCGCGCGGGACGGAGCGCGTGAAGGTGAACGGCGCGCTCGAGAAGTTCGACCTCGACCAGGAGGCGGCCGAGCGCCTCATCCTGCGCGCCCGCGTCGCCGCCGGCTGGATCGACGCCGCCGACGTGCCCGAGGAGGAGGAGCCGCCCGCCTACGACGACACCGCCGCCGAGCACGGCGAGCACGACGGCGAGCCGGCGGCCGCGCCCGCCGAGGCCGGCGAGGAGATCGCGCCCGAGGAGGCTTAAGGCCCCCTCACGCGGCGGCGGCATGGCTCAGACCCACTTCTACGAGCCCGCCGCCGGTCACCGGCTGGCGCACGATCCCTTCAAGGCGATCGTCGCGCCGCGGCCGGTGGGCTGGGTGTCGACGGTGGACGCGCAGGGGCGGCCGAACCTCGCCCCCTACAGCTATTTCAACGCCGTCTGCGACGCGCCGCCCATGCTGGTGTTCTCCTCCCAGGGCCGGAAGGACAGCCTCGCCAACGTGGAGGCGACCGGCGAGTTCGTCTGGAACCTCGCGACCCGGCCGCTCGCCGAGGCGATGAACGCCAGCTCCGCCGCCCTGCCGCACGGCGAGGACGAGTTCGTTCGGGCCGGGCTGGACGCCGCGCCCTCGCGCCTGGTGAGCCCGCCGCGCGTGGCCGCCTCGCCCGCCTCGCTGGAGTGCCGACTGCTGCAGGTGGTCCACCTGCGCGGCCTCGACGGGGCGGACACCGACCACCACCTCGTGATCGGCCAGGTGGTGGGCGTGCACATCGACCCGGCGTTCCTGACCGACGGCGCCTTCGACACCGCCCGCGCCCGGCCCATCGCCCGCTGCGGCGGCTGGGGCGACTACGCCGAGGTGGACACGCTGTTCCAGATGCGCCGGCCCCGGAGCTGACCCCGTGACGGACGCCGCCCCGCCCGCCGTTCCCGCTCCGAAGACGCACGGGGAGGCCAGCCGCGAGCGACGCGACGTCGCCTCCGGCCAGGTCATGCCCGAGGCGAAGCTGGTGCGCTTCGTGCTCGGACCCGACGGCGCGCTGGTCCCCGACCTCGCGCGCAAGCTGCCCGGCCGGGGCGTGTGGACCGCCGCCACGCGCGAGGCGGTGGAGCTGGCGGTCAAGCGCGACGCCTTCTCCCGCTCGCTCAAGACCAAGGCCAAGGCCCCGCCCGGTCTCGCCGACCTCGTGCAGGGCCTCTTGGAACAGCGGCTCCTGGCCGGCCTCGGCCTTGCGAAGAAGGCGGGCGAGCTTATCTCCGGCTTCGACAAGGTCGAGGCGCTCGCCGCGTCCGGACGGGCCGCCTGGCTCGTGGAGGCGGCGGACGGCGCGGCCGACGGCAGGCGAAAGCTGCTCGGCGCCGCACGCCGGTCCTCCCGCTCTCCCGAACTGTTCGGCGTCTTCGATTCGGAGGCGCTGGGGGTGGCCCTGGGACTGGAGAATGCTGTACACTGTGCGGTGATCGCGGGGCGTGGAGCCGCCCGCTGGACGCTCGACGTCCGGCGCCTCGAAGGCTTCCGCCCGCTTGTCCCGACCAGTTGGGGCGAGGAGCCATAGACGGGGCCGGGCGGGTTCGCCTCGGCCCTTCAAGTGTTGAGTGACCACCACAGCCGGCGGCGATCGCGTCTCCGGCCCAACGATCGGACCGGATGAGCGACGACAACAACGAAGGCCGCGGCGGCCAGCCGAGCAGCGGAACGCCGGCCCCGGGATCGACCGGGACGGGACCGCGCTCGCCGCTGTCGCTGAAGCCGCGGCAGGGCGGCTCGGTGGGCGCGGGCCAGGTGCGCCAGCAGTTCAGCCACGGCCGCACCAAGACGGTGCAGGTCGAGGTGAAGCGCTCGCGCGCTCCGGGCGACGCGCCGCGTCCGCGCCCGTCCACCTCCGAGCTGCCGCCGGCCCGCGAGCGGCCCGCCACGGCGCCGTCGTCCGCGCCGCGTTCGGCCGGGCCCGCGCCGTCGTCGCGCGACGGCGGCCTGTCGCAGAGCGAGATGGAGCGCCGCCAGCTGGTGGTCGACGCTGCGCGCAGCGCCGACGAGGCGCGCGCCTCCGAAGTGCGCCGCCAGGCCGACGACGCGCGCCGCCGCAGCGAAGCCGCCGAGCGCGAGGCCGCCGCGGCC
>CAXTBN010000132.1:0-2837 GCA_964242895.1 uncultured Caulobacteraceae bacterium | reverse complement strand
GGTGAGCGCCGCCGCCCGCCGCGCAGGCGCCCGCGCTCGCGCGGCGCTCCGGCCCGGGACGGAGCCTCGCCGCGGCGCCGCCCGCCGGCCCATGCTTCCCGCCTTGCGGGAGGACTGAGGCATGGCGTCTAGGCGCGACATCCTGATGGCGTTCGCGGGCGCGGCGGGAGCTTCCGGCTTCTACGCCGCCGCGCACGCCATGGGTCTGATGGAGGGCGAGGAGTCCTGGGCCGGCGCGCCGAATCTCGCCGCGGGATCCGGACGCGGCGCGCGCGTGGTCGTGCTCGGCGCCGGCGTGGCGGGCCTCTCGGCCGCATACGAACTCAACCGCGCGGGCTACACCGTGACGCTCCTGGAGGCGCGCGAGCGCACGGGCGGGCGCAACTGGACGATCCGCGGCGGCGACAGGGTCGTGCTCGACGGCGCGCCCGACCAGACCTGCGGCTTCACCGACGGCCACTACTTCAACGCCGGCCCGGCCCGCATCCCCAGCCACCACGACGCGACGCTCGGCTACTGCCGCGAGTTCGGCGTGCCTATGGAGGTGCTGGTCAACCACTCCGACTCCGCCCTGATCCAGGTGGACGAGATCAACGGCGGCGCGCCCATCCAGATGCGCCAGGCCATGTACGACACCCGCGGCCACATCGCCGAGCTGATGGCCAAGGCCGTGCGCGGCGGCGGCCTGGACAAGGAGTTCAGCGCCGCTGACCGCGAGAAGCTGATGCACGGCGTCGTCGGCTACGGCGGCCTGACGCCGGCCGGCGCCGCCGTGGTCGCGCGACGGGCCAGCGAGCCGACCGCGCCGAGCTCGGTCACGGGCGCGCTGGCCTACAACGGCTCGGCCGCCTCGGGCTTCGCCACGCCGCCGGGCGCCGGTGCGCAGGTCCCGGTGGCGAGGAAGCCCCTGCCGCTCGCCACCCTCAGCCACCCGTTCGTGGGCGCCGCCGCCAGCTTCCACGAGAACATCGACATGCAGGCGACCATGTTCCAGCCGAAAGGCGGAATGGACGCCATCCCGCGCGCCATGGCCAAGGCGCTCCCCCCAGGCGTGCTGAAGACCGGCTGCGTGGTCACCCGCCTGGGCCGCACGCCGAAGGGCGTGGCCGTCGAGTACGCAGAGCGTGGAAGCCCGCGCCGGCTCGAGGCCGACTACGCCGTCATCACCATCCCGCTGGTGGTCTTGGACAAGATCCCCAACGACCTCTCGCCCGACCGCAAGGCGGTGGTGAAGGCGGCCAGGTACCGGGCCTCCATCAAGATCGCCTTCCAGAGCCCGCGCTTCTGGGAGGCGGAGTCGCAGATCTATGGCGGCCTGAGCTTCACCAACCGCGACACCTTCATCACCTGGTATCCGTCCTACGACCTGTTCGCCAAGGAGGGCGTGCTGGTGGCGGGCTACAGCTTCGGCGAGCAGGCCGAGCGCTTCAGCGCCCTGCCCCTGGAGCAGCGCTACGCCTACGCCCGCGCCTCGGTCGAGAAGCTGCACCCCGGCCGCGCGCACCTGCTCCGCGCGCCCGTCACCGTCAGCTGGAAGCACGTGCCCTTCAACCACGGCATCGAGTGCCCCCTGCCCGAGGACGATCCCGCCGGGTACGCCCTGCTGGGCCAGGCGGACGGTCCCTTCTACTTCGCCGGCGAGCACCTGAGCCACGTCGGCGCTTGGCAGCAGGGCGCGTTCGTGGCCTCGCACCGCGCCGTGCGCATGCTGGACGCCGTCCACCGCCAGGGCCGCGCCGTCGAGAGCGCCCGGCTTCAATGAGGAGACACCGACCCATGCGAACCGCCATCCCCTCCGCGCTGGTCGCCGGTGCAGCCCTGGCCGCCGCTGCGTCCGCGGCCCAAGCCGCGCCGCGCTTCGTCTACGCGAGCCCGCAGGCCTTCATCGCCCAAGGCGTGGTGGTCCCCGCGGGAGCGGAGACCTTCTACGTGTCCGGCATCCCCGGCACGCCCGCCGCCGGCGCCACGGAGGGCCAGACCGCCGAGGTGCTGGGCAAGCTCGGCGCGGTGCTCAAGGCGAACGGCTACGGCTACGGCGACGTGGTGAACTTGAAGGTCTACCTCGTCGGAGACCCGGCGCTAGGCGGCAAGATGGACTTCGCCGGCATGAACACCGCCTTCAAGAGGGCGTTCGGCGTGGAGGGGGAGCCCAACAAGCCGTCGCGCGTCACCGTTCAGGTGGCCGGATTGGCGCTGGCCGGCTCGCTGGTCGAGATCGAGCTCACCGCGGCCAAGTCGCCGAAGTGAGCGAAATCGTCTGGTCGAAGTAGCCGTTCAGTAGCCACAGCGTTCAACGTCCCATGCCCCCCCCCCGCGCCCAGTTCGTCAACGTCGGCGAGCGCACCAACGTGACCGGCTCCGCCAAGTTCAAGAAGCTGGTGGCCGCCGGCGATTACCCCGCCGCGCTGGCCGTCGCGCGCCAGCAGGTCGAGGCCGGCGCCCAGGTCATCGACGTGAACATGGACGAGGGCCTGCTGGACTCAAAAGCGGCCATGGTCACCTTCCTGAACCTGATCGCGTCGGAACCCGACATCAGCCGCGTGCCGCTGATGATCGACAGCAGCAAGTGGGAGGTGATCGAGGCCGGGCTGCAGTGCGTGCAGGGCAAGCCGATCGTGAACTCCATCTCGCTAAAGGAGGGCGAGGCCAAGTTCCGCGAGCAGGCGCGCGCCTGCCTGCGCTACGGCGCGGCGGTCGTGGTCATGGCCTTCGACGAGCAGGGCCAGGCCGACACCCGCGCCCGCAAGGTGGAGATCTGCACCCGCGCCTACCGGTTCCTGGTGGACGAGATCGGCTTCCCGCCCGAGGACATCGTCTTCGACCCCAACATCTTCGCC
>CAXTBN010000131.1:0-3237 GCA_964242895.1 uncultured Caulobacteraceae bacterium | reverse complement strand
ATGGCTGAGCCTGTTCCTCGTTCTGTTCGCCAGCGCCGCGCTCGCCCAACCCGGGGCAGGGCCGCGCGCGCCGATTCCGACGCCCAGCCGGTCACCGCTTCGGGACGCCGCGTATCCAGGCGTCGTGGACCTCTTGGTCGACGCGCGCGACGTCGACCACAAGGTCATGCATGTCCGCGAGCGATTGCCGCTGCCGCCGGGAGGCGGGCCGCTGATCCTGCTCTATCCCCGGTGGGAGAGCGCGAGCCATGCGCCCACGCTCGAGGCCAACACCCTGGCCGGCCTGCATGCTTCGGTCGGCGGACGGCCGCTGTCCTGGCGACGCGATCCGCTCGATCCCTATGCGTACCGGATCGATCCTCCTCCCGGCTCCCGCGAGCTGGACATCACCTTCGATTACCTGTCGCCCGTCGGGGGCGGGCCGTTGGAGATGACGCCCGCCATGGTCGCCGTCGCGTGGTCGCACGTGGTGCTCTACCCGGCCGGCTGGTACGCGCGCGACATCCCGGTGCAGGCCGGTTTGCGGCTGCCCGCCGGCTTCAGCGCCGCGACCTCGCTGAACCCCGCGGCCCCGCCCCCGGCGGGCGAGGCGGGCGACGTCGTCCGATATGCGCCCGTCTCGCTGGAGATCCTGGCGGACTCGCCTGTCTACGCCGGACGCCATGTCCGCACTCTGCCCCTCGGCACGGTGGGCGCGGCGCCGGTGAGCCTCGACCTCCTGGCCGATGATCCCGCGGTGCTGGAGGTCACGGCCGGCTACCTCGACCGGCTGCGCGCGATGGTGCGCGAAACGGCCGAAGTGTTCGGCCGACCGCACTTCCAGCGCTACGACATGCTCACCTCGCTCAGCGACAGCCTGCCGGCGACCGGCGGCACGGAGCACCAGAGCTCCGGCGAGAACAACTTCGCGCCGGACTTCCTGGCCCAGCCCACGAAGAACCTCGTCTACCAGGATCTGATCGCCCACGAGTTCGTGCACAGCTGGAACGGCAGGTCGCGCCAGCCGCAGGGGCTGTGGACGGTCGACCTCAACACGCCGTCCGACGACAGCCTGCTCTGGGTGTACGAGGGACAGACGGAGTACTGGGGACTTGTGCTGGCGGCGCGGGCGGGCCTGCGCACACCGCAGCAGACGCTGGACTACCTGGCGGTGCGGGCCGCGGAGGCGCGGGCCCGCGTCGGCCGGTCGTGGAAGTCGCTGGCGGACAGCGCGCTCGATCCCGTGTTCGACGCCCACCGCACCGTGAGCTGGCGGGACTGGCAGGGCCGCGAGGCCTACTACCCGGAAGGCGTTCTTCTCTGGCTCGACGTGGACACGCTGATCCGCCAGCGCACGAACGGGGCCCGCAGCCTGGACACCTTCGCGCGCCGCTTCTTCGGCGGCGACGATCCCGGCGAGGCGATCCGGACCTACACCTTCGACGACCTCGTGGCCGCGCTGAACGCCGAGACGCCGATGGACTGGCGCGCCTTCCTCCAGGCGCGACTGGAGGCCCATGACGACGCCCATCTCTACGACGGGATCCAGCGCGGCGGGTTCACCCTGGCGGACGTCGCCGCTGCGACCGAGACGGCGCAGGAGGCGGAGCGCGAGGAGGGCGGTCTCGACCTGCGGGCGGGTCTCGGCCTGCTGGTGGGCGGAGGCGGGCGCGTGCGGCGCGTGGCCTGGGACAGCCCCGCCTTCCGCGCCGGCCTGGCGCCGGGCGCGGTGCTGAAGGCGGTGAACGGAACTCCCTATTCCGACGAGGCGCTCCGCACGGCGGTTGGACGACGTCAGCTCACCTTGCGTTTCGTGCAGGACGGCGTCGACCGGACGGCGGTCGTACGGGACGCGCCGCGGCAGACCTGGCCCGCGCTGCACGCCAACGGCGCGCGTCCCTGGCTTCTCGACATCCTCAAACCGAGGGCCTCCTGACGCCGTCGAGGTCCAGCCCACCAAGGTGGCGCGACGCGCGCTGCTTCAACCTTCACGTCGGGAGCCGCCGGGCCGTCGCCGACACAGACGTTCACGACGCTCGCGAACGTCTCGTCTGTGGGTCCCGCGCCAAGTTCTGCTCCTGGCGCTCCTAAAGCTCTGAGCGGATGCGGGCTCCAGGCCGCCATCTTGCGGTCACCAACTCCAGCGAGCTGTGCCGTGAGCGAACAGGCCGGCGGGTGCGACATGGGGCAAGCCATAGGTTGTGGAGTAGGCAGCGTCCTGGTCACGCTCGGCCTGCTTGTCGGGCCGGCCCTCGCCACCGCCCCCTCACGGACGACACCAGCCTATGTCCGAGCCGCCCTGGCGAACCCGGCTCGCGGTGACATGCGCGAGGTCGACGCTCGACGACGCACCGAAGCCGTGATCGCGTTCTCCGGGATCAAACCTGGCGACAAGGTCGCTGAGCTGATCCCGGGCCAAGGTTACTTCAGCAAAATCTTCGCGAAGATCGTCGGTCCGCACGGTCGCGTCTACATGGTCTGGCCGAACGAGTACGCGAAGGTAGCCCACCCCGACCCGGAGGTCGACCGCGAACTGGCGCAAAAGCCCGAGTATTCCAACATCACCGTGCTGGCGCAGCCAGCAGCACGGTTCAGCACGCCGGAGCCCGTAGACCTCGTCTTCACCGCTCAGAATTATCACGACTACCCGGACAAGTTCATGGGCTCGGTCGACCCTGTCGCGTTCGACCGTGCGGTGTTCCGGGCGCTCAAGCCCGGCGGCGTCTTCCTGGTCGTCGATCACGTCGCGGAGGCCGGGTCCGGCATGCGCGACACCGACACCCTGCATCGAATTGATCCTGCGACGGTGAAGGCGCAGGTCACCTCCGTGGGCTTCCGCTTCGACGGGGAAAGCCAAGCGTTGCGCAACCCTTCTGACGACCATCGGCGTAGGGTGTTCGACCCGCAGGTCCGCGGTCACACTGACCAATTCATCTTCCGCTTCCGCAAACCGGGTTGACGACACGACGCGATCGAACAGCCGTCTTGGCCAGAGGTCCATCGGCGAGGAGTGTGTGATCCTGGCCCGCCTGACCTGCGCGTCGTCGGCGGCCGGCTCGGCTTCAGTCGCGCTCCGACGACGTCGAGGCGCGGCTTCAATCATTTTCTGACTCGCGATCAACGTCGAACACGCGCATCCGCTGGCCGGCCGTCGATAGTCCGGCGGCAAAAGCGCTAGCGAAACAGGCCCCGACAAGCTGTCGGAGGGACGGCGCCCCATGATGACCCGTTTCGCCCCGAGATGCCCCGAGCGCGGGG
>CAXTBN010000130.1:0-3325 GCA_964242895.1 uncultured Caulobacteraceae bacterium | reverse complement strand
CGCGCCATGCTGGTGATCACCCACTACCAGCGCCTTCTGGACTACATCCGTCCCGACCGCGTGCACGTGCTGGTGAACGGCCGCATCGTCGACAGCGGCGGGCCGGAGCTGGCGCTGCAGCTCGAGGCCGAGGGCTACGACCGCTACGGCGTGAAGGAGGCGGCGTGACCGTCGCCGTGCTGAGCGAGCCGCCCCGCCCCGCCAACGACGCCGGCGCGCCACCCTCGGGCCGTGAGGCCGTCGTCGGCGCCACGCTCTCCGGCCGCGAGCCGGAAGCGGCGAACCCCACGCGCGCCCACCTGGCCCAGGCGATCCGGCAGCGGGATCCGGCGCTGCTGCCCGGCCGTCGCGACGAGGCTTGGCGCTGGACCGACCTGCGCGGCGTCATCCGCGTCCTGCCGGGCGCGTCCGGCGCGGCGCAGGCTGCGGAGCGCGGTCCGCTGGCCGCCGTGGCCGCCGACCGCGAGCTGCGCGTGCTCAACGGCCGCGCCGAGGAGACCGAGCTCCACCTGTCCGATGGCGAGACGGCGGCCCTGCGCTTCGTCTCCTCCGGCGCCGGCGCGCATGCCTGCGAGCTGCGCATCGTCGTAGCGCCCGGCGCGTCCGCCGTGCTGCTGGAGAGCTACGAGGGGGAGGGCGCCTACGTGGCCGCCGCCGACCTCGACATCCGCCTGGGCGAGGGCGCCTCGCTGGAGCGGATCGTGGTGCAGGCCGATTCGGCGGAGGGCGTCAGCGTCTCCACCGCCGACGTGCACCTGGCCGCGCGCGCCCGCTTCGCCCAGACCGTCGCCACCGACGGCGCGCGCCTGCAGCGGCACGAGACGCGCCTCGTCCACCCCGGCGAGGGCGCCGAGGTGCGGATGGACGCGGTCTATGTGCTGCGCGACCGCCACGCCGACCTGACCAGCGTGGTCGAGCACCGCGGCGTTGACGGGGCCACGACGCAGATGGCCAAGGGCGCCGCCGCCGGCCGCGCCCGCGCCGTGTTCCAGGGCCGCATCGTGGTCGCTCCCGGCGCCGACGGCACCGACGCGCGGCTGCGCCACGACGCCCTGCTCCTGAACGAGGGCGCGGAGGTCGACAGCAAGCCGGAGCTGGAGATCTACGCCGACGACGTGCAGTGCGCCCACGGCAACACCATCGGCGCGCTCGACGACGAGCAGCTGTTCTACATCCGCTCGCGCGGCATCGGAGAGGGCGAGGCCAAGGCCCTGCTCCTGCGCGCCTTCCTGGGCGAGGTGGTGGAGCGCGTGGGGCACGAGGGCGCGCGCGAGGCGCTGTCCGCCTGGCTCGACGCCCGGCTGGCGGCCCTCGCATGAGCCTCGCCGGCCAGTCCTTCGACGTCGAGGCCGTCCGGGCGCAGTTCCCGATCCTCAAGCGGCAGGTGAACGGCCGGCCGCTGGTCTACCTGGACAACGCCGCCTCCGCCCAGAAGCCGCGGGCGGTGATCGACGCCATGACGGCGGCGATGGAGGGCAGCTACGCCAACGTCCACCGCGGGCTGCACACGCTCGCGAACGAGACCACGGAAGCCTATGAGCAGGCGAGGAAAAGCGTCGCGCGCCTGATCAACGCCCGCGAGGGCGAGCTGGTCTTCACCAAGGGCGCGACCGAGGCGATCAATCTCGTGGCCGCGAGCCTCGGCCAGGGCTGGCGCGAGGGCGACGAGGTGATCGTCAGCGAGCTGGAGCACCACGCCAACATCGTTCCCTGGTGGTTCCTGCGGGATCGCGGGGTGAAAGTGCGCTTCCTGCCCGTGCGCGACGACGGCGCCATCGACATGGACGCGTTGCCCGGCGTCCTGAGCGAGCGCACGCGCATGGTGGCGCTGACGCACATGAGCAACGTCACCGGCTGGGGCGTGGACGCGCCGGCGGTGGCCGAGCTGGTGCACGCCGCGGGGGCGCTGTTTCTGCTCGACGGCTGCCAGTCGGCGGTGCACCTGAAGATCGACGTGCAGGCGCTCGGCTGCGACTTCTACGTGTTCAGCGCGCACAAGCTCTACGGCCCGACCGGCATCGGCGCGCTCTGGGCGCGGCACGAGACGCTGGACGCCATGCCGCCCTACCAGGGCGGCGGCGAGATGATCGCCTCGGTCTCCACCGACGCGATCACCTATGGCGAGGGCGCGCACAAGTTCGAGGCCGGCACCCCCGCCATCCTGGAGGCCATCGGTTTCGGCGCGGCCGCCGACTGGCTGATGGCGCAGGACCGGGGGGCCGCGGCCGCGCACGAGCACGCCGTGTACGACCGGGCGGTGGAGCGCCTGCGCGGCGAGAACTGGCTGCGGATCATCGGCGACGCGCCGGGCAAGGGCGCGATCCTGACCTTCGCCATGGAGGGCGCGCACGCCCACGACGTGGCCCAGGTGCTCGACCGCTACGGCGTGGCGGTGCGTGCGGGCACGCACTGCGCCGAGCCGCTGATGCGCCGCTACGGCCTGACCTCCTCGGCGCGCGCCAGCTTCGCCCTATATAACACGCTGGAGGAGGCGGACGCCTTCGCCGACGCCCTGTTCAAGGCCCGGGAGTTCTTCCAGTGACGGACACCGCGCACGACGTGCTGCACACCGGCGCCGACGCCGGCGCCCTCGCCGGCGGCGAGGTCTCCGCGATCCCGCAGGAGGAGCTCGACCGGCTGACCGACGACCTGATCACCGCGCTGAAGACGGTGTTCGACCCCGAGATCCCGGTCGACATCTACGAGCTGGGGCTGATCTACAAGGTGGACGTCTCCGACGACCGCGACGTGCTGGTGGAGATGACGCTCACCGCCCCGGGCTGCCCCGTGGCCGGCGACATGCCCGGCTGGGTGCAGGAGGCGGTGGTCAAGGTGGAGGGCGTGCGCGCCTGCCACGTGGACCTCACCTTCGATCCGCCGTGGGATCCTTCGAAGATGAGCGACGAAGCCAAGCTCCAGCTGAACATGTTCTGAGGCGTCGATCATGGAAGCCGCCCTCACCGCCACCCCCCGCCAGCGCCGCCCGCGGCCGCCTGTCGTCACCCTCACCGAGGCCGCCGCCGCGCGGGTGCGCGAGATCATGGCGCGGGGCGACAAGCCCTACCTGCGCGTGGGCGTGAAGAACGGCGGCTGCGCCGGTCAGGAGTACGTGTTCGAGTACGCCGACACCGCCGGCCCGATCGACGAGGTGGTCGAAGAGAAGGGCGTGCGAATTTTGATCGAGCCCAAGGCCGTGTTGTTCCTGATCGGGTCGGAGATCGACTACGAGGTCTCGAAGCTCTCGTCCAAGTTCGTGTTCCACAACCCGAACGAGACCGACGCCTGCGGCTGCGGCGAGAGCGTCACCATCGTCCCGGCGCTCGAC
>CAXTBN010000129.1:0-3330 GCA_964242895.1 uncultured Caulobacteraceae bacterium | reverse complement strand
CCATGAACTCCGGTTCCATGAGTTCCGGCTCCATGAGCTCCGGCGCGATGAAGACCAAGAAGCCGATGAAGAAGAAGGCGATGAAGTCCGGTTCGATGAAGTCCGGCTCCATGACGTCGGGCAATATGACGAGCGGCGCCATGACCGGCCCGACCAGGTAGGCCCGTCCGACCGAAGCTCCCCGGCCGGATCCGGGGAGCTCAGCCGAACAGTTCGCCCTGTCTGGGATCGGACGCCTCGACGCGCTCCACCGCGGCGAACGGGTGAGCGGCCCGGCCGCCCGCTGCGGTGACCAGCAGCCAGCGCGGCGCCGCGGGGCTCGCCGATAGGACATGGCCCTTGATCGTCAGGTCATGGTCGAGGCGGCGCACGACGCGGCCGGAGAACCAGCGCCCGTTCTCCGTCCAGCGCACGCGCTCGCCCCGCCGCAGGTCGTCCGCCATGCCGTCAGACTAGCCGCCGGGCACCGGCGAGTCCCGCCGTCGCGCAGACCGCCATATGTTGCGCGCTGAACCTGCGGGCGCGGACTCGCGTTGAGCGCCCGCAAGGCCCGGGCGTCCCGCTCGGCCTCCCCGGGCGCGGATCCCGTCTTCGGACGAGCTCCGCGCCGCAGATGGAGAACGAACGTGAGAACATCCCTGCTCCTCGCCGCGGCGGCCGCCGCCTCGCTGCTCACCGGCGCCGCCGTCGCCCAGACGACGCCCTCGCAGCCGACCAGCTCCACCACCGCGGGCCAGGACTCGACGGGCTCGCCGCCCGCCACGACCTCGGCGGGCGCCACCGTCCAGTCCGGCACCTCGACCGACCAGTCCACCTCGACACCGTCGAGCGGGTCCATGCCGGCGGGCGGCTCCATGCCCGCGGGCCAGATGGCCAACGGCTCCATGCCGAGCGGCGGGGCGATGGCCACGCCGTCCACCACGGCCAACACGCCTGGCGGCGACGCGCCCTCCAGCTACCCCGTGTGCACCAAGAAGGGCCAGGACCGCTGCCGCTCGACGGGCCGCCGGGGCAAGTGACGCGCCGGCGGGGCGCTCAGACCAGCGGGCGCCCCGCCAACCGCTCCAGCGTCCGCAGCGGCGAGCGCTCGGGATGCGCCATCGCCTCCACGGGCATGAGGTAGGTCTGCTCGAAGGCGTTCTGGCCGCGCATGGCCGCGTGCAGCACCCCGTCGGTGTACACCATCCAGGTCGAACCCGCGGGCAGCTCCACCTCCGTGTGCGGCGCAGAGGCCTGCCAGACGTCGTCCAGCTTGGCCCCGTCGTGCAGCAGCAGCATGGCCTGGTCGTAGTCGGTGCGCCGGCCGCGCGTGATCCGCAGCGCCTCCATGGCGCGGGCGCGCGCGCCCAGCCGCGGATAGCGCTTCAGCCGGGCGCGGGCGTGCGCCTCCAGGGGCTCGTCGCCCAGCCGCCAGAGCCGTGGCCGGCCGCCAGGGTCGACGTTGGCGAAGACGCGCAGGATGCGCTTGCCGCGCACCGGGCTCGACGGGAAGGCGTCGAGGTGCAGCCGCTTGTCGTCCTTGCGCGGCGACAACGCCCGCTCGTCCACCGCGCCGGGGCGAAAGCTCGTGCGGCGGCGCTCCAACGCCGGCGCGTAGCCGGGCAGAAGTCGCGCGACCAGGGCGTCGGCGAAGGCGGCGAAGCGCGCCGTGACGTCGCGCAGCCGCTCGCGCGCCGCGCCCTCCAGCACCGTGCCGCCCAGCTCTCCCGTGCGCGGGTCGAGGCTGACGTTCTTCGACTTAGGAGACAGCACGGCGGGGTCCGCCAGCGCCTGCTCCTCGGGCGAGAGCGGGAAGGCTAGCGTCGGGAACAGCAGGAGCCCGCCGCCCTCGAGCACGTCGGCCGCCCGCGCGCCATGGCGGGCGGAATCGGCGTCGTCGGGCAGGCGCAGGACCTCGGCCATGGTCCAGGCGTTTAGGCCGTCGGCGCGCGGGTTGGAAGTCGGCGCCGCAGCCCCATCTCGGGCGACACGGAGGCGGCGATGGCGGGTGAGCTCGGCCTGGGGATCAAGCGCGGCGTACGCGGCCTGTGCCCCAATTGCGGCGAGGGCCGGCTCTTCCGCGCCTACCTGAAGGTGCAGGCGACCTGCCCGCACTGCGGCAACGACAACGCCCAATACCCCGCCGACGACGCGCCCGCCTACCTGACGATCCTGCTCGTCGGCCACCTCGTGGTCGCGCCGCTGCTGGCCTTCAGCTTCATCCTGACCTGGCCGATCTGGCTGGTGCTGGGCACGACGCTGCCGGCGCTGGCGATCCTGACGCTGGTGCTCCTGCCCCGCATCAAGGGCGCGGTGATCGGCTTCCACTGGGCGCAGGGCGTCAAGGGCGAGCCTCGCCCGGGCGAGGCCGCACCCTGAGCCCGCGCCGCCTCACCGCATGGTGGGGATGACGAAGCTCGAATCCGCGTGGCCCTCCAGCGCCGTGTCCGGCCAGCGGGCGGTGACGGTCTTCACCTTGGTCCAGAACTTCACGCCCTCCATGCCGTGCTGGTTGGTGTCGCCGAAGGCCGAGCGCTTCCAGCCGCCGAAGGTGTGGTAGGCTACGGGCACCGGGATCGGCACGTTGATCCCCACCATGCCGACGTTCACCCGCGCCGCGAAGTCGCGGGCGGCGCGGCCTGACTGGGTGAACACCGCGACGCCGTTGCCGTACTGGTGCTGCGAGGGCAGGGCGACCGCCTCGTCGAAGCTCTCGGCGCGCACGATTTGCAGCACGGGGCCGAAGATCTCCTCCTGGTAGGTCTTCATCTCGGGCTTCACGTGGTCGAACAGGGTCGGCCCCACGAAGAAGCCCTCCTCGCTGCCCTGCATGGTGAAGCCGCGACCGTCGATCACCAGTTCCGCGCCCTCCTCGGCGCCGAGGGTGATGTAGTCCTCCACCCGCTTCTTGTGCGCGGCCGAGACCACCGGGCCGTAGTGGGCGTCCGGGTCGGTGGAATGGCCTACGCGCAGGGTGGAGATCTCGGCGACCATGCGCTCGCGCAGCTCGTCGGCGGTTCTCTTGCCGACCGGCACCACCACCGGCAGCGCCATGCACCGCTCGCCCGCCGAGCCGAAGGCGGCGCCCGATAGATCCTTCACCACTTGATCCATGTCCGCGTCGGGCAGGACCACGCCGTGGTTCTTGGCCCCGCCCATGGCCTGGACGCGCTTCCCGGCCTCGGCCCCGCGCCGGTAGACGTAGTGGGCGATGTCGGAGGAGCCGACGAAGCTGACCGCCTTTACGTCGGGATGGTCCAGCAACGCGTCGACCGCCTCCTTGTCGCCGTGCACCACGTTGAGCACGCCGGCGGGCGCGCCCGCCTCCATCATCAGCTCGGCCAGGCGCAC
>CAXTBN010000128.1:0-3438 GCA_964242895.1 uncultured Caulobacteraceae bacterium | reverse complement strand
GTGACGGTCGCGCGCGCGGCCCTGGCCCCGGCTGTCCGCTGCGCTGCGGCCGGGATGCGCGGCGGAGGCTGTGGCGAGGGCTGAGGCCAGACCCTAGAGTGCCGCCGTCCGCGCCGTCCGGAGCGCCGGGAGCCGACCATGCGCGTCCTCGCCGCCCTCGCCGCCGCCTGGCTCACGGCGGCTGCGGCCGCCCACGCCGCGCCGGCCGTCCCGCGCACCGCCGACGGCCGGCCCGACCTGCAGGGCGTGTGGACCAACGCGTCGCTGACCAAGCTCACCCGCTCCGCCGGCACGCCCGGCCCCGCCGTGGACAAGGCCACGGCCCGGCGCATGGCGGCCGCCAACCCGCAGGTGCGCGGCCTGCAGGCCGACGCCGCGCCTTCCGACCCGAACGCCGGCGCGCCCCCGCCGGGCGACCCCGGCGGCTACAACGGCTTCTGGCTCGACGCCGGCTCGACGCTGGGCCGCGTGCGGGGCGAATATCGCACCTCCTGGCTGGTCGATCCCGCCGACGGCCAGCTGCCCTTCTCCGCCGAGGGCCGCCGCCGCGTGGCCGAGGCGCAGGCCTTCGCCCGCCGCGCCGACGTCCCCGCCGGCCCGGAGGATCTGCAGCCGTGGGATCGCTGCCTGATCTCGTCGCGCGGCTCGGGCGGGCCGGGCATGCTGAACAACGTCTACAACTCCAACTACCAGATCGTGCAGACGCCCACCGCCGTCGCCATCGAGGTGGAGATGGTCCACGACGTGCGGATCGTCCCCCTGTTCCGCGACCGGGCGGCGGCGCAGGCGGGCCACGGGCCCTCCGCCGTCCACCGCTGGCTCGGCGACAGCACCGGCTGGTGGGAGGGCGACACCCTGGTGGTGGAGACGGTGGGCGTGAACCCTGAGCAGGGCCGCGCGGGCCCGATCTTCCTCACGCCGCAGGGCCGGGTGACGGAGCGCTTCACCCGCGCGTCGCCGACGGAGATCACCTACGCCTTCGAGGTCGACGACCCCGCCTACTACACGCGCCCGTGGCGCGCGGAGATGAGCCTGACCGCCTCGCGCCAGCGCCTCTTCGAGTACGCCTGCCACGAGGGCAACTACGCCATGAGCGGCATCCTGCGCGGCGCGCGCGTGGCGGAGCGTCCGGCGCCGGCCGCGACGCCGGGGGCCGCCGGCGCGCCCTGACCGGCGCTCACGGACCGAACAGCGTCAGCAGCCCCGCCAGGATCAGTCCCAGGCCGAGCGGGGCGCCCACCAGCGCCCAGTCGAGGGCGTCGCGCAGGCGGGTGGGTTCGGGTTCGCGGGCCATGCGTGTCGCTCCCTTCACCGTCGTCGCCCGGTTCGGCGACGGTGAGCTTGTCGCGCACGAATGGGGCGTCATCACCGCCCGCGCGTTTCATCGCGGCGCCGGGTGTTTGACGGCGCGGTCACGCCGGCGGCCCTGCGTGTCGGCGTGAGCGACGTTGAAACGTAGGCGGCCCCGAAGGGCGCGCGACCGCTCAGCGGCGGAAGGGGAGGGCGTAGGCCGCCTGCAGCAGTCCGTTGGCCCTCATGAAGGCGGCCATCGATTCGTAGGTGGCCGTGCGGATCGGGCCGGACTGGTCGTCGGTCTTCAGCCGGCCGTCCACCATCGGGCCGAACAGGCGCATCAACGGTCCGGCCTTGACCACCGTCGGCGTGTAGTGCGCCCGCTCGTCGGCGCGGATCTGGGCGGGGTCGCGCGTGTCCCAGGCGGCCGCCGCGACCACGTCGAGCATGAAGCTGTTGCAGTTCTGGTGCGTGTCGCGCAGCGGGTTGGCCACCAGCGAGTAGCTGGGGTTGTGCAGCCGCGCGTAGTCCGGGCCGTCGATCACCTGGAGCATGCGCCGCTGCATCTCGGGCGAGGGGACGATGACCGCCACGTCGTCCACCGCCGAGCCGCGGGTGAAGTCGAACGGGAAATCCTGCACCAGCCGCGACTCGGTCGCGGGCCACGCTTTCCCGTCGCCGGCGTAGAGGTTGTAGACGGCGTAGCCCGGCGCCGTCCCGCCGTCGGCGGTGTGGATGTCGCGGTACACCCAGAAGGCGCCGTGGGTGTAGGCGATGCCCTCCGGCAGCTTGGCCCGCGGCCGGCCGGTGCGGAACACCAGCGCCACCCGCGCGCCCCGGCCGGCGAGGTCGTCCTCGATCTGCTTGGAGAAGGCGGCCGCCTCCTTGGGCGTGAAGTGCGCGACCGCCGCGGGCGTGGAGATCGAGTCCTGCGCCCGCACGAGGGGCGCGGCCGACATCGCCAGGACGGCGGCGAGGGGCGCGGCGGCCAGCCG
Organism: uncultured Caulobacteraceae bacterium; assembly: GCA_964242895.1. Lineage (GTDB taxonomy): Bacteria > Pseudomonadota > Alphaproteobacteria > Caulobacterales > Caulobacteraceae > JASLDZ01. Next base: position 1,150 of record CAXTBN010000128.1, on the reverse strand, counting down.
CACGGGACGCAGCCTCACGGGCGCGGCGTCGCGGGCGGGGCGTAGGGCACGTGCGGAGCGGGCTGGGCCACCACCACCCGCCGGTCCACGCGCAGCGGCCGCCCGTCGAACGCACCGGGAGCCGGGCCGGAGGCCGCGCGCGCTGAAGCGTCCGCCCCCTCCACCAGCGCCGAGCCCGCGCCCAGGGCGCTCGCGCCGCCCGCCAGCAGCACCGAGCCGCCCACCGCCGCCGGCAGCACCGCCGCCGCCGAGGCCGTCTGCACCCCCGAGGCGGTCAGCGCACCGGCCGCCTCGCCCGACGCCTCCGCCGCCCGGCTGGCGTTCTGCGCGCTGTCCTGCGCGTGCGCCGCGGCGGGCGCGAGCAGGGCGAGGGCGGCGGCGAGGGGCGCGAGGCGCATGGGGCGGGAGCTTCCGTGGACGATTTCGCGAGCTTAGCCGCAATCCGCTGCGCCGCCAGTCACGACCTCGTCAGCGGGCCGGGCCACCCTTGTGTGTCCCATCCGCCACACCACATCCGAGCGGTCCGGGCGTGCTTGATGAGGCGCCCGAGCGAGCCGTCCGCCGCCAGGGGATCACCACGTTGAACATCGACACCTACTCCGACCGCGCCAAGTCCGCCCTGCAGAGCGCGCAGGGCCTGGCGCTCGCCGCCGGCCACCAGCAGTTCGCGCCCGAGCACCTGCTCAAGGCGCTGCTCGACGATCGCGACGGCCTCGCCCGCGACCTGGTCACCTCCGCCGGGGGAGACGCGAACGCGGCCGTGCGCGCCGTCGACGCCGCGCTCGCAAAGCTGCCCAAGGTGGAGGGCGGCTCGGGCGGGCTGCACATGACGCCCCAGCTCGCCCGCGTGCTCGCCGACGCCGAGGCGCAGGCCAAGGCCGCCGGCGACGCCTTCGTCACCACCGAGCGCCTGCTGGTCGCCCTGGCCGGCAAGGACGGCGCACAGGCCGCCGCCGCGCTGAAGAGCGCCGGCGTCACGCCGGACAAGCTCACCGCCGCCGTCGCCCAGGTGCGCCAGGGCCGCACCGCTGACAGCGCCGGCGCCGAGGACGGGTTCGACGCGCTGAAGCGCTACGCCCGCGACCTCACCGCCGCCGCCCGCGACGGCAAGCTGGACCCGGTGATCGGCCGCGACGAGGAGATCCGCCGC
>CAXTBN010000127.1:0-3527 GCA_964242895.1 uncultured Caulobacteraceae bacterium | reverse complement strand
GGGCGAAGCGGGGTAAGCGCTCCGGACGCCGTCTCGGAGCTCGCCCATGCCGACCGCCCCTCTCTCCGGCCGCCACGTCGCCGTCCTCATGGGCGGGATCTCGTCGGAGCGGGAGATCAGCCTGTCCACCGGGGCGGGCTGCGTGGCCGCCTGCGAGCGGCTGGGCGCGCGCGTCACGCCCGTCGACGCGGGGCGCGACCTCGCCGAGGTGCTGGCGCGGGTGCGGCCCGACGTGGCGCTCAACGTGCTGCACGGGGTGTGGGGGGAGGACGGGTGCGTGCAGGGCGTGCTGGAGACGCTCGCCATCCCGTACACGCACTCGGGCGTGCTGGCCTCGGCGCTGGCCAGCGACAAGACCAAGGCCAAGGCGGTGCTCGCCGCGGCGGGCGTGCGCGTGCCGGGCGGCGGGCTGTACGACCGCAACGTCGTCGCGCGCCAGCACGTGCTGCCCGTGCCCTACGTCGTTAAGCCCAACGCGGAGGGCTCGTCCGTCGGCGTGTTCCTGGTGCGCGAGGGGGCCAACGCGCCGCCCGCCGACGTGGGCGCGGCCGACTGGGCCTATGGCGAGGAGGTGCTGGTGGAGCCCTACGTCGCCGGGCGCGAGATGGCGGTCTCCGTGCTGGGCGAGGCGGCGGGGCCGCGGGCGCTGGCGGTCACCGACATCGTCTCGGCCACCGGCTGGTACGACTACGAGGCCAAGTACGGGCAGGGCGGCTCGCGCCACATCCTGCCGGCCGAGCTGCCGCCCGGCGTCACCGAGCGCGCCCTGCGCCAGGCCGAGCTGGCGCACTCAGCCCTGGGTTGCAGAGGCGTGAGTCGGGCGGACTTCCGTTACGACGATCTTAAGGATGACCTCGTCTTACTGGAGGTGAACAACCAACCGGGCATGACGCCCACTTCGCTCGTCCCCGAACAGGCGCTGCACACCGGCATGACCTACGACGACCTGGTGCTGTGGCTCGTGGAGGACGCCTCGTGCCGGCGGTGAAGGGCCGCGCGCCCGCCGCGCCGCGCCCCGCCTCGCGCAGCGCCGCGGGTGTCCGAGGCCGGGCGCCCGCCGCCCCCGCGCGAGGGCTGGACCGCCGCCTCGCCGTGGGCGGAGCGGGAGGCGTGCTGGCGCTCGCCGCGTTCGTCGTGCTGGCCACCGGCGGACGGGGCCGCGCCCTCGCCGCCACCGTCGAGCACGGCGTGGACCGCGGGCTCGCCTCCGCCGGACTCAAGGTGCGCCACGTGGAGCTGCAGGGCGTCTCCGCCCTGGCCGCGCCCGACGTGCTGCGCGCCGCCGCCGTGGAGACCGGACAGCCCATCGCGGGCCTGGACCTCGAAGCCGTGCGCGAGCGCGTGGAGCAGGTCGGCTGGGTCAAGTCCGCCCGCGTGCTGCGCTTCCTGCCCGACACGGTGGTGATCGCCGCGGCCGAGCGCCCGCGCCTCGCCGTCTGGCAGAACAACGGCCGCACGACGGTGGTGGACGGGGAGGGCGCGCCGATCCCCGAGGCCGACCCCTCGCGCTTCGCCGACCTGCCGCTGGTGGTGGGCGAGGGCGCCGCGGAGGCCGCCGGCGCCGTGCTGCCGCTGCTGCGCGCGCGACCCCGCCTCGCCGAGAAGGTGGACGCCCTGGTCCGCGTCGACGCGCGCCGCTGGGACCTGCGGCTCAAGGACGGCGGCGTGATCCAGCTGCCCGCCACCGGCGAGGACGCGGCGCTGCTGCGGCTCGACATGCTGGACGGGCGCGCGCGCCTGCTGGAGCTCGGCTTCGCGCGCATCGATCTGCGCGATCCGGAGATGGTGACGGTGCGGCCCAAGGCGGCGACGTCCGCCGCGACGGCGACGGCGACGACGACCTGAGGCGACGGGGGCTGACGGGCGCCGCGCGGCGGCGTCCCGGATTTTACGAGGACGTAGGGGACGGATGGCGAGGCGGACGGATCGCAGCGGCGGCGGGGGCCGCGACGCGCTGAAGGGGCTCACGGGCGGCCGTCAGCCGCTGACAGCGGCCGTCGACCTGGGCGCCTCCAAGATCGGCTGCTTCATCATGAAGCCCGACGGCGCCGTGCGCGACACGCGCGAGGTGCAGGTCGCCGGCGTCGGCTACGTGCAGAGCCGCGGCGTGCGCAACGGCGCCATCGTCGACGTGGAGGAGGCCGCCCTCGCCCTCGCCCAGGCGGTGGAGCGCGCCGAGGCCATGGCCGGCGTCACCGTCTCCGGCGTGGTGATGACGCATGCGGGCGGCGGCCTCGCCTCCACGCGGCTGCAGGCGCGGGTGAGCCTGGGCGCGCACCCCGTCGGCGACCACGATCTCGGCCGCGCCCTGCAGCTTGCGCTGGCGCAGGCGCGCTTCCCCGGCCGGCGCGCCATCCACCTCCTGCCCGTCGCCTGGTCGGTGGACGACCAGCGGCGCGTCCGCGACCCGCGCAACATGTTCGGCCGCACGCTGGGCCTCGAGCTCCTGGTGGTGACCATCGCCGAGACCGCCTGGTCGACGCTCGGCGCCTGCGTGGAGATGGCTCACCTGCAGCTGGAGGGCGTGGTCGCCGCGCCCTTCGCTTCCGCCCTCGCCGCCCTGGAGGAGGATGAGATGGACCTCGGCGCCGTGTGCATCGACATGGGCGGCGGCGCCACATCGGTGGCCGTGTTCGCGGGCGGCAGCCTGGTGCACGTGGACTCGCTCGCCGTCGGCGGCATCCACGTGACCAACGACATCGCCCGCGGCCTCTCCACCACGCTGAACGGGGCCGAGCGCATCAAGACCCTGCACGGCTCGGCCATCGCCAGCGCCAACGAGGATCGCGAGACCATCGAGGCTCCGCCCCGCGGCGACGACCCCGCCGCCGGCCCCGTGGTCGCCCCACGCTCGCTCCTCAAGGGCGTGATCGCGCCCCGCGTGGAGGAGACGCTGGAGCTGATCCGCGACCGCCTCGCCCACGCCGAGGCGCCCATCGACCCGGCCGCCGGCGTGGTGCTCACGGGCGGCGCCAGCCAGCTCACCGGCGTGCGCGAACTGGCGGTGCGCGTGTTCGACCGCCCCGTCCGCCTCGGCCGCCCGCGCCGCGCGCCCCACTTGGCGCACGCCGCCTCCGGCCCCGCGTTCTGCGCCGCCGCCGGCGTGCTGCAGCGCGCCGCCTTCGGTCCGCGAGAGGCGGTCAGCTCCCGCCAGTCCGCCGCCCGCCCGCAGAGCGAGCCGGTCGACCCGCACGCCGGCGTGATCCAGCGCGCCGCGGGGTGGCTGCGCGCCAACCTTTAGGCCGCAGCGATCCCGGCCGCGGCGTCACGCCGCGGGCTTGCGCCCAAGCCCTTGTGCCCCTGTTCCACTTCTCCACAGCCCTTTGTGGAGACCGCCCCTGGCGAAGGCGGCGACTCGTCGTACCCGGTTAACCGCGGATTAAGCCTGTGGGCGTCTTCTCTCGGCATCTCCTGCCGGGGTGCGCCCCCGAACCAGCGGCGGATCGGATGATGCCCATGCCCATCTCACTCTCGGCGCCTCCCGCCACCGAGCTCAAGCCCCGGATCGTCGTGTTCGGCGTCGGCGG
>CAXTBN010000126.1:0-3651 GCA_964242895.1 uncultured Caulobacteraceae bacterium | reverse complement strand
CGTCGGGCGGGGAGGGCGGCGCGCGATGAGCACCTGGGCGGCGCTGGCCGAACAGCAGCCTGGCTGGGCCTGGCTGGGGATCGCCGCGGTGCTCCTGTGCGCGGAGCTGGCGACGGGCTCCGGCTACCTGCTCTGGCCCTCCGCCTCCGCGGCGGTGGTCGCCGGCCTGGCCTTCCTGCGCCTGCCGGACGGGTGGGTGCTGCAGGCCGTGCTGTTCGCCGCGCTGACCATCGCCTCCACCTACGCCGCCCGCCGCTGGTGGCCGCCGATGACGCGCGTCACCGCCGGCGGCGGCGTCACCGACGCCCGCGCCCGCCTCGTGGGCGCGGAGGGCGAGGCGGTGGTCGGCGGATCGCGCGTGTTCGTCGACGGCAAGGAGTGGGCGGCGGAGAGCGAGGGCGGGGCGGCGCTCGTGTCGGGCGCCCGCGTCCAGGTCACGGCCGTGCTCGACGGCGGCCGGCTCAAGGTGCGGCCGGTGTGAGGAGGGCGGCGGCCGTCGGGCTCGCCGCCGCGGTCTCGCTGGCGGCCTGCGGCGAGCGCGCCCGCCTGGACGCCCTTCCCGCCGGTCCGCGCCTCAAGGCCGTAGCCGCCCCGCGCGGCGACACGCTCAAGCTGGAGGACGGCGGCGAGGTGCGCCTCGCCGCCGTCGAGTCGCCCGCTCCGGACGCGCCCTGGGGCGAGGCCGCCCGCGCCGCCCTGGCGCGTCTGGCGACCGGGCGTCGCGTCGATCTGCTCTACGAGGGCGCGGGCAAGGATGCGGCGGGCGTCCGCACGGCGCAGGTCCGCGTCGTCGACGGCCCCTGGCTGGAGGCCTCCCTGCTGGACGCCGGCGTCGTCCGCGTGCGCCCGCGCCCCGGCGAGGCGGCGCTGGCGGCCCTGCTGTACGCGCACGAGGCGCGCGCCCGCGCGCACGGACGCGGCCTGTGGCGCGACGGCGCCTACCGCGTGCGCCTGCCCGATGAATTCGGCTGGGACGACCGCGGGCTGCAGATCGTGGAGGGCCGCGTGCGTCGCGTCTCCTCCGGCCGTGGCCGCCTCGTCTACCTCGACTTCGCCGACGACTGGCGCGGCTCGGTCTCGGCGGAGATTCCCACACGGCAGCTGCGCGACTGGCGCGCCGTCGAGCTGGACCCCGACGGGCTGCGCGGGCGACTGGTCCGCGTCCGGGGCCAGGCGAGCGGCTTCCACTTGGCGGTCGAGACGCCCGAGGCCGTGGAGCTGCTGGACGGCCGCTGAACGAGAAACGCCCGGCTGGGAGGCCGGGCGTCGTCGTCTCGGCGCGGAGATCGCGCGGTCAGGCCGCCTTACGCAGAGACTTGGTGATCAGCGCCACGGCGCCGTCCTTGTCGGTCTTCTCGATCATGGCGACCTCGCGGGCCATGCGGTCGAGCGCCGATTCGTATAGCTGGCGCTCGGAGTAGGACTGCTCGGGCTGGCTCTCGGCGCGGTGCAGGTCGCGCACCACCTCGGCGATGGAGACCAGGTCGCCCGAGTTGATCTTGGCTTCGTACTCCTGGGCGCGGCGGCTCCACATGGTGCGCTTGATTCGCGCGCGGCCCTTCAGCGTGGTCATGGCCTTGTCGACCACGTTGTCCTCGGCCAGCGAGCGCAGGCCGGAGGCCTTCGCCTTTTTTGTGGGCACGCGCAGCGTCATCTTCTCGTGGTCGAAGGTGATGACGTAGACCTCGAGCGAGTAGCCGGCGACTTCCTGCGTCTCGATGGCGGCCACCTTGCCCACGCCGTGCGCGGGATAGACGACGGCGTCGCCGATATCGAACGTCGTCTTGATGTTGGCCAGCGTGCCGGTCTCGCTCATGCGGAAGATCCCTGTTCGCTCGAGTTCCGACGCGGAACGGTCCGCGCCGGGCCGCCCGCCGCGCCGAAGCTCCCGCACCCCGCCGACCGTCGAGGGACGGCAGGTCCGTCGCAAGGCGCGCACGAGGCCCTGCCCGGAATGGTGCGAGCGGCTGTTCGACACGGCCGGCGAAAACGCGGCGGGAGGGGCGCGAGCAGGCTCGGCGGCCCCCGCGGCCGCGAGGAACCTCATAGCACGATCCACAAGCTTTCGGAAGCGCCGCGACCTAAGGATGCTTAACGGACGATGAACGCGGAACGACCATGCCCGTCCGGGCGCGCCTCGGGGCGGTTACGACCCGCGGCCGGGAGCGGGATCGAAGTACTTCTCGTACTTGCCCGTCTCGCGCTCGAAGTCGTCGCGGTCGGCGGGAGGCGTGCCCTTCACCGTGATGTTCGGCCAGACCTTGGCGTACTGCGTGTTGATGGTCAGCCAGCGGCCGTCGGGCGAGTCCTCGGTGTCCGGCTTGATGGCGTCCACCGGGCACTCGGGCTCGCACACGCCGCAGTCGATGCACTCGTCGGGATTGATGGCGAGGAAGTTCTCGCCCTCGTAGAAACAGTCGACGGGGCAGACCTCCACGCAGTCCATGTATTTGCACTTAATGCAGGGGTCGGTGACGATGTAGGTCATGGTCTGCGGGCTGGGGTGGAGCGCGCGGCGGGGAGGTCGCGCGCGAGGCGGGACATCCCAAGCGGGGGGGACGATGTCAACGCCCGCCCCGCCGCGTTCCGCCGGGCGTCGCCGGCCTTGACCGCGGGCGGGCGACCCCCGCAACGGAGGCGGCGCGCCGACTCGCGGGCGCGGCGCGGGAGGCGACCGCCATGGGTGACACGCCGATCCTGCCGGCGCACATCGAAGAGACGGTCCACGCCATCGCGGAGCTGCACGCCCAGCACCTGCGGCGGTCCACCCCCGTGCAGCGCGCCGTGGCGCGCGCCACGGACTTCATCGGCCGGCCCCGATTCGTCGGCTGGCTCACCCTGGCCATCGTGGTCTGGGTCGGCGCCAACGCCCTGGTCCAGCTCGCCGGCGCCCGCGCCCTGGACCCGGCTCCCTTCGCCTACCTGCAGGACGCCGGCGAGCTCCTGGGCCTCTACATCACGCTGCTGATCCTGGTCACCCAGCGCCGCGACGACCAGATGGCCGAGGCGCGCGAGCAGCTGACGCTCGAGCTGGCCATCCTGGGCGAGCAGAAGAACGCCAAGATCATCGCGCTCCTGGAGGAGCTCCGGCGCGACAACCCCATGATCTACGACCGCCACGACGCCGAGGCCGAGGCCCTCTCCACCCCCGCCGACCCGCAGGCCGTGCTCGACGCCATCAAGGACTCCCACGAGGACCTGATGGGCGAGGTGGAGGCCGCGGAGGCGCGCGAGGCGGCGGAGGAGGCCGTGAGCGAGGGGCCGCTGCAGCTTCACGCGGTGGAGGGCGACAGCTCGGAGTAGAGGCTCCGCGCCTCCGCCGGCGGTCCGCGGCGCACGCCGGACGCCTCGACGCGGACGCTCACGAGGCGCTCGCCGACGGTGAACACGAGCTCGTCGCCGGGGCGGAGCAGGCGCGAGGCCTTGTCCAGGCGCGACTCGACGGCGCCCCGGGTCAGGCGCACGCGTCCCGCCTCGACCACCCGGCAGGCTAGCGCGCGCGTCTTGAAGAAGCGCGCGCGCCACAGCCACACGTCGGCGCGGCAGGCGTCGGCGGCGGCCTCGCTCAAGCGGAGGCGGGGGGAGCGGCCGGGCGGCGGCGTGCGCGGCGGCGGCGGGGCCGGGCCGGCTCGGGCGCGGGCGGCTCGGGCC
>CAXTBN010000125.1:0-3692 GCA_964242895.1 uncultured Caulobacteraceae bacterium | reverse complement strand
AGGAGTTCCTGCCGGTTGGCGGAGATGCCGGTCGCCATCAGGCGTCCTCCTCGTTGTGTTCGGTTTCGATGTCGTCGTCGATGTCGGTTTCGGGGCCCTCGGCCGCGAGCCGGGCGGCCCTCGCGTCGGCGCCCTTCTTGAGCAGCTGGTCGGTGAGCGAGAGCTTGGCGTCGGTGATCCAGGCGAAGGGGATCATGGCGGTGTCCGCCTCCCCCTCCAGGTCGACGCCGACGTTCTCGCCCTCGACGCCCGCCAGCACGCCCTTGAACCGCTTGCGCCCCTCGGCCAGCCGGTCGAGCTCGATCCGCGCCTCGTAGCCCTCGTAGGTCTCGAAGTCGCGCAGCCGGGTCAGCGGCCGGTCGATCCCGGGGGAGGAGACCTCCAGCCGGTACTCGCCCGAGACCGGGTCGGCGGCGTCCATCACCTCGGACACGGCGCGCGACAGGCGCGTGCAGTCGGAGATGTCCATGTCGCCGTCGCTGGGGCGCTCGGCCATGATCTGCAGGGAGCGCCCCTTGGCCCCGCCGCCCATCAGCCGCAGGCGCACGATGGCGTAGCCCGCCGCCTCGGCGACGGGGTCGAGGAGCTCCAGCAGCTGTCGATCTTCAGGCGTCTTGCCGCGCAAAACCCGGGTCCAAAACAAAAGCGGCGGCCAACCCCTCCCGCGAGAGAGGGGGACCGCCGCTCGAAGCGTCGAAGACGCGTCCTAGCGATGTGAGCCGGCATATAGCGCCTCGCGACGCGGGCGCAAAGAGGGCCGGCCTCCGCGAGGGTCAGTCCGCCGTGGCCGGCAGCTTGGCGAAGCGCGCCGTGTTGGCCATGAAGTCCGCCTTGCCCAGCCCCGCGCCGGAGGCGCGCAGCAGCGCGTAGGCGGTGGTGGCGTGGAAGTAGAAGTTGGGCAGCACGAAGTGCGTCAGGTAGTCGGCGCCGTTGAAGTCGAACGCCATCCCGTTCGGGAACCGGAGCTCGATGCGCCGCTCCCCCGCGCTCTCCACCGCCGCCCGGTCCACGCCCTCCAGGAAGGCGATGGTCTTGGCGCAGCGCGCCTTGAGCTCGGTGAAGCTGGTCTCCTCGTCGGGCATGGCGGGGGCCTCGACGCCGGCCAGGCGCGCGGCGCCGTTCTTGGCCATGTCGCTGGCGATCTGGAACTGACGAGGGAGCGGGTGCATGTCGGGCGCGAGGCGCGCCTCCATGAGCTCGGCCTCGTCGGCGCCGCCCGCCTGCGCCTTGTCGAGCCACGCGCTCATGTTGCCCAGCATCTCGGCCAGGGGCATCACGCCCGTGTCGTAGAGGTTCATCGGGAGGTCTCCTGTCGGCCCGGCGCTGCGGCGGGCGGGCGCCCGGTGGGGCGGCCGCGCTTTCGCACCCCCGCCCGCCGGTGCATAGAGCGCCCGTTCCTCCCCGGACGCCCCTCCCACCTTCCGCTGAGACCCATGGACCTCTCCAAGATCCCCACCGGCGTGAACCCGCCCTACGACGTCTACGCCGTGATCGAGATCCCGCAGGGCGGCGAGCCGGTGAAGTACGAGATCGACAAGGACAGTGGCGCGATCTTCGTCGACCGCTTCCTGCACACCAGCATGTTCTACCCGGCTAACTACGGCTTCATCCCCCACACCCTGGCCGAGGACGGCGACCCCGCCGATATCCTGGTGGTGAGCCAGACGCCCGTGGTGCCGGGCGCGGTGATCCGCTGCCGCCCCATCGGCGCGCTGAAGATGACCGACGAGGCGGGCTCGGACGAGAAGATCGTCGCCGTGCCCGTGGACAAGCTGCACCCCTTCTACACGGGCGTGGACAGCTGGCGCTCCCTGCCCGGCATCCTGACCGAGCAGATCCAGCACTTCTTCCAGCACTACAAGGACCTGGAGAAGGGCAAGTCGACCCAGATCGAGGGCTGGGCCGACCCGGAGGAGACCGCCGAGATCATCCGCGCGGCGATCGAGCGCTACAAGCGCCAGGGCGCGCCCCGGCTCAAGGCGGCGGAGTAGGGCGGCGCTCCCCGACCTGTGGTAAGCTCAGCTCTATGGGCGCCTACGACCGCGACTTCCATGCCTGGGCCGTCGAGCAGGGCGAGCTGATCCGCAGCCGCTCGGCCAACGCGATCGACTGGGACAACGTCGCCGAGGAGATCGAGAGCTTGGGCCGGCAGGAGAGTGGTGAACTCTACAGCCACTTCGTCGTGCTGCTGACCCACCTGCTGAAGTGGCGGTTCCAGCCGAAGCGGCGGGGGCGGAGCTGGCGCAGCACCGTCACGAACCAGCGGTTCGATATCGCCAGGCAGCTAAAGCGCAGCCCCAGTCTCAAGGCTGTGCTGCAGGAGGAGTTCGAAGACGCCTATCCTCGCGCCCGATCCCAGGCCGAGCAGGAGACGCGCTTGCCAGCGACGACCTTTCCGGAGGCCACGCCCTTCACGCTGACGCAGGCGCTGGACCTCGACTGGTGGCCCGACGAAGAGGGCGGCTGAGCGCCCAGCTACTCCTGGACCTCGGCCAGCGCCGTCACCTCGGCGGCGCGGGCCTCCTTCATCATGGTGGGCACCTGGGTGAAGGCGAACAGCACCGCCAGGATCACCAGACCCGGGAAGCGGAACGCCACCCAGACCGCGTCGGGCTGGGTGCGCCAGACCACCTCGTTCAACGCCGCCATGACGAGGAAGAACACGCCGTAGCGCAGGGTCAGCCGCCGCCAGCCCGCGTCCGTCAGCTTCAGAGCGTCGCCGATCAGCGCCTTGAGCGGGTTCCGCTTGAAGTACAGGCCGCCGAACATGGCCAGGCCGAGCGCCAAGTCGATGGCGGTGGTCTTCATCTTCACGATGCGCACGTCGTGGAACACCACGGTGGCGAGGCCGAACACCAGCGCCGCCCCGCCCCACAGGGCCGGCATCAGCGCCAGCCGGCGCTCCACGGCGTAGATCCACAGCAGCGAAGCCGCCGAGCCGCCCAGCAGCCACCAGGTGGCGCGCAGCACGTCACGGCCGCCGAACAGGAAGGCCAGCGCGAACAGCGCCGGGCCCAGGTAGTCGGCCGCCGCCCGCAGGGCGGGCGAGAGCGCGGGCGGCGTGGCGGAGGTCTCGGTCACGCGGCGGCGCTCCGTTCGGGTTGGGGCGTCAGGCCGACGAGCGACCGGGCGAAGGCGCGGGCGTCGAAGGGCTGCAGGTCGTCGATCCCCTCCCCCACGCCGATCAGCACCACGGGCGCGGCGCCCGCCTGGGCCACGGGCACCAGCACGCCCCCGCGCGCGGTGCCGTCGAGCTTGGTCATCACCACGCCGGTGACCCGCGCCACCCGGTCGAACTCCTGCCGCTGGCCCAGCGCGTTGCGGCCGACTGTGGCGTCGAGCACCAGCAGGGTGTCGTGCGGGTAGGCCGGGTCGAGCTTCTTGAGCACGCGCACGATCTTGCCCAGCTCGTCCATCAGCCCGCTCTTGTTCTGCAGGCGGCCGGCGGTGTCGATCAGCACCACGTCGAAGCCCTCGCGCCGGGCGCGCTCCACGGCCTCGTAGGCGAGCGCCGCGGCGTCGAAGCCGGCGGGCTTGGAGACCAGGGGCGCTCCGGCGCGCTCGGCCCAGACGGCCAGCTGCTCGATGGCGGCGGCGCGGAAGGTGTCGCCCGCGGCGATCAGCACCGTCGCGCCGCGGCGCGTCAGGTCGGCGGCGACCTTGCCGAGGGTGGTGGTCTTGCCCGAGCCGTT
>CAXTBN010000124.1:0-3843 GCA_964242895.1 uncultured Caulobacteraceae bacterium | reverse complement strand
GCGGCGGGCCACGCCCTCCCAACGGGGCGCAGTCCATCTGCAAGGATGGGAGACACCGATGACCGACCACCCCCGGGCCAAGCCCGAGGTGCGCCCTGCGCGCCCATACTTCTCCTCCGGCCCCTGCGCCAAGCGACCAGGCTGGACCCCCGGCGCCTTGGCGGACGCAGTTCTCGGCCGCTCGCACCGCTCCAAGCTCGGCAAGGGCCGGCTGCAGGCGGCGATCGACCGCACCCGCGCCGTGCTGCAGGTCCCCGACACGCACCTGATCGGCATCGTGCCGGGCTCGGACACGGGCGCGGTGGAGATGGCCATGTGGTCGATGCTCGGTCCACGACCCGTGCAGCTCCTCGCGTTCGAGAGCTTCGGCAAGGACTGGGCGACCGACGCTGTGAAGCAGCTGAAGCTTGACGCCGAGGTGCTCGACGCGCCCTACGGCGCCCTGCCGGACCTCGCGCGCGTGAAGCCGGACGCCGACCTCGTGTTCACCTGGAACGGCACCACCAGCGGCGTCCGCGTGCCCGACGCCGGCTTCATCGACGCCGACCGGACAGGGATCACGATCTGCGACGCCACCAGCGCCTGCTTCGCCCAGGCGCTCGACTGGCCCAAGCTCGATGTGGTGACCTTCTCCTGGCAGAAGGCGCTCGGCGGCGAGGCCGCGCACGGCGTGCTGATCCTCGGCCCGCGCGCGGTCGAGCGGCTGGAGAGCTACAGCCCGCCCTGGCCGATGCCGAAGCTGTTCCGCATGACGAAGGCTGGCAAGCTCGCCCGCGACATCTTCGAGGGCGCCACCATCAACACGCCCTCCATGCTGTGCGTCGAGGACTACCTCGACGCCCTCGCCTGGGCGGACGGGCTGGGCGGCTTGCCCGCCCTGATCGGGCGCGCCGACGCCAACTTCGCCGTGCTGGAACGCTGGGTCGAGGCCACGCCCTGGGTCGAGTTCCTGGCCGAGACCGCCGAGACGCGCTCCAACACCAGCGTCTGCCTCAAGGTGACCGCCCCCGAGGTGACGCGCCTGCCCGCCGACGCCCAGGCCGACTTCGCCAAGAAGCTCGCCGCTCTCCTGGACAAGGAGGGCGCGGCGTTCGACGTCGGAGGCTACCGCGACGCTCCGCCCGGCCTGCGCATCTGGTGTGGCGCCACGGTGGAGACCGCCGACGTGGAGGCGCTCGTTCCCTGGCTCGACTGGGCCTACGCCGAGACTTTGACCGCGCTCCAGCCCGCCGCCTGACCACCCTTTCCCCATCAGACCGGCGCAGCGCCCTGAAGCGGCCGCGCGCCCGGAGACCCGACCCATGCCCCGCGTGCTCATCGCCGACAGCCTCTCCCCCGCCGCCGTGCAGATCTTCAAGGAGCGCGGGGTCGACGCCGACGTGCGCGTCGGCCTGAAGAAGCCCGAGCTCCTCGCCATCATCGCCGACTACGACGGCCTCGCTGTCCGCTCCGCCACCAAGGCCGACCCGGAGGTGATCGCCGCCGCCACGAGGCTGAAGGTGATCGGCCGGGCCGGCATCGGCGTGGACAACGTCGACATCCCCGCCGCGACCGCCAAGGGGATCGTCGTCATGAACACCCCCTTCGGCAACTCGATCACCACCGCCGAGCACGCGGTCGCCATGATCTTCGCGCTGGCCCGCCAGCTTCCCGCAGCCGACGCCTCCACCCAGGCCGGCCGCTGGGAGAAGAACCGCTTCATGGGCGTGGAGCTCTACGCCAAGACGCTCGGCCTGATCGGCGCCGGCAACATCGGCTCCATCGTCGCCGACCGCGCCAACGGGCTGAAGATGCGCGTGATCGCCTACGATCCGTTCCTGTCGCCCGAGCGCGCCGTCGAGATCGGCGTGGAGAAGGTCGAGCTCGACGACCTCCTCGCCCGCGCCGACGTCATCAGCCTGCACACGCCGCTGACGGACAAGACGCGCAACATCCTCTCGGCCGAGGCGCTGGCGAAGACCAGGCGCGGCGTGCTGCTCGTGAACTGCGCCCGGGGCGGCCTGGTGAACGAGGCGGCGCTGCGCGAGGCGCTGGAGAGCGGTCAGGTCGGCGGCGCGGCGTTCGACGTCTTCAGCACCGAGCCCGCCACCGAGAACCCCCTGTTCGGCGCGCCCAACTTCGTCGCCACCCCGCACCTGGGCGCCTCCACCCTCGAGGCGCAGGAGAACGTGGCCCTGCAGGTGGCCGAGCAGATGAGCGACTACCTGCTCACCGGCGCGGTCACCAACGCCCTCAACTCGCCCAGCGTCACCGCGGAGGAGGCGCCCCGGCTGAAGCCCTTCATCGCCCTAGCCGAGAAGTTGGGCGCCTTCGCGGGCCAACTCACCGACGAGGGTCTGCGCGCGGTGGACGTGGCCTACGTGGGCGACGTGGCGCAGCTCAACGTCAGGCCGGTCACCGCCGCGGCGCTCGCCGGCGTCTTGCGCCCCATGCTGGCCGACGTGAACATGGTCTCGGCCGGCGAGGTGGCGCGCTCGCGCGGGATCGCCGTCAGCGAGAGCCGGCAGGAGATGGCCGCCGTCTACGACAGCGTCGTGCGCATCACCGTCACCACCGCCGCGGGCGAGCGCACCTTCGCCGGCGCCGTGGTGGGCGGGATCCCGCGCGTGGTGGAGGTCAAGGGCATGGCGCTGGAGGCGCCGATCTCGTCCGCGATGCTCTACGTGAACAATCTCGACAAGCCGGGCTTCATCGGCGCCCTGGGCGCGCTCCTGGCGGAGGCCGGCGTGAACATCGCGACCTTCAACCTCGGCCGCGTCTCCGCGGGCGAGGACGCCATCGCGCTGGTGGGCGTCGACCAGCCCCTCGGCGCGGAGCTCGTGGCCTCGGTGCAGGCCCTGCCCCAGGTGAAGGAGGCGCGCGCCCTGCGGTTCTGACCCAGGCGAAGGGCTTGTTCGCCTCGCCAGGGATGGCCGCCCGGGAGGGACTCGAACCCCCGACCTTAGCTTTAGGAAAGCTCTGCTCTATCCTGCTGAGCTACCGGGCGACGCCGATCTGATAGCCGCCCACACCCGCCCGCGCCAAGCAGCTCTGCAATTCCATGGCGGCCCTCGCCGGACCGCGCTAGCGTCGGTTCCTGTTCAACGAGGTCTCCCCGGTCATGCTCGGCTTCGCCATCGTGGTGCTGGTGCTGGCGTTCCTCACCGTCGCGGGTGCGGTCAAGGTCGTGCCCCAGGGCTACGAGTTCACCGTCGAGCGGTTCGGGCGATACACGCACACCCTGTCGCCCGGCATCGCCATCCTGACCCCCTTCGTCGACCGGGTCGGCCGGCGCATGAACATGATGGAGCAGGTGCTGGCCGTCCCCACGCAGGAGGTCATCACCAAGGACAACGTCACGGTGAAGGTCGACGCCATCGTCTTCATCGTGGTCATCGACGCCGCCGCGGCCGCCTACCGCGTCGCCACGCTGGAGCAGGCGATCACCCAGCTGGTGATGACCAACCTGCGCACCGTGGTCGGCTCCATGGAGCTGGACGAGGTGCTCAGCCAGCGCGACGGCATCAACACGCGCCTGCTCACCGTGATCGACCACGCCACCGGCCCCTGGGGCGTCAAGGTGGCGCGCATCGAGATCAAGGACCTGCAGCCGCCGCCCGACATCACCAACGCCATGACGCGCCAGATGAAGGCCGAGCGCGAGCGTCGCGCCGTGATCACCGAGGCCGACGGCGAGCGCCAGGCGCAGGTCACCCGCGCCGAGGGCTCCAAGGCGGCCGCCATCCTGGAGGCGGAGGGCCGGCGCGAGGCCGCCTTCCGCGACGCCGAGGCGCGCGAGCGCTCCGCCGGCGCCGAAGCCAAGGCCACGCAGGTGGTCAGCGACGCCATCGCGGGCGGCAACGT
>CAXTBN010000123.1:0-4264 GCA_964242895.1 uncultured Caulobacteraceae bacterium | reverse complement strand
GTGCGCGCCCAGGTGATCACGTCGTCCAGCGCGGCGGTGACGAAGCCCTTGTCCGCCATCGCCCCGTTCAGCTTGTCGAGGAACGGGTCGTGGATGCGGGGATCGTAGCCCTCCACGCTGGCGCGCATGGCAGAGCCGGCCGAGAGCGGCGCGCCCCCGGCGGAGACCAGGCCCGCGGCGGGGCGGGTCAGGGTCGGCGAGTTCACTCCCATTCCAGGGCGCCCTTCTTCCATTCGTAGATGAAGCCGACGGTGAGCACGCCCAGGAAGGTCATCATCGACCAGAAGGCGAACACCTGCTCGGGGTGGGGCAGCTTCATCAGCGTCACACCCCAGGGGAACAGGAACGCCACCTCCAGGTCGAAGATGATGAACAGGATCGACACGAGGTAGAACCGCACGTCGAACTTCATGCGCGCGTCCTCGAAGGCGTTGAAGCCGCACTCGTAGGCGCTGATCTTCTCCGGATCGGGATGCTTGGGCGCGAGCACCCAGGCGGCCAGCAGGAAGCCGGCGCCGATCACGATCGCCACGCCGAGGAAGATGACGACCGGCAGGTAGTCGAGGAGGAAGGCGTTCATCCGGATCACCCATATGGGACGGGGAGCTTCTAGCCCAGCGCGGCCATAGGGCGGAAGGCCCGCGCAGCTCTCGCGTGGACGCGGAGTGCGCAACTTGACACCCCGGAGGACGCCGCATATCCCACGCGCCTCGCCGGACGGGGTCAGACCCACCGCTCTGCGGGTGTAGCTCAGTTGGTTAGAGCGCCGGCCTGTCACGCCGGAGGTCGCGGGTTCGAGTCCCGTCACTCGCGCCACCTCCCGGCGCTCCGCACATTCGCCCCTCCCGCCTCGGCGATCGCGCACGGGCCCGTGTGACCGCGCCGGCCGAGTTCGTCTTCACCACCTTCGAGTTCGGTGGCCACGTCACGCCCGCCCTCGCCGTGGCCGCACGGCTGCAGGCCCGAGGCCGGCGCGTGCTGGTCCTATCCGACGAGGCCACGCGCGAGGAGGCCGAGGGCTTCGCCCTGCCCTTCCGCGCCTGGAGCACCGCCCCCAACCGGCCCGACAAGGCTGTCGCCCACGAGCCCCTGCGCGACTGGGAGTGCGCCGAGCCCGCCGAGGTGCTCCAGCTCCTGCTCGACAGGCTGATGACCGGCGCGGCCGCGGCCTACGCCGCCGACACGATCGCCGCGCTCGACGACAACCCCGGCGCGGCGGTGGTCAGCCAGGAGCTGCTGCTGGGCTGCATGCTCGCCGCGGAGGCGCGGAGCGCGCCGCTGGCGCTGCTCACCGCCAACGTCTGGCCGCTGCCCTCGCTGGAGGGCGTCCCACCGTTCGGCCCGGGGCTGGAGCCGCCGAAGGACGCGCAGGAGGTCTGGTTCCAGGGCCTGATCCGCGAGGCCAGCCGCAGCTTCTACGACGCCGGCCTGCCCGACCTGAACGCCGCCCGCGCTGTACACGGCTTGCCACCCCTCGCGCGCACCCTCGACCAGGTCGACGCCGCGCATCTGATCCTGCTGTCGGCCGCCCGCGCCTACGACTTCGCGCCGGATCCCCTCCCCTCGCCGTTCCGCTACGCCGGCCCACAGGCGCGCGTGCCCGCCTGGGCCTCGCCCTGGGAGTCGCCCTGGCCGGCCGACGATCCGCGCCCGCTGGTGCTGGTCTCCTTCTCCACGCTCTACCAGGCGCAGGAGCCGGTGCTGCGCCGCGTGGTCGCCGCGCTGGAGCGCCTGCCCGTCCGCGCCGTCGTCACCCTCGGCCCGCAGCTCGACCCCGCGGAGGTCCCGACGGCGGCCGAGAACGTGCGCGTGCTGAAGAGCGCCAGCCATGACGCCCTGATGCCCCATCTCGCCGCCATGGTGACCCACGCCGGCCACGGCTCGGCGATCCGCCCGGTGCTGGCGGGCGTCCCCCTCCTCTGCCTTCCCATGGGCCGCGACCAGCCCGACAACGCCGCGCGCATCGCCGCCCGCGGCGCGGGCCTGCGCCTCGCACCCGACGTCTCGCCGGAGGAGATCGGCGCGGCGCTGACACGGCTGCTCGACGAGCCGGAGTTCCGGGAGGCCGCCGGCCAGTGGGGCGCGACCATCCGGCGAGAGACGGAGGCGGCCGGTGACGTGGCCGTGGACGCGCTCGAAGAACTGAGGCCGTCCGCGCGCCAGGTATGAACGGAGCGTCAACCGCGGCGTGCGAGAGTGCCATCCTCGCACACGGTAGGTCCGATCGTGAACACGAAGATCAGGTACGCCGCGCCCGAACCCACGCGGACCCACCACGGCCCATGGGCGCGGGTCTTTCGACTGCTCATCCTGTTGGGCGTCTGGGTCTTGGTCGGCCTCGCCGGACTTGCCGCCTGGGTGCGCCTGCTCGGCTGACCGGCGCGTGCGGCTCTGGTGGGCGGCGAGGGAATCGAACCCCCGACCCGCTCCGTGTAAAGGAGCCGCTCTACCGCTGAGCTAGCCGCCCGAGCCACGCCGCGACGGCGGATCGGGCGCGCGCCGAATCGGCCGCGCCCTGGAAGCCCTACTGGATCGCCGACTTCAGGCCTTCGCCCGGACGGAACTTCACCGCCTTGGAGGCCGCCCGCTCCACCGTCTCACCGGTGCGCGGGTTGCGGGCGGTGCCGGCCGGGCGGTCCACGGCGACGAAGTTGCCGAAGCCGACGATGCGCACGTCCTCGCCCTTCTTCATCGAGGTGCTGACGCATTCGACGAAGGCTTCGAGCGCCTTCTGGGCCTGCTTCTTGTCGAGCCCGGCCTTGTCCGACATCGCCTGGACGAGTTCGGCTTTCGTCATCGCGTGGTTCTCCCAACCCTCTCGGCGGCCCGTTCGGACGATCAGGTTCGGCCGCCTGCAAGCGCTACAGTGGCCGCCCCTTGTCGCGTCGTCAAAAGGAAAGGGCGGCCCGGAGGCCCGGACCGCCCTCATTGTCGCCGTTAAGTTGAGACGATCAGTGCGCCACCACCGGGCCGGGGTCGCCGAGGTCGTCGACAGCGGCGGGAGGCACGTGGGCCGCCTCGTCCTCCTCCGTCCACTCGATGGCCTGGATCGGGCCGGTCAGCGCCCACTTCAGCACCTCGTCCATGTGCGAGACGGGTACGATCTCCAGCTCGTTCTTCACGTTGTCCGGCACCTCGGCGAGGTCCTTCTCATTCTCCTGCGGGATAAGCACCGTCTTCACGCCCGAGCGGAGCGCGGCGAGGAGCTTCTCCTTCAGGCCGCCGATGGCCGTCACCCGTCCGCGGAGCGTCACCTCGCCGGTCATGGCGAGGTCCTTGCGGATGGGCGTGCCCGTCAGCACCGAGACGATGGCCGTGGCCATGGCCGCGCCGGCGGACGGACCGTCCTTGGGCGTGGCGCCGTCCGGCACGTGGACGTGGACGTCGGTCTTGTCGAACAGCGTCGGCTTGATCCCAAAGGCGGGCGCCCGCGCCCGCACGTAGCTGTGCGCAGCGGAGATCGACTCCTTCATCACCTCCTTGAGGTTGCCCGTGACGGTCATGCGGCCCTTGCCGGGCATCTTGACCGCCTCGATGGTCAGGATGTCGCCGCCGAACTCGGTCCAGGCCAGGCCGGTGACGATGCCCTTCTGGTCCTCCGCGTCCGTCTCGCCGTAGCGGTACTTCTTGACGCCCGCGTACTTGGCCAGCCGCTCGTCGTCGATGGTGATCGCGAGCACGTTCTCGCGGGCGAGGTCGCGCACGGTCTTGCGCGCCAAGCCGTTGAGCTCTCGCTCCAGGCTCCGCACGCCGGCCTCCCGCGTGTAGTAGCGGATCAGGTCGCGGATCGCGGCGTCGGGCACCGTCAGCTCGCCTTCCTTGAGGCCGTTGTCGGTCATCACCTTGGGCAGGACGTGCCGCTTGGCGATCTCGACCTTCTCGTCCTCGGTGTAGCCGGCGATGCGGATCACCTCCATGCGGTCGAGCAGCGGCTGGGGCATGTTGAGCGAGTTGGCCGTGGTCACGAACATCACGCTCGACAGGTCGTAGTCGACCTCCAGGTAGTGGTCGCCGAAGGTGTTGTTCTGCGCCGGGTCGAGCACCTCCAGCAGCGCCGACGACGGGTCGCCGCGCCAGTCGGCGCCCAGCTTGTCGATCTCGTCGAGCAGGAAGAAGGGGTTGGTCGACTTCACCTTCTTCATGTTCTGGATGATCTTGCCGGGCATCGAGCCGATGTAGGTCCGGCGGTGGCCGCGGATCTCGGCCTCATCACGCACGCCGCCGAGCGACAGGCGCGCGAACTCGCGGCCGGTGGCCTTGGCGA
>CAXTBN010000122.1:0-4301 GCA_964242895.1 uncultured Caulobacteraceae bacterium | reverse complement strand
AGCGCCGTCTCCTCGCCGCAGATGTAGGCGCCGGCGCCGTGGGAGACGTAGAGGTCGAAGTCCCAGCCGTGGACGTTGCCGGGACCGATCAGCTTGGCCTCATAGGCCTGGGCGATAGCCGCCTCCAGCCGTTCGCGCTCCAGCACATACTCGCCGCGGATGTAGATGTAGCAGACGTGCGCCTGCATGCTGAACGAGGCGAGCAGGCAACCCTCGATCAGGAGGTGCGGGTCGTGCCGCATGATCTCCCGATCCTTGCAGGTGCCCGGCTCGCTCTCGTCGGCGTTGACCACGAGGTAGTGCGGGCGGCCCTCCTTCACCTCCTTGGGCATGAAGGACCATTTCAGCCCGGTGCCGAAGCCCGCGCCGCCGCGGCCGCGCAAGCCCGACGCCTTGACCTGATCGATGATCCAGGGCGCGCCGAGCGCCAGCATGTCGGCGGTGGCGTTCCATGCGCC
The DNA here is from genome assembly GCA_964242895.1 of uncultured Caulobacteraceae bacterium. Classification (GTDB taxonomy): domain Bacteria; phylum Pseudomonadota; class Alphaproteobacteria; order Caulobacterales; family Caulobacteraceae; genus JASLDZ01. Next base: position 3,843 of record CAXTBN010000122.1, on the reverse strand, counting down.
GCGCGCCTTCGCCCCCTCCAGCCCCCAGTCGTGGAAGCCGTAGAGGTTGGTGAAGATGCGGTCCTTGTCTTCCAGGATGCCGACCATGCGGGCGCTTGAACTTCAGCTCTGAGGCGTGAGGGCTCGGGCCGCGCGAGCGGCGGCCGGAGCGGGGGGAGGTTGAGGCGTCATATAGGGCCTAAGCCCGCGCGGATCGACTGAGAACCACTTGCAAATTCAAGCGGCGGGCGCGGGCTGCGGCTTGTTGGGAAGCTCAAGAGGTCGGGCGGCCGAACCGTCGTACAGCGCCGCGTCGGTCAGCGTCTGCGCCCCGCCCTGCGGCTCGGAGCTGTGGCGGCCGACGCGCGAGCCGGGTTGCGGCGAGCCCCCGGCGCGGAACTGGGCGATGATCTCACCCATGTCCTCTGCCGTCAGGTCCTCGAAGTAGTAGTCGTTGATCTGAGCCATCGGCGCGTTGGCGCAGGCGCCCAGGCATTCCACCTCCTGCCAAGTGAACTTTCCGTCGGCGGAGAGCTTGTCCTTCGGGCCGATGTCACGCTTGCAGCGCTCCATCAGCTCGCCCGCGCCGCGCAAAGCACAGGGCGTGGTGCCGCAGATCTGGATCAGGGCCGCCGAGCCGACCGGCTGCAGCTGGAACATGGTGTAGAAGGTCGCCACCTCCAGCACGCGCACGACGGGCATGCCGAGGAGCTCGGCGATCGCGCGGATGGCGGGCTCGCTGACCCAGCCCTCCTGCTTCTGCACCACCCACAGCAGCGGGATGGAGGCCGACTGCCTACGATGCGGCGGGAACTTGGCGAGCCAGCGCTCCACCTCCGCCTGCGAGGCGGCGGTGAAGGCGAAGCTCGGCGGCTGGACGGCGGCGAGGCGGCGGACGGACATGGGCGGCGGTTTAGCGCCCGCGCCCGCGCGCTCCTAGTCCCGGACGCGACTTCAGGCGCCGCCGGTGCGCGAAGATTGCGTCAGGAAGGCCCGCCACTCCGAATCGGAGGCGAGCCGCAGGTCGGCGACGAGCCACGACGTCGGCGGCAACCGGCGCACGGCGATGCGGCCCGCCGCCACGAACAGCCCCATCCAGACCAGGCTGAGCCACAGCGCCGACCACCAGCTGTAGTCGGCGTCCTGGAAGGCGTCGAAGAAGGCCGTCCGCACGATCAGGAGCCCTGCGAGCGGGATCGCCGCCAGGAGACCGGTCGCCAGGGCGAAGCGGCGCAAGCCCATCGCGCGGCGCCGGCGCGGCGAGATCATCAGCTGACCCAGGATGCTGACCGCCAGGAGGGCGGCGAACAGCATGAAGTGGCCCTGGCTCAGTTCGGGACGAACCCACAGTCCGGACATGCGGCGACGATCTGCTGTTACGGAAGCGTCGTAGATAGGCGCAAGGGCGTCATTCCGGAAGCATCCGGGCGCGCGACGCGTCGTCGCTGCCCGGCGCCGCAGCGGAGACCTAGCGGTCGATCTCGCCGAAGACGATGTCCAGCGAGCCGAGGATTGCGGAGACGTCGGCGAGCATGTGGCCGCGGTTCATCCAGTCCATGGCCTCCAGGTGCGGGAAGCCCGGCGCGCGGATCTTGCAGCGGTAGGGTTTGTTCGAGCCGTCGCTGACGAGGTAGACGCCGAACTCGCCCTTGGGCGCCTCCACCGCCGCGTAGCACTCGCCCGCGGGCACGTGGAAGCCTTCGGTGTAGAGCTTGAAGTGGTGGATCAGCGCCTCCATCGAGCGCTTCATCTCCGCGCGGCGGGGCGGGGCGACCTTGCCGTCCTCGGTCATCACCGGGCCGGGCGTCTTCTTCAGCCGGTCGAGGCACTGCTCCATGATGCGGATCGACTGGCGCATCTCTTCGACCCGGCAGAGGTACCGGTCGTAGCAGTCGCCGTTCTTCCCGACCGGGATGTCGAACTCCATCTCGGCGTAGCAGTCGTAGGGCTGCGACTTGCGCAGGTCCCACGCGACGTCGGAGCCGCGCAGCATCACGCCGGTGAAGCCGCGGCGGATCGCCTCCTCCTTCGACACCACGCCGATGTCGACGTTGCGCGCCTTGAAGATGCGGTTGCCGGTGACCAGCGTCTCGATGTCGTCGAGCTTCGCCGGAAAAGCCGCGCACCAATCGACGAGGTCGTCGATCAGCGCCGGCGGCAGGTCCTGGTGCACGCCGCCCGGGCGGAAGTAGTTGGCGTGGAGCCTCGCCCCGCAGGCGCGCTCGTAGAAGATCATCAGCTTCTCGCGCTCCTCGAACCCCCACAGCGGCGGGGTGAGCGCGCCCACGTCCATGGCCTGCGTCGTCACATTCAGCAGGTGGCTGAGGATGCGGCCGATCTCGTTGTAGAGCGTGCGGATCAGTTGGCCGCGGATCGGGACGTCGACGCCGATCATCTTCTCGATGGCGAGCACGTAGGCGTGCTCCTGGTTCATCGGCGCGACGTAGTCGAGGCGGTCGAAGTACGGGATGTTCTGGAGGTGCGTGCGCGCCTCCATCAGCTTCTCGGTGCCGCGATGGAGCAGGCCGATGTGCGGGTCCACCCGCTCCACCACCTCGCCGTCGAGCTCCAGCACCAGGCGCAGCACGCCGTGCGCGGCGGGGTGCTGGGGGCCGAAGTTGATGTTGAAGTGACGGACCTTGGTCTCTTCCGGCTGGATCGTCGCCAGCCCGCCCGCGTCGTCGGCCATGGCGCTACGCCTTGTGCTTGTCGGCCAGCTTCTGGTCGGGCGTGGAGCCCTTCTCGTCGCCGGGGAGGATGTAGGGATAGCCCGTGCCGGGCTGGTTGGTGCGGTCGCCCTCCCACGGGGAGAGGAAGTCGAACTGGCGGAACTCCGCCGCGAGCTTCACCGGCTCGTAGACCACGCGCTTGAGCGCCTCGTCGTAGCGCACCTCCGTGTAGCCGGTCATAGGGAAGTCCTTGCGCAGCGGGTGCCCATGGAAGCCGTAGTCGGTGAGGATGCGGCGCAGGTCGGGGTGGCCGTCGAAGAAGATGCCGAACATGTCGAACGCCTCGCGCTCGTACCAGTCGGCGTTGATGTAGACGTCGGTGACGGAGGGCACCGGCGTGTCCTCGTCCGTCTCGATCTTGACGCGCACGCGCACGTTCTTGGTGTAGCTGAGCAGGTGGTAGACCACGTCGAACCGGCGCGTCCGCTCGGGGTAGTCGGCCCCGCAGAGGTCGATCAGCTGCTGCATCTGGAAGCGGGAGCTGTCGCGCAGGGTGGTGAGCAGCTCCACGATCCGTTGCGCGGGCGCGACGATCGTCAGCTCGCCGAACGCCACGTGCGCGCCGACGGCGGAGCCGGCCGAGTCGGCCAGGATCTCGCGGCCGAGGTCGGCCAGAGCGTCCGCGGCGAAGCGGGTGACCGACTTGTCGGCGTCAGGCGGGACGACGGGCGTGTCGCTCATCGCTCGATCGTCCCCGTGCGGCGGATCTTCTTCTGCAGCTGCAGAAGCCCGTAGAGCAGCGCTTCGGCCGTCGGAGGGCAGCCCGGCACATAGACGTCGACAGGCACCACGCGGTCGCAGCCGCGCACGACGCTGTAGCTGTAGTGGTAGTATCCTCCGCCGTTGGCGCACGAGCCCATGCTGAGCACGTAACGCGGCTCGGGCATCTGGTCGTAGACCTTGCGGAGCGCCGGAGCCATCTTGTTGGTCAGCGTGCCGGCCACGATCATCAGGTCGGACTGCCGCGGCGACGCGCGCGGAGCCATGCCGAAGCGCTCGGCGTCATAGCGCGGCATGGAGGTGTGCATCATCTCCACCGCGCAGCAGGCCAAACCGAAGGTCATCCACATGAGCGAGCCCGTGCGCGCCCAGGTGATCACGTCGTCCAGCGCGGCGGTGACGAAGCCCTTGTCCG
>CAXTBN010000121.1:0-4306 GCA_964242895.1 uncultured Caulobacteraceae bacterium | reverse complement strand
GCACGGGCCCCCGTCCGGGCGGCCCCGGCGGCCCGCGCCCGGCGGGCGGCGGCTACGGCCTGCGCCCCTCCGCGCCCCCGTCCGCGCCCGAGTTCACCAAGACGGCCCGCACCGCGGCTCCGGGCGCCGGCGCCCGTCGTCCGGGCGGTCCCGGCGGCTTCGGCCCCAGCCGCGACGACGACCGTCGTCGCGCGGAAGGCGCCGTCAGCCGCGCCAAGGGCGCTCCGCAACGCCGCGAGGGCCGCCTCACCATCCAGTCGGCGGGCGGGGAGTCCGGCGACCGGATGCGCTCGCTCGCCTCGGTCCGCCGGGCCCGCGAGCGCGAGCGCGAGAAGCGCAAGGGCGGCGGCGTGGGCGACTCGAACCGCTCCGCGCGCGAGGTGGTCGTCCCCGACGCCATCACCGTGCAGGAGCTCGGCCAGCGCATGGCCGTGCGCGGCGTGGACATCATCAAGTACATGATGCGCCAGGGCGCGATGATGACGATCAACGACGTGCTCGACGCCGACACGGCCGAGCTGATCGCCACCGAGTTCGGCCACACCGTCAAGCGCGTGTCCGAGAGCGACGTGGAGACGGGCTTCATCGCCGAAGCCGACGTCGAGACCGACACCCTGCCGCGTCCGCCGGTGGTGGCCGTGATGGGCCACGTCGACCACGGCAAGACCTCGCTGCTCGACGCCCTGCGCACCACCGACGTGGCCAGCGGCGAGCACGGCGGGATCACCCAGCACATCGGCGCCTACCAGGTGAAGACCGCCGACGGGAACGTCGCGACCTTCCTCGATACGCCCGGCCACGCCGCCTTCAGCGCGATGCGCGCCCGGGGCGCCAACGTCGGCGACATCGTGGTGCTGGTGGTCGCGGCCGACGACGGCGTGATGCCCCAGACGATCGAGGCCATCCACCACGCCAAGGCCGCCGGCGCGCCGATCATCGTGGCCGCCAACAAGATCGACAAGCCCGACGCCGACCCCACCCGCGTGATCAACGAGCTCCTGCAGCACGAGATCGTGGTGGAGAGCCTGGGTGGCGACACCCAGCTGATCGAGGTCTCGGCCACGCAGAAGATGGGCCTCGACGAGTTGTTGGAAGCCATCGCGCTGCAGGCCGAGGTGCTCGACCTGCGCGCCAACCCGGCGCGCTCGGCCGAGGGCTCGGTGATCGAGGCCAAGCTCGACAAGGGCCGAGGCCCCGTGGCCACCCTGCTGGTGGACCGCGGCACGCTGAAGCGCGGCGACATCGTCGTGGCCGGCTCCTCATGGGGCAAGGTCCGCGCGCTGGTGAACGAGCGCAACGAGCAGCTCAAGGAGGCCGGCCCCTCCATGCCGGTGGAGATCCTGGGCCTCGACGCCCCGCCCTCGCCCGGCGACACCTTCGCCGTGGTGGAGAGCGAGGCCCGCGCCCGCGAGCTGACCGACTACCGCGAGCGGGTCCGCCGCGAGAAGCAGATCAGCCCCATCGGCGCCGGCGGTTCGCTGGCCGACATGATGGCCAAGCTCAGCCAGAAGAAGGTCTCCGAGCTGCCGCTGATCGTGAAGGCGGACGTGCAGGGCTCGGCGGAGGCGATCGTGTCGTCGCTGGAGAAGCTCGGCAACGAGGAGGTGCGCGCGCGCATCATCCACTCGGGCGCCGGCGGCATCACCGAAAGCGACGTGCTCCTGGCCAAGGGCGCGGGCTGTCCGATCCTGGGCTTCAACGTCCGCGCTTCGGCGCAGGCGCGCACCCTGGCCGAGCGCGAGGGTGTGGAGATCCGCTACTACGCGATCATCTACGACCTCCTGGACGACATGAAGGGCGTGCTCTCCGGCCTGCTCTCGCCCATCCAGCGCGAGACCTGGATCGGCAACGCCACGCTGCTGCAGGTGTTCGACATCACCAAGGTCGGCAAGATCGCCGGCTGCCGCATCACCGACGGCGTGGTCCGCCGCGGCGCTCGCACCCGCGTGATCCGCAACGACATCGTCATCCAGGAGAACGGCGTGCTGCAGACGCTGCGCCGCTTCAAGGAGGACGTGGCCGAGGTCGGCAACGGCCTGGAGTGCGGCATCGGCTTCGCCAACCTGCAGGATCTGAAGGAAGGCGACATGATCGAGTGCTACACCGTGGAAGAGGTGAAGCGCTCGCTCTGACGGCGTGCACCGCAACGACTCAGAAGGGCGCGGACCGCCAGGTCCGCGCCCTTCGTCGTTCCGGCCCGGCCTTCCTCCGGCCGTTCCGCATCCTTAGCTTCGCGCCAGCATGCCCGCGCCCCGCCCCACCCGCATCGAGCACGTGGTCGACGGCGCCCGTCTGCGCGCGCAGCTCACCGCCGCGGCGCACGACCATGCCGGCGACCCGGCCGCCGCCCGAGCCCGCGCGATCGAGCTGCTCAAGGGCGCCCTGTTCCGCGGGCGGATGATCGCCAAGGAGCGGCTGGAGGAGGGCGGCGCGGGCGGCGTCGAGACCGCGCGCCTCCTGGCGCGGGTCACCGACGAGGTCGTCTCCGCCCTGTACGACTTCACCACCGTCCACGTGCACCGGGCGCGCAACCCGACGGAGGGCGAGCGGCTGGCCGTGGTGGCGGTCGGCGGCTACGGACGCGGCACGCTGGCGCCGTTCAGCGACCTGGACCTGCTGTTCCTGCGCCGCTGGAAGACTTCGGCGCACGTGGAGAGCGTGGTCGAGTTCATGCTCTACGCCCTGTGGGACCTCGGCTTCAAAGTCGGCCACGCCAGCCGGACGGTGGAGGAGTGCCTGCGGCTCGCGCGCGACGACATGACCATCCGCACCACCCTGCTGGAGGGCCGTCGCCTGTGCGGCGACGTCCCCCTTTCCGAGGAGTTGGGCCGCCGCTTCCGCCGCGACGTCGTTGAGGGCAGCGCCTCCGCCTTCGTGGCCGCCAAGCTGGCCGAGCGCGACGAGCGTCACGCGCGCGCCGGGGCCAGCCGCTACCTCGTCGAGCCCAACGTCAAGGAGGGCAAGGGCGGCCTCCGCGACCTGCACACCCTGTACTGGATCGCGCAGTACCTGCACCCGCCGGCCGAGCCGGGCGGAGCGGTGCGGCTGGACGCCTTCACCGGGACCGAGCTGAAGGCCTTCCTGCGCGCCTCGGACTTCCTGTGGGCGGTGCGCCACCACCTGCACTGGGCCATGGGCCGCGCCGACGAGCGCCTCTCCTTCGACGTGCAGCCCGAGGTGGCGCGACGCATGGGCTTCGGCGACCGGGTGCGCACGCACACGGAGACGGGCGGCGAGCCGGCGGTGGAGCGCTTCATGCGCCGCTACTTCTTGACCGCCCGCGAGGTGGGGAGCCTCACGCGCACCTACTGCGCCAAGCTGGAGGCCGAGCACGCCAAGCCGCGCTCCACCGGCCTGTCCCGCTTCTTCCCGCGCGTGGGCGGCGCCCGGCGCACGGCGCTGGGCGGCGGGCTGCACGAGGAGGGCGGCCGGCTCGACGTGGACGGGCCGCAGGTGTTCGTCAGCGACCCGGTGATGCTGATGCGCCTGTTCGCCGAGGCCGACCGGCGCGACCTGGACCTGCACCCCGACGCCTTCGCCGCGGTGACGCGCTCCCTGGGGCTGATCGGCCCGCGCTTCCGCCGCTCGCCGGAGGTGGCCGGCGCCTTTCTGGAGATCCTGGCGCGGGGGCGTGAGACCTGCCGCACGCTGACGCTGATGAACGAGAGCGGGCTTCTCGGCCGCTACCTGCCCGAGTGGGGCCGCATCGTCGGGCAGATGCAGTTCAACATGTACCACTCCTACACGGTGGACGAGCACACGCTGCAGGCGGTGGGCGTGATCGCCGACATCGCCCGCGGCCGCCACGCGGGCGAGCACCCCCTGTGCGCGGAGGTGTGGCCGCGCATCGCCGATCCCGAGGCGCTGCTCCTCGCCATGCTGCTGCACGACACCGGCAAGGGCGGGGAGGGGGGGCAGGAGCGCGCGGGGGCGGTCAACGCGCGCACTGCCGCCGCCCGCCTGGGCCTCGCGCCCGAGCGCGTCGAGCTGGTCGGCTGGCTGGTGGCGAACCACCTGGCCATGAGCGACTACGCGCAGAAGCGCGACATCTCCGACCCCTTCACCGTGGCCGCCTTCGCCCGGCTGGTCGAGACGCCCGAGCGCCTGCGCATGCTGCTGGTGCTGACCGTGGCCGACATCCGCGCGGTCGGCCCGGGCGTGTGGAACGGCTGGAAGGGCCAGCTTCTGCGCGACCTGTACGGCGCGACGGAGGCCGTGTTCCGCGGCGGCCGCACCGCCGACCCCGTGCGCCACGTGCGCGAGGTCCAGGCCGCCCGCGCCGCCGACGCGCGGGGCGCCCTGGCGG
>CAXTBN010000120.1:0-4338 GCA_964242895.1 uncultured Caulobacteraceae bacterium | reverse complement strand
GGGGCGCCGGGGGCGAGCTTCTCGGACACCACGATGTCGAGCGGCAGGAACAGCTTGCAATTGTGGCGGCCCGCCAAGCCGATGATCTCGCGCGCGGTCTCGGCCAGCTCCTTCTCGCAGTAGGAGGCGCCCACGTCGTGGCCCTGCGCATACAGGAAGGTGTTGGCCATGCCTCCGCCGATGGCCAGCTTGTCCAGCTTGGTCACCAGGTTCTTCAGCAGGTCGAGCTTGGACGACACCTTGGAGCCGCCGACGATGCCCATCACCGGCCGCTGCGGCCGCCCGAGCGCGCGCTCCAGCGCGTCGAGCTCGCGCTCCATCGCCAGGCCCGCATAGGCCGGCAGGAGGTGCGCCACGCCGTCGGTGGAGGCGTGGGCGCGGTGCGAGGCGGAGAAGGCGTCGTCCACGTACAGGTCGCCGAGGTCGGCCAGGGCCCGGGCGAAGGCCGGGTCGTTCGCCTCCTCGCCGGGGTGAAAGCGCAGGTTCTCCAGCAGCGCGACGCCGCCGGGCTCGAGCCCGGCCACACAGGCCGCAGCGTCCGGCCCCACGCAGTCGTCGGCGAAAGCGACCGGCTGCTCCAGGAGCGCGGACAGGGGCTCGGCCACCGGCCGCAGGCTCATGGCCTCCACCCGGCGCCCCTTCGGCCGGTCGAAGTGCGCCAGCAGCACGACCTTCGCCCCGCGCGAGGACAGGGCCGCGATGGTCGGCAGGGCGGCCCGCAGGCGCGTGTCGTCGGTGACCCGACCGCCCTCCATCGGCACGTTGAAGTCCACGCGCACCAGGGCGCGCTTGCCGGTGAGGTCTCCGGCCTGGTCGAGGGTGCGGTACGTCACGCGTTTAGAGGAACTTGGCCATGGCCAGCGCCGTGTCGGCCATGCGCGTGGAGAAGCCCCACTCGTTGTCGTACCAGCTGAGCACGCGCGCCATGCGGCCGCCGACCACCTGCGTCTGCGGCAGGGCGAAGGTGGAGCTGTTGGCGATGTGGTTGAAGTCGACGGAGACCAGGGGCTCGTCCGTGTAGCCCAAGACGCCCTTCATCGAGCCATCCGCCGCCGAACGCACGGCGGCGTTGATCTCATCGACCGTCACCTCGCGGCCGGCCTGGACCACGAGGTCGACCACCGAGACGTTGGCGGTGGGCACGCGCACCGACGAGCCGTCGAGCTTGCCCTTCAGCTCGGGCAGCACCAGCCCCAGCGCCTTGGCCGCGCCCGTGGAGGTCGGGATCATGCTCTGGCCGGCGCCGCGGGCGCGGTACAGGTCCTTGTGCATCTGGTCGAGCGACGGCTGGTCGTTGGTGTAGCTGTGGATCGTGGTCATGTAGCCGCTCTCGATCCCGGCCAGGTCGTGCAGCACCTTCGCCACCGGCGCGAGCGCGTTGGTGGTGCAGGAGCCGTTGGAGACCACCGTGTCTTCGGCCGTCAGCGTCTCGTCGTTGACCTTGTAGACGATGGTCTTGTCGGCCCCGTCGCAGGGCGCGGAGACCAACACGCGCTTGGCCCCGGCCTCCAGGTGCGCGGCCGCCTTCTCCCGGGTGGTGAAGATGCCGGTGCACTCGAAGGCTATGTCCACGCCCAGCTCGCGGTGCGGCAGCTCGGCGGGGTTGCGGATGGCGGTGGCGCGGATGCGGCCCAGGCCGACGTCGATCCAGTCGTCGCCCGTGCTCACGACGCCCGGGAAGCGGCCGTGCGTCGAGTCGTAGCGGAGCAGGTGCGCGTTGGTGGCCACCGGGCCCAGGTCGTTGATCGCCACCACCTCGATGTCGCGCCGCGCGTGCTCGACGATGGAGCGCAGCACGAGGCGGCCGATGCGGCCGAAGCCGTTGATGGCGACGCGAAGGGCCATGCGGGGAGGTCTCCTGATCTGTCCGGGGTGGGCGCGGAGCTTGGCCGCGCACGCTTTTGCCGCGGTCTGTCGCGGGCGCCGCCGGGACTTGTCAAGCGCAGCGGGCGGGCTGGGCCCTCCGGCCAAGCTCGCGCGTTCAGCCGCCGGACGCCGAGGAGACCGCCATGCGACCCGCCCCCATGACCGCCGCCCTCGCCGCGGCCCTCGCCCTCGCGCCGGCCGCCGCCGTCGCGCAGGCCCCGGCGCAGACGGCCGCCGCCGCCAGCGCCAAGCGGCCGGATGGACTGCCGCTGGTCTTCAAGTCGGGTGCGGGCGAGCCGCGGGGGACGGGGACGCTGACGCCCGGCCCGCACGGTGTGCTGGTGCGCCTGGAGCTGACCGGGCTGACGCCTGGCTGGCACGCGCTGCATTTCCACAGCGTCGCCGACTGCTCCGACCCAGCCCTGCAGAAGGCCGGCGCGCACGTCCAGCACGCGGAAGGCAAGGCGGCGCACGGCCTGCTCAACCCCGAGGGGCCGGACGCCGGCGACCTGCCCAACGTCTGGGCCGACGGCCGGGGCGAGGCGCACGCGGAGGTGTTCTCCACAGCCGTGTCCACCGGCCCCGACAAGGGTCGCGCCAACCTGCTCGACACCGACGGCTCGGCGCTGATCGTCCACGCCAACCCGGACGACGGCGTCAGCCAGCCGATCGGCGGGGCGGGCGGGCGCGTTGCGTGCGCGCTCGTCGTCCAGCCCTGACGCGGCCAAGCTCGAACCGGGCGGGGCCCGCGCCGTTACCGCGGCTCACGAAGGCGAGGAGTGGTCGGATGGCGCGGTTCAGCGGCAAGGTGGTGATCGTCACGGGCGGCGCGTCCGGCATCGGCGAGGCGGCGGCCCGGCGCTTCGCCTCGGAGGGCGCGATCCTGGCGGTTTGCGACCGCGAGCAGGACCGGATCGATCAGGTCAAGGGCGCGCTCGAAGGCGCGGGGGACGTTTACGCGACGGTGGTCGACGTGGCCGACTACGCCGCCGTGGAGCGGTTCGTCGCCGACGTGGTGGGCCGCTTCGGCCGCATCGACGTGGTCTGCAACAACGCGGGGACCGACCACACGGGCGCGGTCGACGACGGCGAGCTGGAGGACTGGCGCAAGCTCATGTCCACCGACCTCGACGGCGTGTTCCACATGACCCGCGCCACCATCAAGGAGCTGCGCAAGACGCGCGGCTGCATCGTCAACACCTCGTCGGTGTCGGGGCTCGGCGGCGACTGGAACCACAGCTTCTACAACGCCGCCAAGGGCGCGGTGACCAACTTCACCCGCGCTGTGGCCCTGGACGAGGGCAAGCACGGCGTGCGCGTCAACGCGGTGAACCCGACCATCGTGCGCACCTCCATGACGGCGGACTTCTTCAAAAAGCCGGAGCTCGTCGACGCCTTCGTCGCACGCATCCCGCTCGGCCGCGTGTCGGAGCCCGACGACATCGCGGGCGCGATCGCCTTCTTGGCGAGCGACGACGCGCGCTTCGTCACCGGCGCCAACCTCGCCGTGGACGGCGGCCTCACCGCCTCCAATGGTCAGCCGCCGCTCCCGGCGTCGTGACGCGGCGGCTTGGGCGGCCTCGCCGAAGCGGTCTATAGCCTGCCGCCAGCGGCCCGCCCGGACCGTGCGGACCCCGCCCATGCCCGACGACGCCACCCCCCTCGACCGCGCGCAGCGCCGGCTGGACGCCGCCCTCGCGCGGCTGGAGGGGAAGGTCCGCGCCGCGCCGGCCGCGACGCCGCAGCCCGACCCGCAGATCGAGGGCGAGCGGCGACGGCTGGAGGCGGAGCTGCGGGGCGCCCGCACGCGCGAGCGGCAGCTGGAGCAGGTGGCGGCCGAGGCGTCCGCCGCCCTCGGCCGCGCCGCCTCCGAGGTGCGCGCCGCGCTCGAGGCCGAGGGCTGAGGAGCATGGCCACCGTCACCGTGGAGATCAACGGCCGCGGCTACGCCGTGGGCTGCGAGGACGGGCAGGAGGCGCACGTGGCCGCCCTCGCCCGCCAGTACGACGCGCAGGTGCGCGAGGTGGGCGGCCAGGTCGGCCAGGTCGGAGACCTGCGCCTGTTCCTGATGGCCGCGCTGATCACCGGCGACGACCTCGCCGACACGCGCGCCCGCCTCGCGCAGGCGCAGGCCGAGCTCGCGCGCCTGCAGTCCGACGCCGCCCGCACCGACGCTCGCGCCGCCCGCGCGTTGGACGCGGCGGCCGCCCGCGTCGAGGCACTGACGGACAAGATCTGACCGCGTCTCGGCCGCGGCGCCCTGGCGCTCGTGGCCGCCTCCGAGGCATCCTGGCGCCGTGTCCCCGCCCGCCTTCCCCGTCGCGCCGACCGCCGAGACCGCCCTGCACGCGCCGCTCGGGGCCGCGGCGCGCGAGGGCGAGGCCGGGCGCCTCGCCGGCGGTCCCGTGCGCCTGGCCAGCGAGGCCGTCGGCCCCGCCTTCGCCAGCCGCGACGCGGCGGCCGAGGCCTACG
>CAXTBN010000119.1:0-4591 GCA_964242895.1 uncultured Caulobacteraceae bacterium | reverse complement strand
CGCTCGGCCCCGTCGCGCAGGATGGCGTCCACCTGGGCGGGGTCGGCCATCAGCTCGCGCATGCGGGCTGTGACGGGGGCGAGGCTCTCCACAGCCAGCTCCGCCAACTCGGGCTTGAGCGCGCCGAAGCCTCGGCCCGCGAAGCGCGCCAGGGCGTCGGGCTTGGAGACGCCCGCCAGCGCCGCGTAGATCGAGACGAGGTTGGCCGCCTCCGGCCGGCCGGCCAGCTCGGCCCAGGTCTCAGGCAGGAGGTCGGCGTCGCTCTTGGCGCGCTTGAGCTTCTTCGAGATCGCATCGGCGTCGTCCAGCAGGTTGATGCGCGACTGGTCCGACGGGTCTGACTTGCTCATCTTGGCCGCGCCGTCGCGCAGGGACATCACGCGCGGGGCCGGCCCCTCGATCAGCGGCTCGGGCAGGGGGAAGAAGCCGGGGGCCGAGAAGTCGGTGTTGAACTTCTGGGCGATGTCGCGGGTCAGCTCCAGGTGCTGCTTCTGGTCCTCGCCCACCGGCACGTCGGTGGCCTTGTACAGCAGGATGTCGGCGGCCTGGAGCACGGGGTAGGTGTAGAGGCCGACGCTCGCGCCCTCCTTGTCCTTGCCCGACTTGTCCTTGAACTGCGTCATGCGGTCGAGCCAGCCGACGCGCGCGGTGCATTGCAGGATCCAGGCGAGCTCCGCGTGCCCGGTCACCGCCGACTGCGGCCAGATTGTCGTGCGCTTCGGGTCGAGGCCCGAGGCGATGTAGGCGGCGGCGATCTCGCGCGTCTGGGCGGCCAGCAGCCGGGGGTCCTGCGGCGCGGTGATGGCGTGCAGGTCGGCGACGAACACGAAGGTGTCGGCCTCGTCCTGCAGGGAGACGAAGCGCTTCAGGGCGCCCAGGTAGTTGCCGAGGTGGAGCGAGCCCGAGGCCTGGATGCCGGACAGGATGCGGCGCGGGCCCGTGTAGGCCTTGTCGGAAGCGGCGGCGGTCATGGGGCGGGCTCTAGCCGCCTCCGTGTCCGCGGGAAAGCTCAGGTCCGCGCGGGCGCGGCGCCGCCCCGGCGGACGGCGGCGCGCAGCTCGGCCGGCGTCACCACGCGGAACAGGAACAGCAGCGCCGCGTACAGCCCGGCGCCCGCGGCGACCACGATGAACAGCGCGATCTCCTTGCGCCCGAACAGGTGCGCCCAGTGCGCCCGCGTGGCCGAGGCCGTCGCCATCACCGCGCCCATCACCACCGCCGCCGCCAGCGTGCGGAGCAGGCGCGAACGCGCGAGCGCGCTGGGCCGCCACACGCCGCGACGACCGAGCGCATCCTCCATCTGCGCCACGTTGATCCAGCTGGCGAGCGCGGTGGCGGCGGCGATCCCCTCCGCGCCCTGCGCGCCCGCCCCGCCCTCGAAGCGGTGGAACAGCCAGAACAGCAGCGCACCGCCCGTGACGTTCACCGCCACGCTGACCAGGGCGAAGCGCATGGGGCTGCGCGTGTCCTGCCGCGCGAAGAACACGGGCGACAGGATGCGGATCAGCACGAAGGCGGGCGTGCCGACGCCGTAGAACATCAGCGCGCGCGCCGTGGCGACCGCGTCCGTGTGGTGGAACTCGCCGCGCGTGAACAGGGCGTCGATCAGGAAGTACGGCATGCAGGCGAGCGCCGCCGCGGCCGGCAGCGTCAGCGCCATGCCGATCACCACCGCCTCGTCGGTGGCGGCCTGCGCCTCCGCCCCGTCCCCGCGCTGCACGGCGGTGGACAGGCGCGGCAAGAGCGCCACGCCGATGGCCACGCCGACGAGGCCGAGCGGCAGCTGGTACAGGCGGTCGGCGACGCTCAGCCAAGTTCGCGCGCCGTTGACGAAACTGGCCAGGAAGCCGGACACAAATACGTTCAGCTGCGTAGCGCTGGCCGCGATCGCGCCGGGAATGGCGAGGGCGATCAGGCCGCGGATCTCGGGCGTCAGCCGCGGCAGTCGCACATCCACCTTGGCGCCCGAGCGCCGCACGCCCCACCACAGCAGCGCCGCCTGCGCGACGCCCGAGGCGACCGCGCCCCAGGCCGCGGCGATCGCGGCCCCCACGGGCGTGTGCTGGGGGAGCACGGCGACGAGTGTACCGATGTTGAGCAGGGACGGCGCCAGGGCCGAGAAAATGAACCGTCCCCGCGCGTTCAGCACGCCCGAGAGGTGTGCGTAGACGGCCATGGCCGGCAGGTACGGCATGGTGATCTCGGTCAGCAGCACCGCCAGCTTGTACTTGACCGGGTCGTGCGCGAAGCCTGGCGCGATCAGCATCATCAGCCATGGCATGGTCAGCTCGGCCACGAGCGTCAGCACGATGGTGGCCGCGGCCAGCGTCGCCATGGCGTCGGCGGCCAGGATGTCGGCCACCTCCTCCCCGTCCCGGGCCAGTGACTTGGAGTAGGCGGGCACGAAGGCCGCTGCGAAGGCGCCCTCGGCGAAGAACCGTCGGAACAGGTTGGGGAAGGCCAGCGCAGTGTTCCACGCGTCCGCCGCCACGCCCGAGCTGGCGCCCATCACCGCGGTGACGACCAGATCGCGCCCGAAGCCGAGGAAGCGGCTGATCAGCGTCAGCCCGGAGTAGATGGCCGAAGAGCGCATCATGCCGCCGCTCGCCGCTCGCCGCGCGGCGGCGTCGGTCTCGGCGGTGGTGATCGGCGCGACGGCGCCCTCGGCGATGGGGTCGTCGGCCGTGGGCGCGTCGGAGGCCGGCGCGTCGGGCGGCGGCGAAGCGGGGCCGATGGAGCTCACCCGCCGGGGGTAGCGGGAAACGGGAGTCGCGTCACGGGGCGGTGGAGCGGTAGCACAGCACGCCCCCATGTTGCGGGCGGCTTAAGTCTGCTTGCCTGCTTCTTGTTTGCCATAGCCCTGTGTTCGACGCCCCGCGGGGCGTTGAACTTTGGAGGGACGCCCCGCGTCCCGACGCCCCCGCGTCAGCCGTCGCGCGCAGGACGGGTCGAGGCAGGTGCGCAGCACCTCCCGCGAAGCGGGTCGCCTTGGCGCGACCGAGCACGGCGGCACTCCCACGACCGTGGAGCGTGCTGCTCCGGATCGCTCCCCGGGAACGCCGGAGCGCGCCGCCGCTCAGCGCTTCTCGAACGCCGCGCTGATCGTGACGCGCACCTCGTCGCCGACCAGCGGCACGTACTTGGTCACGCCGAAGTCGCTGCGGCGGATCACGCCCGTCCCCTGGAAACCCACGGTGTAGGCCTTGCTCAGCGGGTTGACGCCCGCGCCGTTGAAGCTGGCGTGCAGCGTCAGCGGGCGGGTCACGCCGTGCAGGGTGAAGTCGCCGGTCACGTCCGCTTGGCCGGGGCCCGTGGGCGTCACGACCGTCGAGCGGAAGGTGATGGTGGGGAACTTGGCGGCGTCCAGCCACGAGGGGTCGCGCAGCTCGGCGTCCAGCTTGGCGTTGGTGGTCGAGATCGAGTCGGTGCGCACGGTCACGTTCACGGCGTCTGTGCGGGGGTTCGCCGGGTCGAGCGTCGCGACGCCGGTCGGCTGGCTGAAGTCACCGTACCAGGTGGTGAACCCCAGGTGCGAGACGGCGAAGGTGATCCGCGTGTGCGAGGGCTCCACCGCGTAGCCGCCGGCCTTCACCGCGGCGGGATCGGTGTTGGCGGACGCCGCCGGCTGGGCGGCCGCAGGCGCGGCGAGCAGCAGGGCGAGAAGGGCGGCGGCGGACAGGCGCGAGGACATGCAGGAGCTCCGGTGGAGCAGGCCGAATACCCGCCGCACGTGGAAATAGCAACAGGAGCAGTTACGTTCTGCTCAGCGGGCGGCGCTGGCGCGGGCGCGGGGCAGGCGGCGCGGGCGCGCCGGCTCCGGCGCGACGAGGGCGCGCGTCAGCGACGCCTTCAGGTCGGCGAGGCGCGCGGAGTCGACCACCTTCGCGCCGCCCTCGTCGGTGACGTAGAAGGCGTCTACGGCGCGCTCGCCGTAGGTCTCCACGTGTGCGGAGCCCACGTGGAGGTCGGCAGCGCACAGGGCGCGGCCGAGAGCCTCCAGAAGGCCCGGGCGGTCGCGGCCCGACACCTCGACCACCGTGGCCGTCTCGCTGGCGCCGTTGTCCACGGCCACCAGGGGCGCCACGGCGAAGGCGTCGGCCCGTGCGGAGCCCAGCCGGCCGGACGGGGCGTCGTGGCGCACCTCGCCGCGCGCGGCCGCCTCCAGCGCCGTCGCGAGCCGCTTGAGCGCGCCCGGCGCGTCCGCGCCGAAAGGGCGGCCCTGCGCGTCCTGCAGCAGGAACACGTCCAGCGCCTCGCCCGCCGCGGAGGTGTGGATGCGCGCGCCCACCACGCTCGCCCCGGCCGCCGCCAGCGCGCCCGCGAGGTCTGCGAACAGCCCCGGCCGGTCGCGCGCCACCACCGAGGCCTCGACCGCGAAGCCGTTGGCGAGGGGCTCGACGCAGGCGGCGCCCCCGCCGTCAGCCGCGGCGCGGCGCGACAGGGCCAGGTGGTCGGCGTGCTCCGCGGCGGAGAAGGCGGTGAAGTAGGCGTCTTCCAGCCCCGCGGCCCAGGCGGTCGTGCGCTCGCGCTCGCCGGCGCCCGCGCCCGCGGCGAGCGCGCCCCGCGCGTCGGCGGCGCGGGCGGCCTGCAC
>CAXTBN010000118.1:0-4935 GCA_964242895.1 uncultured Caulobacteraceae bacterium | reverse complement strand
CGCTCCGCCGCCTCCCCACCTCCGCCCGCGACGGGCCGGAGCGCGCGGTCGCGCGCCCTCGGCGCGGCGGTCAGGCGTCGAACACGATCACGGAGCGGGCCACCTCGCCGCGCTCCAGCTCCTCCAGCGCCTCGTTGACCTGCTCGAGCGGGATGCGCTGGCTGATCATCTCGTCGAGCTTCAGCTTGCCCGACATGTAGAAGTCCACGAACCGCGGCATGTCGACGGGGAAGCGGTTGGAGCCCATCAGCGAGCCCTGGATGCGTTTCTCGCCGAGGAAGTCGGAGCCCTCCAGCTCGATCTTAACGCCGATCGGGATCATGCCGATGATGTTGGCCACGCCGCCGCGGCGCAGCATCTTGAACGCCTGCTCGGCGGTCTGCTTCAGGCCGATGGCCTCGAAGGCGTGGTGCACGCCGCCGCCGGTCATCTCCAGCACCTGCTGCACGGGGTCGTCCTGCGTGGCGTCGACCACGTCCGTCGCGCCGAAGTGCTTGGCGAGGTTCAGCTTGGAGCCGATCCGGTCCACCGCGATGATCCGCCCGGCGCCGGCGATGGCCGCGCCGTTGATCGCCGACAGGCCCACCCCGCCGCAGCCGATCACCGCCACCGTCTCCCCCGGCCGCACGTTGGAGGTGTGGATCACCGCGCCCACGCCCGTGGTCACCGAGCAGCCGATCAGCGCCGCCACGTCCAGCGGCATGTCGGGGCGGATGCGCGTGCAGGCGTGCTCGTGGATCAGCATCTGCTCGGCGAAGGAGGAGAGGTTCAGGTACTGGTTCATGCGCGGCGCATCGCCCTCGCGGTACAGGCGCGGCGCGTCGCCCTTGCTGCGCTTGGTGTCGGGGCTGATGCACAGGCTCATGTGGCCGGTGAGGCAGAACTCGCAGTGGCCGCAGAAGGCCGACAGGCAGGTGATCACGTGGTCGCCCGGCTTCACCGTGCGCACCTCCGAACCGACCTGCTCCACCACGCCCGCGCTCTCGTGGCCCAGCACCGCCGGCAGCGGGAACGGGTAGGTGCCGTTCACGAAGTGCAGATCGGAGTGGCAGACGCCCGCGGCGGCCGTGCGCACCAGCACCTCGTGCGGGCCGGGCTTGTCGATGCGGACGTCCTCGATCACGAGCGGCGTCTTCACGGCGCGCAGGACGGCGGCTTTCATGCGGGGGATCTCCTCGGGTGCGGCCCCCCGTTTGAAACGCCCGCGCCCGCCGATCAAGCGCGACCGGGGCTTGGTGCGGACGGTGGGACTCGAACCCACACGACCTAGGGCCAACGGATTTTAAGTCCGGTGCGTCTACCGTTCCGCCACGTCCGCTCCGGCGGTCAGCCTAGCCGGGTGCGCCGCGTATTGTCGACGATCAGCCGCGGGCCGGGCGGCGGGGCGGGGGCCTCGGCCAGCCGCAGGGACGAGAGCGCCTCGCCGCCCAGGCGCGCCAGGGGCGACAGGGGCTGGTACAGGCCCAGGCACCGGTCGGGCGCGCCGAGGGGGCCGGTGGCGGGCGCGAAGGTCAGCTCCAGCGCCACGGCGCGGCCGCGCGCCGTCTCGCCGCGGCAGGCCGCCACGACGGGCTCGGCCCGCCGGCGGGCGCGGTCCAGCAGGCGGTCGACGGCGGCGCGGTCGGCCTCCGCCCAGAGGTCGGCGAGGGCGACGCCTACGAGGGGGCGGCCGTGCAGGTCGTCCAGCAGGGCGCCCGCGGAGCGCAGGCGCCAGCCGTCCGCGTCCTCGGCCAGCACGAACATCTGCGGCGCGAGCGGTCCGAACAGGCACGGCGACAGGGCCGTGCGCTCCGGCAGCCGCCGGCCGGGCGCGAGGCGCAGGCGCCAGGCGTCGAGCACCTGGGCGGTGTGGGCGTGGGGCAGGGCGCGGCTCCGGCGGCGAGGGTCCGCCCTTGCACGCACGCGCCGGGCCGCGCGGCGCCTGCCCCGTTCCGGGACGGTCTTAACGGGTTGGAAGCCGTTCCGGGCGCTGGGTGGAGGCCGAACGTCCGCCCGCCGGACCGCCTCGCCGGACCCGTCCATGCGCGCCGCCCCGCCCCTGCTGCTCGCCGCCGTGCTGCTGGCGCCCGCCGCCGCCGACGCGGGCGGGTCGACGGGCTCGACCAACTGCAACTGCACGCCCCCGCCGACCAGCTGCTGCAACATCCCGTCCAGCCACACGGTGACGGTGCCGGGCGTGAACGTGGTGCCGCCGTCGGTCTACGTCGCGCCGTCACGCCTCCTCGGCGGCGTGAGCGGGGAGGCGTCGGTCAGCGGCGACATCGCCGTCAGCGTGCAGGCCAGCGCCTCCAGCTCGGGGGCCAGCGCGGCCTCGGCGCTCGCGTCGGCCGCGTCGAACTCCGCCGCCTCGGTGTTGAGCTCGGGCTCGGCGCTGGCGACGGCCAACTCGCAGGCGGCCAACCTCTTGGCGGCCTCCGGCGGTGCGAGCGGCTTCTCCAGCGACAGCGTCTCGAACGGCAACATCTCGAATCTCAACGTCGCCGCGCCCACCACCCGCCAGGTGTGCGCCCGCACCGCGGCCAGCGCGGCGGCGGTCGCGATCCAGGCCGTGTGCCTCGACGACAAGGACGTGCCTCACCCCGCCAGCCAGGTCACGCCGGGGCAGGACGTGCCCGAGGCCTACGCGGGCGAGCTGTTCCGCTGCATCGCCGGCGCGCACATGCAGTACGTGCTGGCCCCCTACGCCGGCGAGGCGCGCTTCGACCACGGCCAGACGGTGGTCTGCCGCAAGGGCGAGGCCCTGTGGCGCGACCTGGGCGGCAAGCTCCAGTGCCGCCCGCAGACGCCGGCGCGCGACTGCAACGAGCGCAGCCTGCTCCGCCGCTACGGCGCGGGCATCAAGATCCTCAAGGCGGCCGTGTCCGAGCAGTGCGTCGAGTGGCGCTCGGAGACGGTGCAGGCCGAGAGCGCCACCGGCGGCGGGCTGCAGCTGGACGGCGGCGTCGGCGGCTGACGCGAGGGCGTTGCCGCCGCGCGGTTTGTGGGCCTAACTGCGCCGCCGCGACGTCGCGGCGGGAGAGAACAGTACCCATGAAGCCGCTTGTCCTGGCCGCGCTCCTGACGCTGGCCGCCGCGCCCGCCGCCCTGGCGCAGAGCGCTCCGCCGCCCTCGACCGACAGCACCACCACGTCGTCCACGACCACAACCACGACGGCCCCCGCCGGTCAGTCCAGCGCCCGCGCCGCGGTGCAGACCGCCTGCGCCGCCGACTTCAAGGCGACGTGCCCCGACAAGAAGGGACCGGACCTGCAGTCCTGCGTCCAGGAGAACTTCGACAAGATGTCCGACCCCTGCAAGGGCGCGATCATGACCATGATGGCCCAGCAGGGCGGCGGCGGCGGCGGCGACCGCTGACGACTCCGGCCGGGCGGCGCCGCGCCGCCCGGCCGCTCCTCAGCCGCCGGAGCTCTTGAGGACGTAGGTCGCGGTGTTGCCTACGGCGCTGGACGCGCCGGTCACCGCGCCGGCGTAGCCGCCCCGGTAGGCTGCGGTCGCCTGCACGGCCCCGCCGTTCACCTGGCTGTTGCTGACGCCGACGCCGCCGTTGCAGGTCGAGCAGGCGTAGCCCTGCGCCGCGTTGCCCACCGCCGTGGCGTTCACGTAGGCGTCGCCGCCCGCGCCGCCTGTCAGGAGCGAGCTCTTCGCCGTGACCGCGCCCTGGTTGGTCTGGTCCACGCCGATCTCGGTCGTCGGCGAGCCGCTCGAGACGAACACCGAATTCCCCACCCCGTACGCGCCCACGCTGGCGCTGTTCCAGCTCCCGACGCCGTAGGCCGCGTCCGCCGTCACCGCGCCGTTGTTCACCTGCGTGTGGTCGTTGGTGGTGTAGGCGCCGTCGTTGGAGACGGTGACGTTGTTGCCCGTGGCGGTCGCCTGGCCGACGATCTGGTCGCCCGCCTGCTGCTGCGAGGTGAGCGTGGCGCTGACCGCGCCGCCCGTCACGGTCTGGTGGGTGACACCCTCCACCGTCGAGGCCGTCCCCTGCAGCGTCACGTCGTTGCCGACCGCGGTGGCCGAGGAGCCGGCCTCGCCCGTGATCACGCCCGCGTCCGCCTCCGTGTTGGCGTAGACGGAGCCGCTCAGGGTCTGCGTCGTCGACTGGGCGATGCCGCCGTTCTGGGCGATCCAGCCCTGCGTGTCGCCCACCGCGATCGAGTCCGCGGAGAGCTGGCCGGTCTGCCCCGCCACGGACAGGAACGCGCCCGCCAGCACCGTCTTGTCGCCCGTCGCCTGCACCGACGTGCCGCTGAGCCCGCCGCAGCAGGCCCCGGCCGTCGCCGTGTTCCCCGTCGCCGAGCTGGTGACGCCCGCGTAGCTCCCCGAGGATCCGGTCACGCCCGTGGTCGCGTTCGACTCCACCGCGCCCGAGGTCGACTGCCGGCTGGTGAAGGATTCGCCGGCTCCGGTCGAGACGGCCGAGGCGACGTTCCCCACGGCCGTGGCCTGGTTCACCGTCTGCGTGGCGCTCACGACGTTCAGCGTCTGCCCGGCGAACACGTCGCCGAGCTGCACCTGGCCGTTCACGACGTCGCGCCCCGGCGCGGCGTCCTGCGCGGCGGCGCTAGTAGCGGCCGCGAGCCACGGCCACGTCAGGATCGCGACGGTCGCTCCAACGCGACGGGTCTTCGCGGCTGCGCGCATTGTTCTGGTCCAGGTTGTTGTAGGCGGGGACGAACCCGCCGGTCGCGCCCGAGGTCCCCAGGGGGTCTTCGCTCATGCAGGCGTGCGGGCCGGGCGCCCCGTAGAGATTGGCCGTCATCTCGGCCACGCCGCGCTCGATCAGGCTGCGCACCGCCAGCTGCACGGGCTCGAGCGCGCCCTCGCCCGCCGACACGTTGACGACGTTGGTGCCGAAGAACTTGAAGAACCCGACCCCGACCTCGCGGCCGATGATCTGCTTCTGGTAGGAGACGACGTCGACCACCTCGAGCGTCT
>CAXTBN010000117.1:0-5408 GCA_964242895.1 uncultured Caulobacteraceae bacterium | reverse complement strand
CCCCCCGCGCGGCCGAGCCCGCGCCGGCCATCGCGTCCGCGCCCGCCGATCCCGTCGACGCCGTGCCGGTCCCGTGCGTGTGCGAGCGGGCGTGGGCGCGGGCCTTGGTCCGCGCCGCCGGGGCGGTCTCCACCGTCGACCCGCCACGCGCGACGGTGCGCGGAGCCGCGGTCGCGTCGCCGGTGGTCGAGGGCACGGCCTGCGCCATGGCGGCCGAGGCGAGGGCCAGGACCGCCGCACCGGCGAGGAGGGGGACGGATCGGGTCATCGGAACCTCCGCGAGCGCCGGCGTGCGCCGGCTTCGGAGAGACAACACCGCAGGCGCCCGCCCGTTGCAGCGACGCTGCGCTCAGCCGCCGGGGGCCGCGGCGCGGGTGCGCAACTGGCCGATGAGCACGTTGATGTCGCCGCGCTTGTTGTCGAGCGTGGAGACGAAGTCCTGCTGCTCCGTGATGGCCAGCCACACGCCCTGCACGTTGACGTCCACCACGCGCCAGCGCCCGTCCGCGCCCTTCTGCACGCGCCAGCTCACCGTGTCGTGCCGACCCGAGGACCCGCCCACGACCTCGCTGGCCACCACCACGTCCTCGGCGGTGCGCGCCTGCGAGCCGGTCACGCGGAAGCCCTCGCCGCGGTACTCGCTGAGCCGGGTCTCATAGACGCTGTCGGCGTACTCGCGGAAGGCGGCGGTGAAGGCGGCGTACTGGGCCGGCGTGACCGTCCGGGCGTAACGGCCCAGCACGAAGCGCGTGATCCGCGGCACGTCGGCGTCCTGGTCGACGAACTGGTGGAACTGCGCCTTCTTGGCGGCCACGGAGCCTCCGCTGTTCAGGATGTGCAGCGCCCGCTGTCCCGCCTGGGCGACGAACGCCTCGGCCGAGGCGTCGCGCGGCGCCTGGGCGCGGGCGGGAGCGGGCGTGAGAAGCGCGGCCGCCGCGGGCGCGCCACAGAGGACGGCGGCGGCGAGGAGGACGGCGGAACGGCGGGCGGTCATGGGCTCTCCGAAGATGTGGGCGGGGCGGGCGCGAAGGAGACGCTCAGCCGCCGCGGCGAGGCGTTGAACGCATCAGGTCGCGCGTCGGTGCCGCCCGATCAACGCCCCGCTTTACAGAGGACATAAAGATATCCTTATATCCCATTCGTGACCACTCCGGGCGTCCAGGTCGTCGACATGCTCCGCGCGGCGGGAGAGCCGACGCGGCTGCGCGTGCTGGCGCTCCTGGCGCGTGAGGAGCTGGCGGTTCTGGAGCTCGGCCGCGTGCTCGGCCAGAGCCAGCCCCGCGTCTCGCGCCACCTCAAGCTCCTGACCGAGGCCGGCCTGGTGGAGCGCTTCGCCGACGGCGCCTGGGCCTTCTTCCGCCTCGCCGCCGCCGAGCCGGCCCACGGCTTCGTGCGCGAGGTGGTGAGGCTGGCGGAGGTGGACGATCCCGTGCTGGCCGCCGACCGCGACGCCCTGGCCGCCGTTCGGGCCGAGCGCCGGTCGCAGGCGGCCGACTACTTCGCGGCCAACGCCGGCCGCTGGGACAGCCTGCGCTCCCTGCACACCGACGAGGCGGAGGTGGAGACGGCCGTGCTGCAGGCCGCAGGCCCTGGCCCGTTCCGCAGGCTGGTGGACCTCGGCACGGGCACGGGCCGCATGCTGCGCCTGCTGGCCCCGCGCGCCCGCGCCGCTGTCGGCCTCGACCTCAGCGGCTCCATGCTCAACATCGCGCGGGCGCAGGCGGAGGCCGCCGGCCTCGTCCACGCCGAGCTGCGGCACGGCGACGTGTTCGCCACCGGCCTTCCGGGCGGCGGGGCCGACCTCGTGATCGTGCACCAGGTGCTCCACTACCTCGGCGATCCCGCCGCGGCGCTGGCGGAGGCCGGCCGACTGCTGTCCGACGATGGGCGGCTGCTCGTCATCGACTTCGCGCCGCACGGGCTCGAGCATCTGCGCGAGGCGCATCGCCACCGCCGCCTCGGCTTCTCCGACGAGGAGCTGGCGCGCTGGGCCGCGGCCGCCGGCCTGGAGTTGCGGGCCGAGGCCGCCCTGCCGCCGGCCGACACCTGCGGCCTCACCGTCAAGATCTGGACCGCCCGCCGCGCCGCCTCGCGCGCCGCGGCGGCCGCCTGAACCCGAGTTTCCGCATGCCCGCCGCCGCCCTCGCCCCTCCCCGCTCAGCCGGCCCCACGCTCGGCCCCGTGGCCCGCTCCGGCGGCCGGGGGCCGCGCCCCCTCGCCTGCTCGTTCGAATTCTTCCCGCCCAAGACGCCGGAGGCCGAGGAGAAGCTGTGGGCCGCCATCGCGCGCCTGGCCCCGCTGGAGCCCGAGTTCGTGTCGGTGACCTACGGCGCGGGCGGCTCCACGCGCGAGCGCACGCACCGCACCGTGCAGCGTCTCCTGGCCGAGACCGACCTCAAGCCCGCCGCCCACCTCACCTGCGTGGACGCGAGCCGCGACGAGGTGGACGCGGTGGTGCGCGAGTACTGGGCCGCGGGCGTGCGCCATCTCGTGGCCCTGCGGGGCGACCCGCCGGACGGCGCAGGCATCGGCGGCGTCTACACGCCTCGCCCCGACGGCTACGCCAACGCCACAGAGCTCACCGCCGCGGTCACCCGCATCGCGCCCTTCGAGGTCAGCGTCGGCGTCTACCCCGAGCGGCACCCGGAGAGCCCGAGCCTCGCCCACGACATCGAGGTGCTGCGCGCCAAGGTGGACGCTGGGGCCACCCGCGCCATCAGCCAGTTCTTCTTCGACGTGGACGCCTTCCTGCGCTTCACCGACGCGGTGGCCGACGCCGGCATCGACATTCCGATACTGCCCGGGATCATGCCCGTGACCAGCTACAAGGGGCTGCAGCGCATGGCCGGCTCCTGCGGCGCGGCGGTGCCCCCCTGGCTCGCCAACCTGTTCGACGGCCTGGACGAGGACCCCGACACGCGGCGCCTGATCGCCTGCTCGGTGGCCGCCGAGATGTGCGCCAAGCTGGAGGAGCGCGGCTTTCCCGACATCCACTTCTACACGCTGAACCGTTCGGACCTGGTCTTCGCCATCTGCCGCGTGCTCGGCGGCCGGGTGGAGGCGCAGGCGTGAAGCGGCGGCTCCTGATCGCCGGCGCCGTGCTGCTGCTCGCGGGCGGAGCGCTCGCGGCTGCGGTCGAGCTGCGCGGACCGCCCGAGTGGACGCGGCCCGTCGCGCCGTTCCACATGGTCGGGAACGTCTACGACGTCGGCAGCGCCGGCATCACCTCGCTCCTGATCCCCACCGCGGATGGGCTGATCCTGATCGACCCGGGCATGCCGGGCTTCGCGCCTCAGGTGGAGGCGAACATCCGCACCCTGGGCTACGATCCGAGGCGGGTGCGCTGGGTGCTGAACAGCCACGCCCACTTCGACCACGCGGGCGGCCTGGCGCAGTTCAAGCGCGACACGGGCGCCAGCCTCGCCGCCATGGGCCCGGACGTGCGCCAGCTGGAGACGGGAACCTACGTCGGCGCCGAGTCGAATCCCGTGCTGCGCTTCGACCCCGTCCATGTGGATCGCGTGCTCAAGGACGGCGACACCGTCGGCCTCGGCGGCGTGGTCCTGACCGCGCACGTGACGCCCGGCCACAGCCCCGGCGACACCACCTGGACCTGGACCACGAGCGAGGGCGGTCGACCGCTCAGGGTGATGTACCAGGGCTCGTTCAGCGTGGCGGCGAACCGCCTCGCCGGCCCGCCGCAGTACCCGGGGATCGTCGCCGATTACCGCCGCACCTTCGCCGAGCTGAAGGCCATGCATGCGGACGTTTTCCTGGCGCCCCACGCCGAGCAGTTCGGGCTGGCGGAGAAGAAGGCGCACGGGTCGACCCTGGCCTACGTCGATCCCGGCGAGCTGCCCCGCCGCGTGGCCGAGGGCGAGGCCGCGTTCGACAAGGCGCTCGCCGAGCAGACCGCCAAGGCGGCCGCCCGATGACCCGCCCCAGCACCCGCGCCGAGCGCGTCGCCGCCCTGCACCGCGTCGCCCGCGAGCGCATCCTGGTGCTCGACGGCTCCTGGGGCGTGATGTTCCAGCGCGAGGGGCTGGAGGAGACCGACTTCCGCCACGGCGGCTTCGAGCACCACGCCTCGCCGCTGAAGGGCGACAACGACCTCCTGTGCCTGACGCGGCCCGACCTCGTGACCAAGCTGCACGACGCCTACTACGCCGCGGGCGCCGACATCAGCGAGACCAACACCTTCAACGCCACCAGCATCAGCCAGTCCGACTACGGGCTGGAGACGTCGGTGCGCGACATCAACCTCGCTGCGGCGCGCCTCGGTCGAGAGAGCGCCGACCGGTTCACCGCCGCCGAGCCCGACAAGCCGCGCTTCCTCGCCGGAGCGGTCGGGCCGCTCAGCCGCACCCTCTCCATCAGCCCCGACGTGAACGATCCGGGCGCGCGCAGCGTCACCTTCGCGCAGGTCTACGACGCCTACCGCGAGCAGGTGCTGGCGCTGCACGAGGGTGGGGTCGACCTGTTCCTCGTCGAGACGGTGTTCGACACGCTGAACTGCAAGGCGGCGATCAAGGCCATCCTCGACCTGGAGGACGACGGGCTCGAGCCCCTGCCCATCTGGATCAGCGGCACCATCACCGACCGCTCGGGTCGCACCCTGTCGGGCCAGACGGTGGAGGCGTTCTGGAACAGCGTGCGCCATTGCCGGCCGTTCGCGGTGGGCTTCAACTGCGCGCTCGGGGCCGAGCTGATGCGCCCGCACGTGGCCGAGCTCTCGCGCATCGCCGACACTCTGGTGAGCGCCTACCCCAACGCCGGCCTGCCCAACGCTTTCGGCGAGTACGACGAGGAGCCGCACCAGACCGGTCACGCCCTGGAGGAATGGGCCGAGGCCGGCATCGTCAACATCGTGGGCGGCTGCTGCGGCACGACGCCCGACCACATCCGCTGCGTGGCGCAGGGCGTGGCGGGCGTCCCTCCCCGGCCCGTTCCGGAGCGTCCGCGCGCCATGCGCCTGTCCGGCCTCGAACCCTTCGAGCTGGCGTGAACGGCGCGCCGCACCACCTCAGCGCGGTGGAGGTCGAGGCTCTGCGCCAGATGCGCACCCGCCTCTCCAAGCCGCCCGCCAGCGACGCGGCGGCCGCCACGCTCGGCCGCGCCTTCCTGCAGGTCGCCGCCCGCAACGGCTTCGGCCCAGAAGCGGATCCGGCCGGCCTCGCGGTCGTGCAGGCGACGCTCGGACCCGACCTGAAGGGCCTCGCGCAAGCCCTGGATGGCGCGGGCCTTCCGACGCTGGCCCTGTACAACGCCGTGCTGCAGGCGCGCGGGGCCGCGGCGCCGGCCGAGTGGCGCCGGATGCTGGCCGCCGGCCTCCCGCAGGCCCTGATCGGCCGACGGTTGCAACTGGCCGGGCGCGAGCGCGTGGAGCCGCGCGGGTGAGCGCCGCCGCC
>CAXTBN010000116.1:0-5541 GCA_964242895.1 uncultured Caulobacteraceae bacterium | reverse complement strand
GCGCAGGGGCGGGCGCGGCAGACTTCGCACGAGCGGGCGCGGCCGCCGAGTCTCCCGACGGTGGAGCGGCCGCGGCTTGGACGACCGGCGCGGCCTGGAGCTGTACAGGAGGCGCGGCCCGGGCCGGCGGCTGGGACGCGACCTGCGCCTGAGGTGGGGTGGGAGTCTTCGAAGGCTGGGTCGACCCGGCGGCCGGCAGGCCCGAGGCGGCGACCGCCGGGGCGACCGCCGGGGCGAACGCCGGGGTCGGGGCCGGAGCCGGAGCGGGCGCAGACGCGCCCGAGCTCGGAGTCGCCTTCTGGACGGGGGTGGTGGAGGACGGCGGCGCGACCATGGCGAGGAGCCCGGCGGTATCCGAGGTCGGCGCGGGCGCGGGCGTAGGGGCGGTGTCCGGGGTCGCCGCACCCGCGGGGGCGGCGACTGTGGAGGAGTCGTCCTTGCCGTTCGAGGCGTGCAGGGGGTCGGCGGCGGCGGCCGGAGCCGGCTCCGCCGCGGCGTCCCCGGCGGGCGAGGCGGGCGCGGACGCTTTGGACGGCGGATCGGCGGGCTTGGCGGCGCGGTCGGGCGCGGACGCGGCCTCCGGCTTGGAGTCCGGAGCCGGCGCCGGGTCGGGCTGGGCGCGCGGTGCAGGGGCGGCCGCGGTTGGCGCGGTGTTGGCCAGCACGCGGTCGGCGAAGTCGTCGCCGTCGGCCCCGTCCCCGCCATACATGGCGATGGGCGGGCGGATGTAGCCGGAAGCGCCCGAGGGCGCGAGGGTGGCGGGCGGCATGCAGTCCCGGGGGCGGGAGGTGGCGGGTGCGCATGCTGCGCCGGAGGTTCGACCAGCGCTGACGCAAGGGACGCGCCAAGCGCTTCAGGGGCGGCGCCTTCCTTTGTCCCGCTTGGCTTTGCGCGCCTTCGCGCTCCGCCGGGCGGCCGCGTCCCAGCCCGGCGAGAACTGCCCGGCCTGCGCGAATTTGCCGGGCGATGGACGACCTCCGGGCGGCGCCGGATGGCGGAGACGCGCCCGCGGGCGCCGCGGCCCCCGCTTTGCGACGTGGGGGGCGTGACCGACCGGCCGACACGCCTCGATCCCTTGCCGCGCAAGGCCCCGCGCCCGCGCGGCGCCTCCGCGCGCCCGGCGCTTCCTGCCGGGCGCCGGGCAGGTCCCGCCCACCCCGCCGACACGGCCGGAGCCCGCGCATGTCGCTCCTGAGCGCGCTCAACATCGCCCAGTCGGGGCTGCAGACCGCCCAGACGGGCCTGCGCACCGTGTCGGACAACGTCGCCAACGTGAACACGGTGGGCTACGTCCGGAAGGTCGTCGACCAGCAGTCCGACACCGTGCAGGGGCGCGGCATCGGCGTCAGCGTCAGCCAGATTCGCACCACCGCCGACGCCTATCTCGAGGCGGCGAGCCGGCAGGCGGGCTCGGACGGGGGCGCGGCGTCGGTCACCTCCGACGTGCTCGACCAGGCGCAGGCGCTGTTCGGCGACCCCAACAGCGCCACGAGCTTCTTCGGGACGCTGAACGACGTGTTCTCCTCCTTCATCAGCCTGGCCTCGGCTCCCACCACCGCCAGCCGCGCCCAGGCCGCGCCCGCGACGCAGGCCCTGTTCGACCAGGCGTCCGACGTGGGCTCCGAGCTCGCCGGCCTGCGGAGCCAGGACACCAGCCGCATCGGTGCGGACGTGGAGACCGCCAACGGCCTCCTGACGCAGATCGACGGGCTGAACAGCCAGATCAGCCGGGCCATGGCCACCGGCGAGGACGCCTCGGGCGCACAGGACCAGCAGAGCCAAGCGCTCGAGAAATTAGCGGCGCTCATCCCCGTGCAGGTCAGCCCGCGCTCGGGCGGCGGCGTGGTGGTGCGCACCGGCGACGGCGCGACGCTCGCGGGCGCGGGCGGCGCCGCCACGCTCTCCTACGACGGCTCGGGGCTGGTGGGTCAGTTCACGGCCACCTCCGCCCAGGGCGTGGCGACCACGCTCGCCGCCCCCGACGGCGGCGAGATCGGCGGCCTCGCCAAGCTGCGCGACACCACCCTGCCCGCGCTCACCGCCCAGCTTTCCGAGCTCGTCGGCCAGACCGCGACCACCCTCAACGCCGTGCACAACCAGTACACCGCCGTGCCGCCGCCCGTGTCGCTGACCGGGCGCGACACCGGCCTCGATCCCGAGACCGCGCTCGCCCACGTCAGCGGGCAGGAGACGCTGGCGGTCACCGGCGCCGACGGCACGGTGCAGAAGGCGGTGGTGATCGACTTCGGCGCGGGCTCCTCCCCCGCGTCCGGTACGCTGAAGGACGGCGCGGGGAACGTGATCGGCAGCTTCACCAACGCCGCCACCCTCACCTCGGCGCTCAACACCGCGCTTTCCGGCTATGCGAGCGTCGACTTCACCCACCAGCCGGCGACCATTACCTCCGCCGACACTTCGGCTTCCAGCAGCAAGCGCATCGTGCTCGTCGGCGGGGTCTATTCGGCGGGCGACGGCACCGCCGCCAACCCGCCCACCGTCGGCGGGACGGCCGCGACCAAGGCGGGCCAGGGCTTCTCCGCCTACTTCGGGCTGAACGACCTCGTGAGCTCGACGGGGCTCTCCTCCTTCGCCACGGGGCTGCAGGCGGGCGACACGGCGGGCTTCACGGCGGGCGCGGTCTCCTTCCGCATGACCGCGGCCGACGGCTCCACCCTGCGCGACGTGACGGTCGCCATGCCGGCGGGCGGCGGCGACATGACGACGCTCTTGGCCACGCTGAACGCGCCCTCCACCGGCGTCGGGCTGTACGGCGCGTTCGCGCTGGACAGCTCGGGCCAGCTCGCCTTCACCGCCAACGGCAGCGGCGCGGGGCTGCAGGTCACCGCCGACACCACCGCCCGGAACGGGACGGGGCCCTCGTTCAGCGCGCTGTTCGGCGTGGGCGACGCGGCGCGTTCGGCGCGGCTGGGCCAGCTCTCCGTGCGATCCGACATCCAGGGCGACCCGTCCAAGCTCGCTCTGGCGACCTGGAAGCCGGGCGGTCAGCCGCCGCTCTCCCCCACCGACGCCAGCGGCGCCGACGCGCTCGCCCAGGCGGCCAACGCGACGACCTCCTTCGGGGCGGCCGGCGGCGCGCGCGCTGCGCAGACCAGCATCTCGACCTATGCCGCGAGCTTCTCGGCCTTCACCGCCCGCGCGGCCGCTTCCGCCGACGACGCCTCGAAGGCGGCGGACGCGGTGAAGACCGACGCCGACAGCCGCCGCGCCTCGACCGAGGGCGTCAACATCGACCAGGAACTCGTCAACCTCACCACCTATCAGCAGGCCTACAGCGCCTCGGCGCGCGTGATCCAGGCGGTGAAGGACATGTACGACAGCCTCATCAACATGGTGTGATGTTCATGGACCGCGTCTCCACCGCCGGGAGCTACTCGGCCATCCTCGCCGGGCTGAACCAGGCGCAGTCGCGCCTGGGGGTGGCGCAGCAGCAGATCTCGTCGGGCGAACTCGCCCCCGACCTCAAGGGCTATGCGCCCACCGCCGACGCCCTGACCGCCACCCAGACGGTGAAGTCGCGGCTGGACGCCTACGTCGCCTCCGCCTCGGCCCTGACCGACCGGCTGAGCAGCCAGGCGCAGGCGCTCGACGACGTCTCGAGCGCGGGCACGAGCGCGCGCCAGGCGGTGTTCTCGTCGCTGGCCAACGGCGACGGCTCCACGCTGATGCAGCAGCTGCAGGGCTGGTACGCCCAGGCGTCGGACGCGTTGAACGTCAATTTCCAGGGCCAGTACCTGTTCTCGGGCGGCCAGCCCGACACGCCCCCGGTCAAGGCCGGGCAGATGACCGACCTGCCCGCCGGCTCGCCCTTCCAGAACGGCACGCTGAAGGGCTCGACGCGGATCGACGACAACGTCTCGATCCAGACCGGCCAGCTCGCCAGCGACATCGGCCAGCCGCTGTTCGACGTGATGAAGTCGATCGCGAGCTATGTGGCGACCACCTACCCGGCCACGGGGAGCTTCCCCTCCAAGCTCTCGGACGCCGACCAGACCTTCCTGCAGGGGACGCTCAGCCAGTTCGACGCGGCCTCCACCACCGTCGGCGGCTATGTCGCCCAGAACGGCACGACGCAGGCGCGCGTGGCGTCAGCCCAGGCCAACGTCGTCGAACAGCAGGACGCAGCGGGCGTGGTGATCGGCAACATCGCCGACGCCGACCCCGCCAAGGCGGCCACCGACCTCCAGCTCGCCCAGGTTGCGCTGCAGGCCTCGGCCCAGGTGTTCCAGACGCTCAACAGCTCGTCGCTGTTGACGCTCCTGTCGGCGAGCTGACGGCTAAGCCGGCTGGGCGGCGGCGGGCGGGGCCGTGCGCGGGCGGCGCACGCGACGCCAGAAGCCCACCACCCTGAGGGCGATCCGCACGAGCGTCGGCATGAACATGGGCCGCACCAGGCGCTTGTCGTAGACGCCGAGGCGCCGGTCGTTCTCCGACAGGCAGAGCGCCATCAGCTCCCACACGTCCAGGTCCTCGCCGACCGCGCTCGCGCCCGTCACGGTGAAGTTGTTGTCCGGCACCTGCTTCTGCTTGACCCGGTCCTTCTGCGCGTCGGTCGCGTCGTCCATGCCGGACGCTATGCCCATGCGCTCGTAGGCGAGGAACACCCACACCGCCGCCACCTTCAGCTCGAAAGCGATGCGTTGGAGAGGGTTCAGCCGCCGCCGGTGCCACGACACCCAGTTGGCGAAGAACAGGATGTGGCGCCCCTCCTCGTGCACCACGGGCTCGAAGGTCTCCACGAGCTCCGGCGGGAAGAAGCCCGAGCGGCGCGCCGTCTCGAACAGGCCGAAGGCGAAGAAGCTGTCGACGCATTCGCTGAAGCCGGTGACCATGTAGGCCCACTCGCGGTCGCGCGGCACCTTGTACTCGGGCTCGGGCTCCAGCGGGATGTCGTAGGCGGCGACGAGGCCCGACAGCACCGCCTTATGGCGCCGTTCCTCGAAGGCGTTGAGGTCGAGCGCCTTCTTCACCAGCGGGTCGGCGATCACGTCCGCGTAGTTCTGCATGCGGACGCCGGCCTTGCCCTCGGTCTGCACCGCAATGTCCCAGATCGGCAGGGAGGTGACGCGGGTCAGGGCGTCGGGCTCGAGCTTCGGCCAGTCGATCAACGCGGGGCGGTAGGGATCGAAGGTGTCCAGCAGGGTCCGGCTGAACAGGTTGCGGTGCGCCTCCGAGCCCAGGCGCACGCGCTCGCCCGGCGCGGGCAGGGGAAAGGCCCGGGCGTCACGGTCGGGCGGAACGAGGCCCGTGCCGTCGGGCGTGGTGGAGGCGACGGGCGCGGTCATGGGGCGGCCCTCCGTGACAGGACGTTGCCGGACTATTTAGGGCGGGCGGGCGCGGGTGGGTAGCGGGGCTCACGGCGCTCTCACCGACGCGCGGCGCCGCCGTGCTCGGTCGCGTCAAGGCGACCTGCTTGCGCAGGCTTCGCTTCGCTCGGCCTTGACCCGCCCTGCGCGCGACGGCTGTTTCGGAGGGGTCGGGACGCGGGGCGTCCCTTCTTGATAGTTCGACTTAGGCCTGCGG
>CAXTBN010000115.1:0-5572 GCA_964242895.1 uncultured Caulobacteraceae bacterium | reverse complement strand
GCAACGAGAAGCGGATGCTGCAGGAGGCGGTGGACGCCCTGTTCGACAACGGCCGTCGCGGCCGCGTCATCACCGGGGCCAACAAGCGCCCGCTGAAGTCGTTGGCCGACATGCTGAAGGGCAAGCAGGGCCGCTTCCGCCAGAACCTCCTGGGCAAGCGCGTCGACTATTCGGGCCGCTCGGTGATCACCGTGGGTCCGGAGCTGAAGCTGCACGAGTGCGGCCTGCCCAAGAAGATGGCGCTGGAGCTGTTCAAGCCGTTCATCTACGCGCGGCTGGACGCCAAGGGCCTGTCGGGCACCGTCAAGCAGTCCAAGCGCATGGTCGAGCGCGAGCAGGCGCAGGTGTGGGACATCCTCGAAGAGGTGATCCGCGAGCATCCCGTGCTGCTGAACCGCGCGCCCACGCTCCACCGCCTGGGCATCCAGGCGTTCGAGCCCAAGCTGATCGAGGGCAAGGCCATCCAGCTGCACCCGCTGGTCTGCGCCGCCTTCAACGCCGACTTCGACGGCGACCAGATGGCCGTGCACGTCCCGCTGAGCCTCGAGGCCCAGCTGGAGGCGCGCGTGCTGATGATGTCGACGAACAACATCCTGTCGCCCGCCAACGGCAAGCCGATCATCGTGCCCTCGCAGGACATCGTGCTCGGCCTCTACTACCTGTCGCTGGCGCGTGAGAACGAGCCCGGGCAAGGCAAGCTGTTCGGCTCCCTCGCGGAGATCGACGCGGCGCTCGACGCCGGCGCCGTCAGCCTGCACGCCAAGGTCAAGGCGCGCTTCGAGGAGATGGACCTCGACGGCAAGCGCGTGGTCCGCGTGCTCGACACAACGCCGGGTCGCATGAAGATCGCCGCCCTGCTGCCGCTGCACGGCCAGCTCGGCCACAAGCTGGTCGAGAAGGCGCTGACCAAGAAGGAGATCGGCAACCTGATCGATCAGGTCTACCGGCACACCGGCCAGAAGGCGACGGTGGTGTTCGCCGACCAGCTGATGGGTCTCGGCTTCCGCGAGGCGGCCAAGGCCGGCATCAGCTTCGGCAAGGACGACATCATCATCCCCGCCAAGAAGGCGTCGATGGTGGCCGACACCAAGAAGCTCGCCGAAGAGTTCGAGCAGCAATACGCCGACGGCCTGATCACGCGCGGTGAGAAGTACAACAAGGTCGTCGACGCCTGGGCCAAGTCTACGGACCGCATCGCCGACGAGATGATGGCCGAGCTGAAGGACGTTAAGCGCGACGAGAACGGCCGTGAGCTGGAGATCAACTCCATCTACATGATGGCCCACTCCGGCGCCCGCGGCTCCCAGGCGCAGATGAAGCAGCTGGGCGGCATGCGTGGCCTGATGGCCAAGCCCTCGGGCGAGATCATCGAGACGCCGATCACCTCCAACTTCAAGGAGGGGCTGACCGTGCTGGAGTACTTCAACTCCACCCACGGCGCGCGGAAGGGCCTGGCCGACACGGCGCTGAAGACCGCCAACTCGGGCTACCTGACGCGCCGCCTGGTCGACGTGGCGCAGGACTGCATCATCACGGAGGAGGACTGCGGCACCACGCGCGGCATCACGCTACGCGCAGTGGTGGAGGGCGGCGACGTGCTCGTCAGCCTCGGCCAGCGCATCCTCGGCCGCTCGGTCGCGGAGAACGTGAAGCACCCGACGACCGGCGACGTGATCGCCCCGGCCGACTCCTACATCGACGAGATCCTCGCGGATCAGGTCGAGAAGGCGGGCGTGCAATCGGTGAAGATCCGCTCGGTGCTGGTGTGCGAGTCCGAGGTGGGCGTCTGCGGCGCCTGCTACGGCCGTGACTTGGCGCGTGGTACGCGGGTGAACATCGGCGAGGCGGTGGGGGTCATCGCGGCCCAGTCCATCGGCGAGCCGGGCACGCAGCTGACCATGCGCACCTTCCACATCGGCGGCACCGCCAACGTGGCCGAGCAGTCGTTCTTCGAGTCCACCAACGAGGGCGTGATCAAGCTCGCGGGCGGCATGACGGTGCGGGGAGCCGACGGCGACCTCATCGCCATGAACCGCAACATGCAGCTGACCATCCAGGTCGAGGGCAAGGACCGCGAGAGCTACAAGCTCCCCTACGGCGCCAAGCTCAAGGTGAAGGAAGGCGACACCGTCAAGCGCGGCCAGCGCCTGGCGACCTGGGACCCCTACACCACCCCGATCCTGACGGAAGTGGCCGGGACCGTGCGCTTCGAGGACCTCGTGGAGGGCTTCTCCATCCGCGAGGAGACCGACGAGGCCACCGGCATCGCCAACCGCGTGGTGGCCGACTGGCGCGCCTCGCCCCGCGGCTCGGACCTGCGCCCGGCCATGGGCGTGACCAAGGACGGCGCGTACCAGAAGGTCGCCTCCGGCGGCGACGCCCGTTACCTGCTGCCGGCCGGAGCGGTGCTCTCGGTGGGCGACGGCGACGAGGTGAAGCCCGGCGACGTGCTGGCCCGCCTGCCCACGGAGAGCGCCAAGACGCGCGACATCACGGGCGGCCTGCCGCGCGTGGCGGAGCTGTTCGAGGCGCGCCGTCCCAAGGACTGCGCCATCATCGCCGAGATGACCGGCCGTGTTGAGTTCGGCAAGGACTACAAGAACAAGCGCCGCCTGAAGATCACCCCCGAAGCCGAGGGCGACGAGCAGGCGGAGGCGGTCGAGTTCCTGATCCCCAAGGGCAAGCACATCCAGGTGCACGACGGCGACATCGTCCAAAAGGGCGAGTACATCATCGACGGCAACCCGGATCCGCACGACATCCTGCGCATCCTGGGCATCGAGGCGCTGGCCGAGTACCTGGTGAACGAGATCCAGGAGGTCTACCGCCTGCAGGGCGTGCCGATCAACGACAAGCACATCGAGACCATCGTGCGTCAGATGCTGCAGAAGGTGGAGATCCTGGAGCCCGGCGACACCGGACTCATCAAGGCCGACCACATGGACAAGTCGGAGGTCGAGGACGAGAACAAGAAGGCGGAAGCCCGCGGCGGCCGCCCGGCGTCGACGCAGCCGGTGCTCCTGGGCATCACCAAGGCCTCGCTGCAGACACGCTCGTTCATCTCGGCGGCCTCGTTCCAGGAGACGACCCGCGTGCTCACCGACGCGTCGGTGCACGGCAAGGTCGACACCCTGGAGGGGCTGAAGGAGAACGTGATCGTGGGCCGCCTGATCCCGGCGGGCACGGGCGCGAACCTGCGCTCCATGCAGAAGATCGCCGCCAAGCGCGACGCCGCGCTCACCCAGCGACGCGAGGAGGCCATGGAGCCCTTCCCCGCCGAACTGGAGAGCCGCGCCGCGGAGACCGTGCCGGCGGAGTGATCCGCAGCCCGGCCTGAGACCTGACGCTGCGGCGGCCCGGGAGGCGACTCCCGGGCCGTTCGCATGTCTGCAAGGTCGGTGTCGGTTCCGACACCGGGGCGGGCTCGCCGCGACGACAAGGCGCCGCAAAGCTTGGCCATCATCGTCTCGTCCGTCACCGGAGCCGAGCCGCCCATGCGCCCCCTTCGTCCCGCCCTCGCCGCCGCCGTCCTGACGCTCGTCGTCGCAGCGGGGGCCTCGGCGCAGACCTACGCGCCGCCAGGCTCGGCCGGTCGCGGCGACCCGTCCGCGCGATCTGACCGCCGCGCCGATTGGGAGGCGCGGCGCCAGGCGCACGAGTCGCGCGAGGTGGCCGACCTCTCCACCGTGCTGCGGCTGCGACCCGAACAGCAGGCGGGCCTGCGCGCTTGGCTGGAGGCGGGTCGCGGCGCACCGGGCGAGCGGCGCCGCGACCGCATGCGTCCCGACCCGGCCGCCGCCCTGCCCACCACCGCCCAGACGCTCGACCGCGAGGCGGCCCGCATGACCGAGCGCGAGGGCCGCATGCGCGCGCACATGGAGGCGACGCGCCGGTTCTACGCGAGCCTCGGCCCGGACCAGCAGGCCGCCTTCGACGCCCTGGAGCGCCTGCGTCACGGCGGCGGCGGGCGTCACGGCGGCTGGCGCGGCCACGGCATGGGCGAGGGCGGCATGAAGATGGGCTGGCGCGGCCGCGATCCGGCCGCTGCGGAGACGCCGCCGGCCCGCGCCGGCGACTGACCCTCTCCGGGCGTTTCAGCCTGGCGGCGGCGACACAGCCGGCGGTGCTGCCGCGGGCGGGTCGAGGCGTTTCATGTGCGCCGCGTCCGCCTCGCGCTCGCGCAGGGTCGGCGGGTCGGGGATGTCCGCCTCCTCCGTGAAGGTCCCGCGCGGCGGGGTGATGACGCAGGGGCCGAGCTTGAGCGAGTGCGGCCGGGGCTTGTAGCCCGGCAGCAGCAGCAGGGGCGAGCAGCCGATGTTGGCCGTGTGTCCGGGCGGCACGCCCTCGCGCCAGTCGTCGAAGGGCGACTTCACCGGGAGGTTCGGCCGCGTTCCCACCCACGGACTCGGCGTGCCGTAGAAGTGCGTCTCGGCGTAGGCGGCCTCGACGGCATCGTAGTAGGCGCGCTTCTCCGCCGGGATCCGGTCCACGTGCGGCGCCGTCCGCGAGGCCAGGCCGAGCCGCTCGGCGCAGCGCGCCTTCTCGGCGGGCGACAGGTCGAGCGCACCGGCGTGCGCGCATCCGAGCAGGCCGCGCAAGGCGTCGCGTACGCCGGTTGGCGCCGCCTCTCCCGCGCCGGCGCCTAGCGCCCCCGCGCCAACGACCGCGCCGGACGAAGGCGGAGCCGCAGTCGGCCGCGTCGTCGGACGGGCGAGTGCGTCGAGCGCCGGCGCGGAAGCCTTGACGGCGGCGGGCCGCTCGGCCCGTGCGGGAGCCGACGCCGAGGGTGCTGCGGCGGCCGGCGCGGGCGTGTCTGATCGCGGGGCGCCCAGGCGCAGCAGCAGAACCGGCGGCTCGGGCGTCGTCGTCGCGGGTCGCGGCGGAACTGTCCACCAGGCCAGCCACAGCAGCGCCGCCCCGTGCAGGACGACCGACGCGCCGACGGCCGCGGACCGTCCCGTACGTCGCCGCCGCTCGCCCGCCCGCGCCATCGGACGGGAGGTCAGCGTGTCGGCGTGTCGGAAGCGTGGCCGTGGCGGGCGGATCGCGACGGGGCGGATCGCGCCCGTTTCGCCCGTCGACGCCCCGCGGAAGGGCCTGCTCCCGCGTCCGCAACCGCCTCCACCCCCGGCGGACTCAGAAGCGCTTCACGACATGCGAGGCGTCGGGCGGCAGGCAGCCCAGGCCCAGGCGGGACGCCTCCGAGCCGATCTCGCAGTCGGTCACGGGTTGGTACAGCGGCCCCTCGCGGCGAGCGCGCTTGCGGGCGTTGGCGTCGGCCTGGCGGGCGAAGCCGGCCAGCTTGTCGTCGGGCAGCGGAATGGGCGGCGCCGTGCGCGCGGCCGTGGCGAAGCCGGAGTCGCAGCGGGCGCGCTCCGCGGGCGTCAGCCGCATGTACTCCTCGTGGCTGCAGCCCACCGTGCTCCGCAGGAAGCCGCGCAGGTCGGTCTGCGCCTCCAGTCCCGGCAGGGGCCCGGGCGCTGGCCGCGCGCCCATCGCTCCCGCCGCACCGCCGGGGGCCGGACCGCCCCGCGCGGTTCCGGAGGACGGGACGGGGGGCAGGGGCAGGGGC
>CAXTBN010000114.1:0-5600 GCA_964242895.1 uncultured Caulobacteraceae bacterium | reverse complement strand
GCCCACGCAGGGGTCGTGACGGCCGGTGGTGGCCACCTCGACCTCCGCCCCGTCCTCGTCCAGCGACGGCCGCGGCGTGGTGATCGAGGAGGTCGGCTTCAGCGCGATGCGGGCGACCAGGGGCTGGCCGGTGGAGACGCCGCCCAGCACGCCGCCGGCGTGGTTGCTGTCCCACGCGACCGCGTCGTCCGGTCCGCGGCGCATGCCGTCGCCGGCCTCGCGCCCGTCCAAGGCGGCGGCGGCGAAGCCCGCGCCGATCTCCACGCCCTTGACGGCGTTGACGCTCATCAGCGCGGCCGCGAGCTCGGCGTCGAGCTTGCCGTAGACGGGCGCGCCCCAGCCCGCCGGCACGCCAGACGCCTCGACCTCGACCACCGCGCCCGCCGAGGAACCCTCGCGGCGCATGCGGTCCAGGTGCGCCTCCCACTGCGGCAGGAGCTCGGCGTCGGGGCACCAGAGCGCGTTGCGCTCCGCCTCGTCCCAGCTGAACCGCGCGCGGTCGACGGCGAGCGGGCCGACCTGCACCACGGCGGCGCGGATGCGCACGCCCGCGCCCAGCACCACGCGCGCCACCGCGCCGGCGGCGACGCGCGCGGCGGTCTCGCGCGCGGAGGAGCGCCCGCCGCCGCGGAAGTCGCGCACCCCGTACTTCGCCGCCCAGGTGTAGTCGGCGTGGCCCGGCCGGAAGCTCCTCGCGACCGCGCCGTAGTCCTTCGAGCGCGCGTCGGTGTTCTCGATCATCACCGAGATCGGGTGCCCGGCGGTGCGCCCCTCGAACACTCCGGAGAGGATGCGCGCCTCGTCGGCCTCGCGCCGCTGCGTCACGTGCCGGCCGCCGCCCGGGCGGCGCCGGTCGAGCCAGGGCTGCAGGTCGGCCTCGGACAGCGGCAGGCCGGGCGGGCAGCCGTCCACAACGCAGCCCAGCGCCGGCCCGTGGCTCTCGCCCCAGGTGGTCACGCGGAACAGGTGGCCGAAGGTGTTGTGCGACATGGCGGCCGAGCTTCTAGCGCGGGCGGGGCGGTGGGCGAACCGGCTTGGGTGTGTATGCGCCCCGGACTAGGCTGCGGTCATGCTGTTCGCGTGCCTCACGGCGCTGCAGGCCTTCCAGGTGGCCGTCCTCTGGCCGCACGACTGGCTTCCTGCGCCGCCGCTCAACGACGTGGCCGCCGTGCAGGCGGCGGACGGGCGGACGCGCCTGCTGCAGATCATCGTCGTCCAGAGCCTGCCCTTCACGGTGGGCCTGGTCGGCAGCCTGGCGGCGCTGGGCGGCCATCGCCCGGGCTGGCTCGGGGCTTGGCTATGGGTGAGCTACGGCGTTCTGTTCGCGGGCGAGCTCCGGGCATGGTGGTGGCCGTACCTCGTGCGGGCGGAGCCGGTGCGGGCCGCGCGCTACCGCGGGCTGTTCGGCGCCACGCACGCGTTCCTGCCCGAGCGTCACGGCCTGGTCCCGAACACGCTGCACGTGACGCTGCACGTCGCCACGGCGACGACGTTGGCGCTGCTGGCCGCCGGGGCGCTCCGGTCGGCGTCGTCCTGAGCGCCGCGGGCGGCTATAGGCCGGGCATGACCGCACCCGACGCCGTGCTCGACCGCATGTTCTCCGAGGCGGACCCCCTCGCCCTGTTCGAGGCGTGGCTGGGCGAGGCCAAGGCGAGCGAGGTCAACGATCCCGACGCCATGGCGCTGGCCACCGTCGACGCCGACGGGCTGCCCGATGTGCGCATGGTGCTGCTGAAGGGCCACGGGCCGGACGGCTTCCGCTTCTTCACGCACGAGGGCTCGGCCAAGGGGCGCGAGTTGGCGGGCGATCCCAAGGCGGCCCTGTGCCTGCACTGGAAGAGCCTGCGCCGCGCGGTGCGCGTGCGCGGACCCGTCGAGCGGCTGCCGCCCGCCGATGCGGACGCCTATTTCGCCAGCCGCGCCAAGCGCAGCCGGATCGGCGCGCTGGCCTCCGCGCAGTCGCGGCCGCTCGACAGCCGCGGGACGCTGGAGCGTCGTGTCGCCGAGCTGGAGGCCGAGTACGCCGACCGCGATCCGCCGCGCCCCGCGACGTGGGGCGGCTACCGTGTCGTCCCGAGCGCGATCGAATTCTGGCTGGACGGCCCGAACCGCCTCCACGATCGCCGCCTGTTCACGCGGGCGGGGCAGGACGCGGCGTGGAAGAGCACGCGGCTCTGGCCCTAGCCGGCACGCGCCGCCGCGGCGCGCACGCCCGGGTGCGCCAGCACCGGCTCCGCGAGGCGGCGCAGCTCGGCCGGGTCGGCGTCCTCGACGCGCGCGGCGGAGTCGGCGACCACCAAGTCGGCGCGGGCGCGGGCGGGCTCGACTAGGCGCTCGTGCGCGGGGCGGACGGTGGCGAGGTACTGGTCGATCACCGAGCGCGCCGTGCGCCCGCGCTCGGCCTGGTCGCGCAGCAGGCGGCGGATGAAGCGCACGTCGGCGGGGGTGTCCACGAACACGCGCAGGTCGAACAACGCCGCGACCTCCGCCCGGCAGAGCAGGTGCGCGCCCTCCGCGATCACCACGGCGAGGGGCTCGACGGGGTGGGCGTGGTCGGCGGTGCGCCGGTGCGTGGCGAAGTCGTACGCCGGCGCGCGCACCGCGCGGCCTGCGCGCAGCATGTGGAGGTCGGCGACCAGCCGGGCGTGGTCGCGCACGGGCAGGTCGTCGAAGTCGTACATCGCCGGATCGAAGCCAGGGCCCGCGCCCACGTCGGCGTAGTACCAATCCTCGCTCAGCCAGGCGGCGGCGCCTGCGGGAAGCTGCTCGAGGAGGGTGCGCGCCAGGGTGCTCTTGCCCGAGCCCGAGCCGCCCGTGACCGCGATGAGGAAGGGCGTCACCCCTCGCCGTTTAGCCGCCGCGCCGCGCCGCGCAAGGGCGGCTGCAACCCGCGCCGCCCTCGGCCGCTTCAAAGCTGAGCTTGGGAGGGCGCGATGCGGGGCGGAGCGAAGGCGGCGCTGGCGATGGCGGTGCTGTTGGCGGGGTGCGGACGTGGCGGTCCGGGCGGCGTCGTGGCGGGCGCGTTCGCAGGCCCTGAGGCGGGCCAGGCCAAGCTGAACGCCTACACCGAAGGCTTCAACACGGTGCTGGGCACCTTCGGCCTGCGCGGCGAGTATGAGTCGTACCAGAAGGCCGGCATCGGCGGTCCGCATCCCGACCCGCAGATGGCCCACCTGATCGGCGGCTGGCTGGACCAGGCGCAGATCAAGCTCAAGGCCGCGCGCGCCATGCCGGGCGGCGGCCTCGGCGACGTGGACGCGGCGGCCGACCGCTTCATCCCCGCGCTCGACAAAGTGATGACGCACGAGGCGGCGCTGAAGAGCTACTACGCCAGCAAGGCCTGGCGCGACGACGGTCTCGCCCGCGGCAAGGCCGAGGACGGCCCGCTCACCGCCGAGTTCCGCACCGCCATCTCCGAGGCCGACCGCTTCGACGCGGTGCTGACGCACGCCCGCGACCAGCGTGACGCCCAGGAGCTTGCGCGCCTCAAGAGCAGCGGCGACATGCTGGGCTACGACACGCAGATCGCGCTCAAGCACGGTCGCGCCCTGGCCCAGCTCTTCCACAGCGAGGCCGACCTGCACGACCCGGCCAAGACCGCCGCGGCCGAGACGGAGGCGCGCGCCCTGCAGGCCGCCCTGGCCGACCAGCACGCCGAGGTGGCCAAGGCCAAGCCCAAG
The DNA here is from genome assembly GCA_964242895.1 of uncultured Caulobacteraceae bacterium. Lineage (GTDB taxonomy): Bacteria > Pseudomonadota > Alphaproteobacteria > Caulobacterales > Caulobacteraceae > JASLDZ01. The sequence continues at coordinate 1,920 of CAXTBN010000114.1, read as the reverse complement.
GCGTCCGGTCCCGACCAGTGGCGAGTCGACAGCTACGGCCGCGCCGGCGACGAGCTCGACAGCGAGCTCGGCGCCTACCGCGACCTGAAGGGCGGCGGCGGGCAGGCGAGCTACCAGTCGATGATCAGCTCCTTCAACAGCGCGGTGTCCGGCGTGAACGCGGTGGTGACCACGTCGGCGGCGCTCGGCTCGCGGAGCTGAGGCGCGCTCAGCCGAGGGCGTGCTCGAGGTCGCCGATCAGGTCGTCGACGTCCTCGATGCCGACCGACAGGCGCACCAGCCCGTCGGCGATGCCCAGCTCCAGCCGCTGCGTCGCGGGGACGGAGGCGTGGGTCATGATCGCCGGGTGCTCGATCAGGCTCTCCACGCCGCCCAGGCTCTCGGCCAGGGTGAACAGGTGCGTGCGCTCCAGGAAGCGGCGCACGCCGTCCAGGTCGCGGTCCAGGACGGCGGTGATCATGGCGCCGTAGGCGTGCATCTGCCGGGCGGCCAGCGCGTGCTGCGGGTGGCTCTCCAGCCCGGGGTGGATCACGCGCTCGAACTCGGGCCGGCTCTCCATCCAGCGCGCGATGGCCAGCGCGTTGGAGCAGGCGCGCTCCATGCGCAGGGCCAGCGTCTTGACGCCGCGCAGCGCCAGGAAGCTGTCGAACGGCCCGGCGACGCTCCCGACGGCGTTCTGCAGAAAGCCGATGCGTTCGGCGAACTCGGCGTTCCCGCCCGTCACCAGCACGCCGCCGACCACGTCCGAGTGGCCGTTCAGGTACTTGGTGGTGGAGTGCATCACGAGGTCGAAGCCGTGCTCCAGCGGCCGCTGGCAGTAGGGCGAGGCGAAGGTGTTGTCCGCCGCGATCAAGAGGCCCCGACGCTTGGCCAGGGCGGCGAGGTCGTCCAGCGGGGCGAGGCGCAGCATGGGGTTGGTGGGCGTCTCGACCCAGATCAGCCGCGTCTCGGGCGTCACCGCCGCCTCGACCGCGGCCAGGTCGGCCATGTTCACGAACGAGAACCTGAGCCCCGCGGAACGCGCCTTCACCCGCGCGAACAGGCGGTAGCTGCCGCCGTACAGGTCGTCGCTGGCGATCACGTGCGCGCCGGCGTCCAGGCTGTCGAGCACCGTCGAGATCGCCGCCAAGCCCGAGGCGAAGGCGAAGCCCCGCTCGCCGCTCTCCAGGTCGGCGACAGCGCGCTCGAAAGCGTAGCGGGTCGGGTTGTGGCTGCGGCTGTATTCGAAGCCCTTGTGCACGCCTGGGCTCTCCTGGGCGTAGGTGGACGTCTGGTAGATCGGCACCATCACCGCGCCGGTGAGCGGGTCGGGGGACTGCCCGCCGTGGATGGCGCGCGTGGCGAAGGCCAGGCGGTTGGACGGGGGGCGGTTCGGGCGGTCGGAGGTGTCGGCGGTCATGGGCGGCCTTCTAGTCGCACCCGCCGCCGCACGGAACCGCGCAGGGGCGGGCAGGGGCGGGCGCCCGGCGCGGCTGCGGCCACTCGGGGCAGGTGGGGAGGCGGCGGAGCGTCCGGGCCTCGCCCGGAGTTGGAGACAGTAACCGTTTCGGCGCGACCAGACGCTCCGCGCGGTGCGTTTTCCCGGAGGGCGGGGCGCGCGGGCGTCTTGGGCCCTTCACCCCGAGGCCCCCACCAGTCGGGCGAAACCGCCGATGGCCAGACCCTTCTCCCCCCGGACGGGCGGCGAGGACAGCGCTCCTCGCCGATGGGCGGGCTTACGTCCCCCGCCCTCTGATCCCGCTCGACCGCTCCCGCCGCCGCTTCGGGCTCGCCGGCCGAGCGCCTCCCCGTGCGACGGGACGAAAGCATCCTGCACCCGGCCGCAGGGGGCGGGGATAGACTGCGGGACATCGTGCGGGAGAGGAGGGGACGCGCTGGCCGTCGAGAGACGCTCATCCGGCCTCGCGCGACGCCTGCGAC
>CAXTBN010000113.1:0-5640 GCA_964242895.1 uncultured Caulobacteraceae bacterium | reverse complement strand
CGGTACACCCACTCACCCACCGGGCGGGACGCCCGGCGCTCCGCCGCCTCCCCACGCCCGCCCGCGCGCCGCCGCCGGGCGGGGCGCCGGCGCGTGCGTGCGCCGGCGCGTTGAAGGCGGCGGCCGTCTCCTCTAAGCCCGCACCCGTCGCCGCGCCGGAGTCTCCCCGCCCATGCAATCGCTGGTCACCGTCTTCGGCGGCACGGGGTTCCTGGGCAAGTACGTGGTGCGCGCGCTGGCGCGCAACGGCTGGCGCATCCGGGTGGCGGCGAGGAACCCGCTGCGCTCGCCCCAGCTGAAGGTCATGGGCGAGGTCGGCCAGATCGAGTTCGCCCGCGCCGACCTGAAGTCGCCGGACAGCGTGGACCTGGCGCTCGAGGGCGCGGAGGCGGTGGTCAACCTCGTCGGCGTGCTCGCCGAGACGGGGCGGCAGACCTTCGACGCGCTGCAGGCGCAGGGCGCGGGGGAGATCGCCCGCGCCGCCGCCGCGCGCGGGATCACGCGCTTCATCCAGGTCTCCGCCATCGGCGCGGACGCGCGCAGCCCCTCCGCCTACGCGCGCACCAAGGCGGCGGGCGAGGCGGCCGTGCGCGCTGCGATCCCGACGGCCACGGTGCTGCGTCCGTCCATCGTGTTCGGGCCGGAGGACCAGTTCTTCAACCGCTTCGCCGCCATCGCCGCCATCTCGCCCGTGGTGCCCATGGTCGGGGCCGGCACGCGCTTCCAGCCCGTGTACGCGGGCGACGTGGGCGCGGCCGTGGCCGAGGCGATGAAGCCGGCGCGGGAGGCCGCCGGGCGCACCTACGAGCTGGGCGGGCCGGGCGTGTACACCTTCCGCGAGCTGATGGAGATCATGCTCCACGACATCCAGCGGAAGCGGACGCTGCTGCCCGTGCCCATGCCGATCGCGGGCCTGATCGGCGCCCTGGGCGACCTGCAGGCGCGGATCCTTCCCCTGCCGCCGCCGCTGACCACCGATCAGGTGAAGCTGCTCGGACGGGACAACGTGGCCGACCCCGCCCTGCCCGGCCTCGCCGACCTGGGCGTCGAGCCCACCTCGGTGGACGCGGTGCTGCCGACCTATCTCTGGCGCTTCCGCTCCGGCGGCCAGTTCGCCCAGCCCGAGGGGCAAAACGCCGCCAGTCCACAAAGTGGACCAGCGCCGACCGGCAAGGCCGCGGGATACGGTGTGGAGGAGGCGGGCTGACGCGGAAATAGTCTACTTGGGAGATCGCCTCTTCGACAGGGGACGATCCTGCCGCTATGAGCGTGCATCCGCGTCCACGCGGGCCGGATCACGTCGCCATGGCCGAAGGGCTGCTCAAGTTCGCCGTCACACCCCGCGAGACGCCGCACAAGCGCGGCGCGGGCGAGCGCGCGCGTGACTTCGGCGAGATCTACGCCGGCTTCACCGCGCCCGAGGCGGAGACGCAGTCCTCGCGCTGCAGCCAGTGCGGCGTGCCCTTCTGCCAGAGCGCCTGCCCGCTCGGGAACGACATCCCAGACTGGCTGCGCCTGACCGCCGAGGGCCGCTGGCGCGAGGCCTACGAGCTGAGCCAGGCCACCTCCACCCTGCCGGAGGTGTGCGGCCGCATCTGCCCGCAGGACCGGCTGTGCGAGGGCGCCTGCGTGGTGGAGCAGGCGGGCTTCGGCACCGTGACCATCGGCGCGGTGGAGGCGCACCTGTCCGACCTGGCCTGGCGCGAGGGCTGGGTGCTTCCGCTCCGCCCGGTGCGCGAGCGGGACCACAGCGTCGGCATCGTCGGCGCGGGACCCGCAGGCCTGTCCGCCGCCGACCGGCTCCGCGCCGAGGGCTACGCCGTCACCGTCTACGACCGGCACGACCGCGCGGGGGGCCTGCTCACCTACGGCATCCCCGGCTTCAAGCTGGAGAAGGAGATCGTGGACCGCCGCGTGCGCCGCCTGGCCGAGGGCGGCGTGGAGTTCCGGCTGGAGTGCGACATCGGCCGCGACCTCGCCTGGGCCGACCTGCGCGCGCGCCACGACGCCGTGCTGGTGGCCACCGGCGTCTACGCGGCCCGCGCCCTCGCCGCGCCCGGAGGGCCGGAGGTGACGCCGGCGCTCGCCTTCCTGATCGCCTCCAACCGCGCGGGCTTCGGCGACGGCCCGCCGCCGCCCGAGCTCGATGCGGCCGGCAAGCGCGTGGTGGTGCTGGGGGGCGGCGACACGGCCATGGACTGCGTGCGCACCGCCGTGCGCCAGGGCGCGGCGAGCGTCACCTGCGTCTACCGCCGCGACCGCCGCAACATGCCGGGTTCCGCCCGCGAGGTGGCCCACGCCGAGGAGGAGGGCGTGGTGTTCGACTGGCTCGCCTCCCCCGCCGCCGTGGCCGAGGGCGCCGTGACGGTGCAGCGCATGCGCCTGGGAGCACCGGACTCGGGCGGCCGCCGCTCGCCCGAGCCGGTGACCGGCGCGACCGAACGGCTGGAGGCCGACCTCGTGATCGGCGCGCTGGGCTTCGACGCGGAGGACCTGCCCGGCGCCTGGGACGAACCCGACCTCGCCGTCACCCCGCACGGGGCGATCCGCATCCCGTCGCGCTCGTTCGCCACCACGCTGGAGGGCGTGTTCGCCGCGGGCGACATCGTGCGCGGCGCGTCGCTGGTGGTCTGGGCGGTGAAGGACGGCATGGACGCCGCGGTCGACATCCATCGCTGGCTGCAGGGCCGAGCACCGGTGGGCCCCCGTCCGCTCCTGGCTGCGGAGTGACGCCGTGACCCTGTCCTACGAAACCATGCGCGACCGCCTCGTCGCCGGCCACGCCTACGACCCGGCCGACGAGCGCGACGCCTGCGGCGTGGGCCTCGTCTGCGCGCTGGACGGCAAGCCGCGGCGCGAGGTGGTGGAGATCGCCATCCGCTCGCTCAAGGCGGTCTGGCACCGGGGCGCGGTGGACGCGGACGGCAAGACGGGCGACGGCGCGGGAGTCATGGTCAGCGTCCCGCAGGCCTTCTTCGCCGAGCAGGTGCAGCGCACCGGGCACCGCCTCCGGCCCGGCCCCATCGCCGTCGGCCAGATCTTCCTGCCGCGCACCGACCTCGCCGCGCAGGAGGCCTGCCGCACGCTCGTCGAGAGCGAGGTGCTCGCGGCCGGCTTCTACATCTACGGCTGGCGCCAGACGCCCATCGACCCGACCGTTATCGGCGACAAGGCGGTCGCCACCCGGCCGGAGATCGAGCAGATCCTCCTCGGCCCGCCGCCCGGCCTCGAGCTCGACGGCGAGGCGCTGGAGCGCGCCCTGTTCCTCGTGCGCAAGCGCATCGAGACGCGCGGGCCGAGTGTGCCGCACTTCTACGTCTGCTCGCTGTCGGCGCGGTCGCTCGTCTACAAGGGCATGTTCCTGGCCGAGCACATCGACAGCTTCTACCCCGACCTGCGCGACCCGCGGTTCGAGGCGGCGGTGGCCATCTTTCACCAGCGCTACTCGACCAACACCTTTCCCGAGTGGCGCCTCGCCCAGCCGTTCCGCATGCTGGCGCACAACGGCGAGATCAACACGCTGCGCGGCAACGCCAACTGGATGAAGAGCCATGAGATCCGCATGGCCGCCACGGCGTTCGGCGACGCGCAGGAGGACGTGAAGCCGGTGATCCAGCCCGGCGGCTCGGACTCCATGGCGCTGGACAACACCTTCGAGACCCTGGTCCGCGCCGGCCGGTCCGCCCCCATGGCCAAGGCGCTGCTGATGCCCGAGGCCGCCAGCCCGCACATGCCCGCCGAGCACGCGGCGCTCTACGGTTACTGCAACGCGGTGATGGAGCCGTGGGACGGCCCCGCCGCCCTGTGCGCCACCGACGGCCGCTGGGTGGTGGCCGGAAAGGACCGCAACGGCCTGCGCCCCCTGCGCACGGCGGTCACCGACGACGGCCTGCTGATCGTGGGCTCCGAGGCGGGCATGAGCGGGGTCGCCGAGGGGCGCATCGTCCGCAAGGGCCACATCACCGCCGGCCGCATGATCGCCGTCGACCTCGCGCCGGAGGAAGGCGGCGCCGGCCGCCTCTACGGCGAGCGCGAGATCATCGACGAGCTCGCCGCCGCCCACCCCTACGCCGAGTGGCTGGGCAACGTCATGGCGCTGGAGCCGCGCATCGGCCCGGGCCCCGAGCCCCGCCGCTACGGCCCCGAGGAGCTGCGCCGTCGTCAGGCCGCCGCCGGCTGGAGCCTGGAGGACCTGGAGCTGATCCTCTCGCCCATGGCCGAGGAGGCCAAGGAGGCGGTCGGCTCCATGGGCGACGACACGCCGCTGGCGGTGCTGAGCGAGCGCCACCGGCCGCTGAGCCACTACTTCCGCCAAGCCTTCGCCCAGGTCACCAACCCGCCCATCGACCCCCTGCGCGAGACGGGGGTGATGAGCCTGAAAACCCGCTTCAAGAACCTCGGCAACATCCTGGCCGAGGACGAGACCCAGACCGACGTCTACGTGCTGGAGAGCCCCGTGCTCACCACCGGCATGTTCGAGCGCGTGATCGGCTTCATCGGCCGCGAGCAGATCGCCACCGTCGACTGCACCTTCGCCCGACCCGACCCCGCCGCCCCCGCCGGCGCCGCCCTGCGCGAGGCGTTGGACCGCATCCGGGCGGAGGCGGAGGACGCGGCGCTTTCCGGCCGCTCGCAGATCGTGCTCACCGACGAGGGCTCGGCCGAGGACCGCATCGCCATTCCCTCGATCCTGGCGACAGGGGCGGTGCACGGCTTCCTGGTGGCGCGCGGCCTGCGCTCGTACGTGTCGCTGATCGTGCGCGCGGGCGACTGCCTGGACGTCCACGCCTTCGCGGTGCTGGTCGGCGTGGGGGCCACGGCGGTGAACGCCTACCTGGCGCAGGAGAGCTTCCAGGAGCGGCAGGAGCGCGGGCTGTCGGGCGGCCTCTCCTTCGGTCAGGTGTGCCTGAACCACAAGAAGGCGGTGGAGGGCGGGCTCCTCAAGATCCTGTCCAAGATGGGCGTCAGCGTCATCTCGGCCTACCGCGGCGGCTACAACTTCGAGGCCGTGGGCCTGAGCCGCGCCCTCGTCGCCGAGCTCTTCCCCGGCATGACCAGCCGCATCTCGGGCGTCGGCCTGCCCGGCTTGGAGCGCGCCGCCGCGGCCCTGCACGCCCGCGCCTGGGACGGGGCCGCGGCGCCGCTGCCGGTGGGCGGCCTCTACCGCCAGCGGCGCTCGGGCGAGGCGCACGCCTTCGAGGCGCAGGCGATCCACACCCTGCAGGCCGCCTGCGACCGGGGCGACTACACCGCGTATAAGGCGTTCAGCGACATGATGCGGCCCGAGCGCCCCATTACGCTGCGCGACCTCTTGGAGGTGAAGCCCGACCGCGCCGCCATCGGCCTGGACGAGGTCGAAAGCGTCAACGCCGTGCGCCAGCGTTTCCTCACCCCCGGCATGAGCCTGGGCGCCCTGAGCCCGGAGGCGCACGGCGTGCTGAATGTCGCCATGAACCGCATCGGCGCGCGCTCCGTCTCCGGCGAGGGCGGCGAGGTGCCGGAGCGCTACAAGCCGCTGCCCAACGGCGACAACGCCAACAGCGCGGTCAAGCAGATCGCCTCCGGCCGCTTCGGCGTCACGGCCGAGTACCTGAACGCCTGCCGCGAGATCGAGATCAAGGTCGCCCAGGGCGCCAAGCC
>CAXTBN010000112.1:0-5677 GCA_964242895.1 uncultured Caulobacteraceae bacterium | reverse complement strand
CACAAGGAGCGGCCGTTCTTCGGCGAGCTGGTCGAGTTCATGACCTCCGGCCCGGTCGTCGTGCAGGTGCTCGAGGGCGAGGGCGCGGTGAAGCGCTATCGCGACGTGATGGGCGCCACCAACCCGAAGGACGCCGCCGAGGGCACCATCCGCAAGGCCTTCAGCGAGAGCGTAGGCGAGAACACCGTCCACGGCTCGGACTCGGACGAGAACGCGAAGATGGAGATCGCCCAGTTCTTCAAGGACGAGGACATCGCCGCCTGAGGCGAGCCTAGCTTTCAGCGCGCAGCCTCGCCGCGAGGCGCGCCAGCTCCTGCGGGTAGAGGCGGTGCTCGAGCTCGAGCACGCGGGCGGCGAGGGTCTCGGGCGTGTCGTCCGCGCGCACCTCGGTCCGCGCCTGGCCGAGCACCGGACCCGCGTCGAGGTCCTCCGTCACCAAATGCACGCTGCAGCCGGCCTTCGCGTGGCCGGCGGCCAGGGCGCGGGCATGGGTGTCCAGCCCGGGGAAGTGCGGCAGCAGACTTGGGTGGATGTTGAGCATCCGCCCCGCCCAGCGGCCCACCAGCCAGGGCGTGAGCACGCGCATGTAGCCGGCCAGCGCCACCAGCTCGACCCCGTGCGCCTCCAACCGCGCCTGGATCGCCTGCTCGTGCGCCTCGCGGTCGCGGCCAAAGGCGCGCGCCTCCACCGCCTCAGCGGCGATCCCAGCCTTGCGCGCCGTGGCGAGGCCCCCCGCATCCGCCTTGTTGGACAGCACCAGCACGATCTCGGCGGGGTAGGCGGGATCGCGGGCGGCTGCGACCAGGGCCTCCATGTTCGAGCCCCGGCCAGAGATCAGGACGGCGGTGCGGACCTTCCTTCCCCCCTCAGGAGAAGGCGCAGCGCCTGTCATGCCGCCGCCAGCTCGCCGACGACCACCGCGCCGGCGTCCGCCAGATCGGCCAGCACCTCCGGCGCGTCCTGCGGTGATGTGACGACGACGAAGCCCAGGCCGCAGTTGAACGTGCGGCGCATCTCGGTCTCGGCGATCCCGCCCGTCCGCGCGAGCCAGTCGAACACCGGCGGCGGCGTCCAAGCGTTCCAGTCGAACCGCGGCGTCAGGCCATCCCGGATCGCGCGGGGCGGGTTCTCTATCAGCCCGCCGCCGGTGATGTGGGCGCCGCCGCTGACCCGCCCGCCGCGCAGCACGGGCAGCAGCTCGCGCACGTAGATGCGCGTCGGCTCGAGCATGGCCTCGGCCAGCGTGGCCCCGTCGGCGAAGGTTGCGGGAGCGTCCCAGGCGAGGCCCGAACGCTCCACCACGCGGCGGATCAGGCTATAGCCGTTCGAGTGCGGGCCGGAGCTCGGCAGGCCGATCATCACGTCGCCCGCGCGCTGACGGTCGAGCTTGGGCAGCAGCGCGTCGCGCTCCACCGCGCCCAGGGCGAAGCCGGCGAGGTCGTAGTCGCCGCCGGCGTAGTGGCCGGGCATCTCCGCCGTCTCGCCCCCCGCCAGCGCGCAGCCGGCGCGGCGGCAGCCCTCCGCGATGCCGGCCACGACCCGCGCGGCCACCTCCACCTCCAGCTTGGCGGTGGCGTAGTAGTCCAGGAACGACAGGGGCTCGGCCCCCTGCGCCAGGAGGTCGTTGACGCACATGGCGACAAGGTCGATCCCGATGCCGTCGTGCAGGCCCGTGTCGATGGCGATGCGCAGCTTGGTGCCGACGCCGTCGGTGGTGGTGACGACGAGCGGGTCGGTGAACCCGGCGGCGCGCAGGTCGAACAGGGCGCCGAAGCCGCCCAGCGACGCCTCCGCGCCTGGCCGCGCCGTGGCCTTGGCCAGCGGCTTGATGCGCTCGACCAGCGCCTCGCCCGCGTCGATGTCGACGCCGGCGTCGGCGTAGGTCAGGCCGTTCGCGCCTTGCATCCGGTCTCCGATCGGGGCGGGAGTGTGGCGCCTTCGCGCTTGAGGCGCGGCGCAGGCGCTGGGCATAGCTAGCCCATGACCCCGATCACCGACAATGTCCGCCTGCGCGAGTTCTGCGACGCGGTGCGCCACAGCGAATTCATCGCGGTGGACACCGAGTTCATGCGCGAGACCACCTACTGGCCCGGGCTGTGCCTGATCCAGGCGGCCTCCATCGACGGGGCCGCGGTGATCGACCCCATGGCCGATGAGATCGACCTGGAGCCCTTCCTGGCGCTCATGCGCGACGAGGCGATCGTCAAGGTGTTCCACGCCTGCCGGCAGGACGTGGAGATCTTCGCCAACCTGGGCTCCATTCCGCGCCCGATCTTCGACACCCAGGTGGCGGCCATGGCGGCGGGGTACGGCGAGCAGATCGCCTACGGAGACCTGATGCGGCAGATGCTGAGGGTGGAGATCGACAAGTCGAGCCGCTTCACGGACTGGTCGCGCCGCCCACTCTCCGACGCGCAGCTGGAGTACGCCGCCGCCGACGTGACGCACCTGGCCAAGGCCTATCCGCGCCTGGTGGAGCGGCTGGAGCGCGACGGGCGCCTCGGCTGGGTGGCGGAGGAGATGGAGGCGCTGAGCGATCCCGCCGCCTACGACGTCGATCCCGAGAACGCCTGGCGCCGCCTCAAGCCGCGCAAGTTCAACGCCCGCTACCTCGCCGCCTTCAAGGCCGCCGCCGCCTTCCGCGAGCGCGCCGCCCAGGGTCGCGACATCCCGCGCGGCCGTGTGTTCAAGGACGAGGCGATGGACGAGATCGCCTCGCAGCTGCCGACCACCACCGCCGCGCTGGCCGACATGCGCTCGCTCGGCAAGGGCTTCGCCGGCTCGCGCTTCGCGCCCGAGCTCCTGGAGGCCTTGCGCGAGGCCCTGCGCGATCCGGAGGGCTATGCGCCGGTGATCGAGCGCGCGCCGCCGTCGCCCCAGGGCGCCGGCGCGGTCGTGGAGCTGCTCAAAGTGCTGCTCAAAGCGCGGGCGGAGGACGCGGGCGTCGCGTCGAAGCTGATCGCGACCGTGGGCGACTTGGAGAAGATCGCCGGCGACGACGGGGCGGCCGTGCCCGCATTGAAGGGCTGGCGGCGCGAGGTGTTCGGCGAGGACGCCCTGCGCCTGAAACGCGGCGAGCTGGCGCTGATGCTCAAGGGCTCGCGCGTGAAGGTGGCCGACTTGGCGGACTAGGCGGCGATCGCCGTCCCGACACCCATCGCCTCGCCCAGCGCCTGCAGGCGCTTGCGCGTCTGCTCGCCGAGCAGGAGGTCGCGGCGGGGCCTCTCGGCGGCCAGCACCAGGGCGCCGTCGCGCCAGGACAGGCGCGTCTCGTCGAGCACGGCGGCGGAGCGGCCGCACAGGTCGCAGCCGAGGCGCAGCGCCAGGCCGAGGGCGCGGGCCTCGGCCAGGACCTCCGGCGCGAGCAGGCGCATGAGGAGCTCCGGCTCTGGCGCCCAGGCGACGCCGTAGCGGCTGCAGGCGGCCTGGGCGAGGTAGGCGCGTTCCACGTGCGTCCAGCCGGCCACGGGGGCCCGCAGCACCTGCTCGAAGACTAGGGCGCCGCGGTGGTCGGGGTGCAGAGCGGCGCCCAGGTCGGCGAGGCGGCAGGCGGCCTGCATCAGCGCCGCGCCGCGCACCCGGCCGAACACGCCGGGCCGCGCGGTCCACAGGGGCTCCAGCCAGCGCGCCAGCGCCGGACCGAGGTCGGGCGATAGCCCCTGGCGTGCGCCCAAAGAGGCGCAGCCCTCCACCAGCGGATCACCCGCGCGGGCGGCGCCGTCCATGCGGTCGAAGATCAGGCCTTCGCGCAGGCCATAGGCGCTGAGCGCGACCCGGCGCACGCCCAGGCGCTCGACCACGCCCTCCAGCACCAGGGCGGCGTAGGGCAGGGTCTCCGCGCGCTTCTTGGAGACGCCGGGGATGAGCTCCTGCATGAGCCGGGGCTGGCGCACGAGGGCCTGGGCGGTCTCCAGCGCCTCGTCGGCGCCCATCTCAAACTGCTGGACGATGCGCAGGGGATAGCCCGTGCGCGCCATGTGCAGCACCGCCAGGTTCCGCCAGGCGCCGCCCACGGCGTAGAAGCGCTCGGTGCGGTAGGCGGCCGCAGCCGGCTCCAGCCGGCGGGCGATCTCGCTCCGCAGGGCTGCGGGGTCGAACTTGCCCTTGCCGACGCCGCCCAACGCGAGGGGGCCGAGCGGCAGGGTGATCCCCGTCCCCGGCAGGTCGCCCGCCAAGCGCACGAACTCGAGGCTGGAGCCGCCGAGGTCGCCCACCACGCCGTCCGCGTCCGTCTGGCCGGCGGCGACGCCCAGGGCGGCGAAGCGCGCCTCCTCTTCGCCGGAGAGCACGCGCAGCTCCAGGCCGGTCTCCTCGCGCACGCGCTCGACGAACTGCGGCCCGTCGGCGGCGTCGCGCACGGCGGCGGTGGCGGCGGTCAGCACCTCGCACGACCCCTCCGGACCCATCACCGCGCGGAAGCGGCGCAACGCGCACAGGGCCTCGTCCACGCCGTCGGACGAGAGACGGCCGGTTCGGCCGAGGCCTCGCCCGAGGCCGGCCAGCACCTTCTCGTTGTAGGTGGTCCAGATGGCGCGGCCGTCGACGCGGTAGACGACCAGGCGCACCGAGTTGGAACCGACGTCGACCACCGCCACATCGCGGATCGGCCGCACCGCAGGCGGGTTCGGCGGGACGCTCAGCGGCGGACTCAGCGCCGGGGGCCGGCGTAGTCGATGGAGCGCGGCAGAGTCTTGGCCCGCCCGCGGCCGGAGAGGCTCGGGTTGTTCATGAAGTACTCGTGGGCGGAGAAGGGCCGCTTCTGCCCCTCCACGTTCACGCGGGTGTAGGCGCCGTCGGCGTCCATGGTCCAGCTCTGGGCGGCGTCGTTCAGGTTGGCGACCATGATCTGGTCGAGCACCTGCTGGTGGCAGGTGGGATTGTCGATCGGCACCAGGCTCTCGACCCGGCGGTCGAGGTTGCGCGGCATCCAGTCGGCCGAGGAGATGAACACCTTGTTCTGCGGGTTCGGCATCGGGGCCCCGTTGGCGAAGCAGACGATGCGCGCGTGCTCCAGGAAGCGGCCGACGATCGACTTCACGCGGATGTTCTCCGACAGGCCCTCCACGCCCGGGCGCAGGCAGCAGATGCCGCGCACCACCAGCTCCACCTGAACGCCCGCGCAGCTCGCGGCGTAGAGGGCGTCGATGATCTCCGGATCGACGAGGCTGTTCAGCTTGGCCCAGACACCGGCCGGCTTGCCGCATCGCGCGGCTTCGGCCTCGACGGCGATCCTGCGCAGGAGCTCGGGCTTCAGGGTGAAGGGCGAGAAGCTCAGCTTCTCGAGGTCTTCCGGCTGGGCGTAGCCGGTGATGAAGTTGAACATGCGCTGCGCGTCGCGGCCGAGCGCCGGGTCGCAGGTGAACAGGCTGATGTCGGTGTACACCTTGGCCGTCTGTGGGTGGTAGTTGCCCGTGCCGAAGTGGCAGTAGCTGACGAGCTTCCGCCCCTCGCGCCGCACGACCACGCTCAGCTTGGCGTGCGTCTTGTACTCCACGAAGCCGAAGACGACGTGGACGCCCGCGCGCTCCAGGTCTCGCGCCCAGCGCAGGTTGGCCGCCTCGTCGAAGCGCGCCTTGATCTCGACCAGGGCGGTGACGGTCTTGCCGCGGTCCGCCGCGTCGATCAGGGCGGCGACGATGGGGCTGTTCTCGCTCGTACGGTAGAGCGTCTGCTTGAT
>CAXTBN010000111.1:0-5773 GCA_964242895.1 uncultured Caulobacteraceae bacterium | reverse complement strand
CCGATCCGCACGCCGCGCGGCCGCGACATCCTGGCCGCCTGCGGGCAGTTGAAGAGCGAGAGCGAAAAGACGCGCGCTTCGGTGCGCCGCGCCCAACTGTCCGCCGCCGTCTGACGATTTCCTCACCGCTCCGCTAGGCGGGAAGGCCGGGAGGCGCCTACATGCGACCCGCGGGGCCCGCGTGTCTCAAGGCGTGTCGATGAAGAAGATCCTCCTCACCAGCCTGTCGGCCTTCGCGCTCGGCGCCGGGGCCATGGCCTTCGCCGACCAGCACGCCTTCGCGGCGACGGGCCGCGCCGACACCTACAAGATGCTCGAGCTTTTCGGCGACGTGCTCACCACGGTGAAGAAGGACTACGTGGCCCCCGTCGACGACAAGAAGCTGATCCAGGCGGCCATCGACGGCATGCTCACCAGCCTCGACCCGCACTCGGGCTACCTCGCGCCCACGGACTTCGACGAGATGCGGGATCAGACGCGCGGCGAGTACGGCGGCGTCGGCATCGTCATCCAGGCCGAGGAGGGCGCCGTGAAGGTGGTCTCCCCCATGGACGGCACCCCCGCCGCCAAGGCGGGCATCAAGGCCGGGGACTACATCACCGCAGTCGACGGCAAGACGCTGATCGGCCAACCGAGTGGCGACGCGCAGAAATCGCTCCGCGGCCCGGTCGGCACCACCGTGTCGCTCACCGTCGCCCGCGAGAAGCAGGACCCGTTCACCGTCAAGCTGACGCGCGAGATCATCAACGTCCACTCCGTCAGCCACCATGCGGAAGGCGACGTGGGCTACGTGCGGATCGCCTCGTTCGACGAGAAGACGGGGCAGGAGACCACCGCGGCGCTGAAGGATCTGCGCGCCAAGATCCCGCATATGAAGGGGCTGGTGCTCGACCTGCGCAACAACCCGGGCGGCCTGGTCGACACGGCCGTGGAGGTCGCCTCCGACTTCCTCGATGGCGGCGAGGTGGTGAGCCAGCGCGGCCGCGACCCGCGCGACATCCAGCGCTACAACGCGCGGGCGGGCGGCGACCTGGTGCGCGGCGTGCCCGTGGTGGTGCTGGTCAACTACGGCTCGGCCTCGGCCGCCGAGATCGTGTCGGGCGCCTTGAAGGACCGCGAGCGCGCCACGGTCGTGGGCCTCACCACCTTCGGCAAGGGTTCGGTGCAGACCGTGCTGCCCTTGCGCAACGGCGCGGACGGCGCGCTGAAGCTCACGACGGCCAAGTACTACACGCCGTCGGGGATCAGCATCCAGAAGACGGGCATCACGCCCGACCTGACCGTGGCCCGCTCGCGTTACGAGGCGCAGGTGGTGACCGACGACAGCCTCGACTACTCGGAGTCGGCCTACAGGAACGCCCTGGACAGCCAGGAAGGCCGCACCCGCAAGATCAGCGCCTCCATCGAGGTTCCCCCGCTCGCGCAGGACCCGACCGAGAAGCTCGACAAGGAAGGCAAGCGCGCGAAGCTGCAGGGGCCGGACTCCGTGGTCGTCCCCACCGAAAAGGACACGCCGGCCGACGACTTCCAGCTGAAGCGCGCCCTGGACGTGCTCCACTACGGCGGCGTGCCGCAGACCATCGCGGCCGCCCCATCGGAGTTCTACAAGGCGCCGCCGCAGAAATTCGCTCTCAACTCTGCGCCCAAGGGCAAGGCGGAGAGCCTGTCCAAGGGGCTGCCGGCGGAGCGGACGGGTCCCGGACCGAGCTTCCAGAAGGGCGCGACGCCCGGCACTTCGGACGCGAAGACCAACACGCCGGAGCAGGTCGGCCCTAACCAGCCCGCGCCCGCGGTGAAGGTCCCGTCCGGGACTCGGTGACGGCTCCGGTGGCGAGGGCCGCGCGCGGGCGATAGGCTGCCCCGCGCATGCCCGAGCTCCCGCCGCTGACGCCCGAGATCTATGCCGACCTGCGTCGGCGTGCGGCGGAGGACCCGTCCGGCGTGTTCGGCGAGGCGGCGCGGCGGCTCGACTGGATCGCGCCCTTCACGGAGGTGAAGGACGTCTCGTTCGACGCCGCCGACCTGCACATCCGCTGGTTCGCCGACGGCGTGCTCAACGTCTGCGCCAACTGCGTCGACCGCTGGCTGCCCACCCGAGGCGACGAGACCGCCATCGTTTTCGAAGGCGACGCGCCCGGGACCGGCGAGCGCATCAGCTTCCGCGAGCTGCATCGTCGCGTGTGCCGCATGGCCAACGTGCTGAAGGCGCAGGGCGTGGCCAAGGGCGACCGGGTCACCCTTTACCTGCCCATGACGCCCGACGCGGCCGTGGCCATGCTGGCCTGCGCGCGGATCGGCGCGATCCACTCGGTGGTGTTCGGCGGCTTCTCGCCCGAGGCGCTGGCCGGGCGCATCGCCGACTGCGGCTCCCGCCTCGTGATCACCGCCGACGAGGGCATGCGCGGCGGAAAGCGCCTCCCGCTGAAGGCCAACGTCGACCGTTCATTGGCTATCTCGGCTACGGCTCCGGGCGGTGACTCCGGCCAGTCCCGTCACACCGTCGAGTGCGTGCTGGTCATGCGCCGCACGGGCGCGGACGTGCCCATGACCGCTGGTCGCGACCTCGCCTACGCCGACGCCGAGCGCGAGGTCTCCGACGACTGCCCGGCCGAGCCGATGGGCGCGGAGGACCCGCTGTTCATCCTCTACACCTCGGGCTCGACGGGGAAGCCCAAGGGCGTGCTCCACACCACCGGCGGCTACCTGTTCTGGGCCGCCTGGACGCACGAGCTGGTGTTCCGCCACCGGCCCGGCGACGTGTTCTGGTGCACCGCCGACGTGGGCTGGGTCACCGGCCACAGCTACGTCGTCTACGGCCCGCTCGCCAACGGCGGGACCACACTGATGTTCGAGGGCGTGCCCACTTGGCCCGACGCCTCGCGCTCGTGGCGCGTCATCGACGCGCACCGGGTAAACGTCTTCTACACCGCGCCCACCGCCATACGCGCGCTGATGAAGGAGGGCGACGGGCCGCTGGAGGGCGCCGACCTGTCGTCCCTGCGCCTGCTCGGCACCGTGGGCGAGCCGATCAACCCGGAGGCTTGGCGCTGGTATCACGAGAAGGTCGGGCGCGGCCGCCTGCCGATCGTGGACACCTGGTGGCAGACCGAGACGGGCGGCGTGCTGATCTCCCCGATCCCCGGCGTGACGCTCGACCCGCCGCCCGGCTCCGCCACGATCCCGCTGCCCGGCGTGCAGGCCCAGCTTGTCGACGGCGAGCATCGGGTGCTGGAGGGCGAGGCGCAGGGCGAGCTCGTCATCGCCGACAGCTGGCCGGGGCAGATGCGCACCGTCTGGGGCGACCAAGACCGCTTCGTGCAGACCTACTTCGTCCAGCACCCGGGCAAGTACACCACCGGCGACGGCGCCCGGCGCGACGCGGATGGCAACATCTGGATCACGGGCCGGATCGACGACGTGATCAACGTCTCCGGCCACCGCATCGGCACCGCCGAGGTGGAGAGCGCGCTCGTCGGCCACGCCGCCGTGGCCGAGGCCGCGGTGGTGGGCGTGCCTCACGAGATGAAGGGTCAGGGCCTCTACGCTTTCGTCACCCTCAAGGCCGGCCGCGAGGGCCACGACACCCTGCGCGCCGAGCTCCTCGACGAGGTTCGCCGCGAGATCGGCCGCTTCGCCGCGCCCGACGTCATCCAGTGGGCGCCCGGCCTGCCCAAGACGCGCTCCGGCAAGATCATGCGCCGCATCCTGCGCAAGATCGCCGAGGGCGAGACGGGGGAGCTGGGCGACACGTCCACGCTCGCCGATCCCGGCGTGGTGGACGAGCTGGTGAAGGGCCGAGCCGCCTGAGCCCGGCCCGTCGCGCCTCAGCCGCTCTGGCCGTGAACGTTCGCCTTCTCCTTGAGCGCGTCGATGCGCTTGGACGCCTCGGCCTTGGTCAGGCCGTCGCTGTACGCCTCCGGATCGTGCGCCTGCTCGGACAGGGTCTTGAGGTAGCTCATCTGCGCGCCCGTCATGGGCTCGTCGCCGGTGACCCAGTCGTCCGGGTCCTTCTCGGCGTTGGAGGGCGGGTGCGGGTCCTGCTTGACGTTCTTGGCGTCGATCTCGGCGTCGGCCACGGGGCGGCTCCTGTCAGGGTCTGGTCGTTGCCCAAATGTTCTCGGCCGCCGAGGGTTGCATGAGCGCGCGGCGGGTCGTCGTCGTAGGGGCGGGCGCGGCGGGGATCGCCGCCGGCCGCCGCCTGCGCGCGGCGAAGGTCTCGTTCCTGATCCTGGAGGCGCGCGGCCGTGTCGGGGGGCGGGCGCACACGGCCGTGCGCGAAGGCTTCCCGCTCGACCTCGGCTGCGGCTGGCTCCACCGCGCCGAGCGTAACGCCTGGGCCGAGGTGTTCCGCGACGAGGGCGTGCCGATCGACGACACGCCCCCGCCGTGGGGACGCCCGGCGCTCACGGCCAACTTCCCCGCCGCCGAGCAGCGCGACTTCCACGCGGCGTTCGGCGCGCTCGAAGACCGGCTGGCGAGCGCGGCGCAGCGGGCCGACGACTCGGTCGCCTCCGACCAGCTGGCGCCGGGCGGTCGCTGGAACGCGCTGCTGAACGCCTTCTCGGCCGCGTACAACGGCGCGGCCTTCGACCGCATCTCCGTCAAGGACTACGCGGCGTTCGACGAGGGCGAGGCGAACCACCGCGTCCCCTCCGGTTACGGCGCGGGGGTCGCGGCGGGGGCGGCGGAGCTTCCCGTGCGGCTCCGCGCGCCCGTGGTCCGCGTCGCGCACGGCGGCCCGCGCGTGCGCGTCGAGCTGGCGGACGGCGGCGTCGTGGAGGCCGAGGCCGCGCTGATCACCCTGCCGACCTCGCTCCTGGCGCGGGACGCTGTGCGGTTCGACCCTCCCCTGCCCCACAAGACCGCCGCCGCCGCCGCCCTGCCGCTCGGCTGCGCCGGCAAGGTGTTCCTGCACCTGGACGGGGCCGAACGCGACTTCGCGCCGGAGAGCCTGCTCTACGGCTCGACCACCGCCTCGCGCACGGCCAGCTTCCACATCCGCCCGTTCGGCCGGCCGGTGATCGAGAGCTACTTCGGCGGGACCACGGCCGAGGAGCTGGAGGCGGCGGGCGCCGACGGTGCGGCGGACGTCTGCATCGGCCTGATCGCCGACGCCCTCGGCTCGGCGATCCGCCGCCGGCTGCGCCCGCTGGCGGTCACGGACTGGAGCGTCGATCCGCACGCGCTGGGCGCCTACAGCCACGCCCTGCCGGGGCACGTGGCCGACCGCGACGTGCTCGCCAGGCCCGAGGGACGGTTGTTCTTCGCCGGCGAGGCGTGCAGCCGCGACGCCTACTCCAGCGCTCACGGCGCGTACGAGACGGGCGTGGCCGCGGCGGAGGCGGCGCTGGCGCTGCTGGGCTAGCGCGCCGCGCCCAGCAGCGGGCCGGGGTCCACCGGCTCGGCCCCGCGGCGCAGCTGCAGGCCCACCTCCGTTCCGCCGGGAGCGGCCTCGCCGACGCGCTCGCCCGCACGGACGGCGGCGCCGGCCGGCGTGGTGATCCGCCCGAGGCCGGACAGCACCACGCGCCAGCCGCCCCCGACGTCGACCACCGCCACCAGCCCCTGGCCGCGGAGAGGGCCGGCGAACTCGACCTCGCCCGCGGCTGGGGCGAGCACGGGCGCGCCGGGCGCCGCCGCCCAGCTCCACCCCTCCGAGCGCGGCCGGCCCGGCTGCACCTCCCCGAACCGGCGTGCGGGCGGTCCGGCGAGCGGAGCCGTGAGGTGCGGCGGCGGTCCGCCCGCAGCCGCAGCCACCGCGCCGGCGCTGGGA
>CAXTBN010000110.1:0-5837 GCA_964242895.1 uncultured Caulobacteraceae bacterium | reverse complement strand
TCCTCGGCTTCCACCGCCGCGTGTCGATGGCGCACGGCGGCGGGTGCGGTGGTGGCCAGCCCGGCGACCGCCGCCCACAGGACGAGAGGAAAGACGACCGTCCGCCGCATCGCGCTCCGCGCCGCCTCCGGATGAGCCCCCCGGCCCCGCTCGGTCGGGATTAGACCGCGCCGGGCTCCTTCGCCACCCCGTCGAGCAGAGGCACGAAACGCACCTCGCCCAGCCGCTCCTCGCGCCAGCCGCCCGCGCCGTCGCCGGTGAAGCGGATCAGCTGCTGCACCGCGCCCTTGCCGACCGGAGCCACCAGCACGCCCGTGGGCTTGAGCTGGTCCAAGAGGCGCTGCGGCGTGCCGGAGGCGGCGGCGGTGACCAGGATGCGGTCGAAGGGCGCCTGCTCCGGCCAGCCCTCGCCGCCGTCGCCGAAGCGGCTGATCACATTGCCTACGCCGAGCGCCTTCAGCCGCGCCTGCGCCTCGCCCAGCAGCGTGCGGTAGCGCTCCACCGTGTAGACGTAGCGCACCAGCTTGGAGAGCACCGCCGTCTGGTAGCCCGAGCCCGTGCCGATCTCGAGCACGCGGTGGCGGCCCTCCACGGTCAGCGCCTGCGTCATCACGCCGACGATCTGCGGCTGGCTGATGGTCTGGCCGCAGGCGATGGGCAGCGCCGAATCCTCGAACGAGCGGGCCTTGAACAGCTCGGGCACGAACAGGTCGCGGGGCGTGGTCTCGATGGCCTTGAGCACGGCGGGGTCGGTGACCCCCGCCTCGCGCAGCGACAGGACGAGGGCGGCCAGCCGCGGGTCGGGACCGCTCACCCGGCCGGCGCCTTCAGCCGCGGCGGCGCCCCGCCGACGACGGCCTTGAGGCGGTGCACGGTCTCGCGGTGCGTCAGGTCCACATGCAGGGGCGTGACGGAGATGCGGCCGCCGTACACCGCGGCGAGGTCGGTTCCGGCCGGCGGCGTCCCGCGGTGGCCGTGGAAGCCCATCCAGTAGTAGTCGCGGCCGCGCAGGTCGGTGCGGCGCTCCGCGTGCATGTGGAGCTGGTCGCGCACGCCCTGCACCGTCATCTCCACCTCGTGGACGTCCTCGGCCGGCAGGTCGGGGAAGTTGACGTTCAGCACCACGTCGGCGGGCCAGCCCTCCTCCACCAGCTTGGCGATCAGGCCCGGGCCGTGCGCGACGGCGGTGGTGAACAGCGCGGGCAGGTCGTCGTGGAAGCGCGTCATCGCCTGGCTGAGCGCGATGGACGGCACGCCCAGCGCCATGCCCTGCAGGGCGCCCGCGACGGTGCCGGAGAAGGTCACGTCCTCCGCGATGTTGTGCCCACGGTTGACGCCGGAGAGCACGAGGTCGGGCTTCTCGCCCTCGATCAGGTCCTGGATCGCCAGCAGCACGCAGTCGGTGGGCGTGCCGTCCACCCGCCACTCGCGCGGCCGCACCTTGGTGACGCGGATCGGCTGGCTGAGCGTCAGCGCGCGGCTGGCGCCCGACTGCTCCACCTCGGGCGCGGCCACCCACACGTCGTCCGAGAGCTCGGCGGCGATGGCGCGCAGGGCGTCGAAGCCCTCGGCGTGGAAGCCGTCGTCGTTGGTGAGGAGGATGCGCATCAGGCCGCCGCGATCCGCTCGACGCCGGCCATGTAAGGCACGAGCGCGGGCGGGACGGTGATGGAGCCGTCCGCCTCCTGGTAGTTCTCCATCACCGCCACCAGCGTGCGGCCGACGGCCAGCCCCGAGCCGTTCAGGGTATGGACGAAGCGCGTGCCCTTCTCACCGGCCACCTTGCAGCGCGCGTCCATGCGCCGGGCCTGGAAGTCTCCGCAGTTGGAGCAGGAGCTGATCTCGCGATACCGCCCCTCCGACGGCAGCCAGACCTCGAGGTCGTAGGTCTTGCGGGCGGAGAAGCCCATGTCGCCCGCGCACAGCAGCATGCGGCGGTAGGGCAGGCCGAGCCGCTCGAGCACGGCCTCGGCGCAGGCGGTCATGCGCTCGTGCTCGGCGTCAGACTGCTCGGGCGTGGTGATGGAGACGAGCTCGACCTTGTAGAACTGGTGCTGCCGGATCATCCCGCGCGTGTCGCGGCCCGACGCCCCCGCCTCCGAGCGGAAGGAGGGGGTGAGCGCCGTCATACGCAGGGGAAGCTGGTCCTCCGGCGTGATCTCCTCGCGGACGAGGTTGGTGAGGGAGACCTCGGCGGTGGGGATGAGCCAGTGGCGTTCGCGTGCTTGCTGACGAGCGAGGCTAAGTGCGCCCAGAATGGAGCCTAGAGGATCAGCCCCAAACTGAGCGAGCGCAATTTGCTCTTCGAATAGCCTGATGAAGTCGTAGGCTTCAGTCCGGAACTGATCCTCAGCGAATTTCGGCAGCTGCCCTGTTCCAAAGAGAGCCTCATCCCGCACCAGCAGCGGCGGGCTGACCTCGCCGTAACCATGCTCTACGGTCTGCATGTCGAGCATGAACTGCCCGAGCGCGCGCTCCATCCGCGCCAAAACGCCCTTGAGCGCCACGAAGCGCGCGCCCGACATGCGGGCGGCGCGCTCGAAGTCCATCAGGCCGAGCGCCTCGCCCAGGGTGGCGTGGTCCTTGGGCGCGTTCAGCCGGGCGGCGGGCAGCGAGGCCGGGTCGCCCCACACCTTCACTTGAACGTTGGCCGTCTCGTCCGGGCCGTCGGGGACGTCCGCGGCGGGGAGGTTGGGGAGCTTGGCCAGCTCGTCCTTGAGCGTCTGGCCGGCGGCGCGCTCCGCCTCCAGCTGCGCCTCGATCTCGCCCTTGAGGCCGGCGACCTCGCCCATCAGCTCGGCCGCGCGCGCCTCATCTTTCTTCGCCTTGGCTGCGCCGATCAGCTTGGAGCTGTCGTTGCGCCGGCTCTGCAGCGCCTGCACGGCGGTCTGCGCGGCGCGGAGCGCGCGGTCGGTCTCCTGCAGCGACTGGACCAGCGCAAGCGCGTCCGCCACGCCGCGCCGCTCCCAGCCGGAGATGAAGCGCTCGGGCTCCTCGCGGATGGCGCGGACGTCGTGCATGGGACTCGGGGCGGCGGAGAGGCGGGAGCTTGTTAGACGGCGGGGGAGCGGAGGCCAAGCCGGACAGGGCGTGGGCGACCACCGTGCTCGGCCGGGTCAAGGCCGGAGCAAAGGGCAGAGCGTAGCGTGCCTCGACGCGCCCGAGCACGGTGGCTCGCCACCGCCTGTCGCTCAGGCTCCCGCAGCCGCCTCGCGCGCCTCATCGCGCTTGCGCCGACGCTCCATGAGCCACACGCACAGGATCGACACCTCGTAGAGCCCGTAGATCGGCACCGCGAGCAGGCACTGGCTGACCGGGTCGGGCGGCGTCACCAGCGCGGCCACCACCACGATCCCCAGGATGGCGTAGCGGCGGAATTTGCCCAGCTGCTCGGCGTTGACCAGCCCCGCCAGCCCCGCCAGCGACAGCACCACCGGCAGCTGGAAACAGAGGCCGAACGCCAGCAGCAGCTTGGTCACCAGCTCCAGGTAATCCGACACCTTGGGCAGGAGCTGCACCTTGATGTCGGGCGTGACGATCTGCTGGCTCAGCGCGAACCACAGCACGAACGGCAGCATCACGTAGTAGACCAGCGCCGCACCCATCAGGAACAGCACCGGCGCAGCCATCAGGAACGGCGCGAACGCCTTGCGCTCGCGCTTGTACAGGCCGGGCGCCACGAAGCGGTACAGCTGCGTCGCCAGCACCGGGAAGGTGAGCACCACCGCGCCGAAGGCGGCGAGCTTCATCTTGGCGAAGAAGAACTCCAGCGGCCCGTTGAAGATGAAGCCGACGGGCTCGATCTTGGTCAGGGCCCGCTGGCCGGTCATGGCCAGCACGAGGTCGAACGGGCCGCGCTTGACGTGCGTCTCGGCGATCAGCGCGCTGGCCACCTGGTAGGGGCGCATGAGGAACAGGTAGAGCCGGTCAGCGAAGAAGAAGCAGACCAAGAAGCCGACCACCAGCACCGCCACGCAGATGATCAGCCGCGAGCGCAGCTCCACCAAGTGCTCGATCAGCGGCGCGCGGCTGCCCTCGATCTCGGACTCGTCGCCGTAGGTGGTCAATGCGCCGGCTCGGCGCGCGACGGCTCGGGCTCGGCGGCGCGCGGAACCGGCGCGGGCAGGGGGAGCTCGGGCTCGTCGTCGAAGGTGAGCGGCGGCGCCGGCTCGGCGGTCGCTGCAGGCGCCGCGACATGTTCGGCGGAGACCGTCGCGGGCGCGTCGAAGCTCAGGCCCGCGTGGATGTCGGCGAGGTGGCTCTCGATCTCGGGCTTGGCGCCGTCGCCGAAGCGGCCGTCGCGCAGCGCCTCCACCTCGCGGCGCAGGTCGTCCAGCTCGGACTGGCGCGCCATCTCGTCGAAGGAGGAGCGGAACTCGGACGCGAGGCCGCGCATCTTGGCGGTGAACTGGCCCACCTTGCGCAGCAGCACGGGCAGGTCCTTCGGACCCACCACGATCAGCGCCACCATGGCCAGGAAGACGAGTTCGAACGCGCCCGCTTCAGGCAGCATGGAGCTTCAGCCGCCTGTCGGGGTCAGCGCGGGGGCGCTTCGGAGGCTTGGCGCTCCAGGGTCGACTCGTTGGGCAGCGCGCCGGGCGGCGTCGGCTTGGGCTCGGCGTGATCCTCGGTCTTGAGGCCGTCGCGGAAGGCCTTGATGCCCTTGGCCGCGTCGCCCATCACCGACGAGAGCTTGCCCTTGCCGCCGAACAGCACCGCGACGACCACCGCCACGATCAGCCAATGCCAGATGCTGAAGCTGCCCATCATGGCGGAAACTCCTCACGTCTCCCCAGGCTCGCCGGGACGAGGGGGATATAGGCCCTCCCCGTCCGGCGCACCACCGCCGTCGCGCGGTTGGTCTGGCGCGGCCGCGGTCGCGGCCTTGCGGCGACGCAGGTTGACGCGGAGCGCCTCGGCCAGGCGGCGCGCCCGGGCGTCGGCGGGCGGCGCGGGGGCGGGCATGGGAACCTCCCTGGCGAGCGGGCGCTCCGGTGCCCGGGGCGTTTGGACGCGGCGTGGCCGCGATGGTAGCGAACGCGCATGACCACGGTCGAGAGGGTCGAGGCCGGCCTGCCCCGCTCCGCCGGCGCCGCGCGCTCCGCGCCCAGCGGGTCGGCGTGGCGCTGGCTGCTGGCGCCCTGGTGGGCGCTGCAGGTGTTCACCGGGCGCAAGAGCTTCGTCGGCAATCCGATCCTGGGCTCCGAGGCGCTGAACCGGCGCGGCCTGCACGTGTGGCGCTCCCGGCTGGCCGGGCGGCTGGCGGCGCGGCGGCGACGCGCGCTGGAGCGGCTGGTCACAGCAGAAGACCGCGCCGCTTTTGAACGCGACGGCTTCGTCGAGCGCCCGCAGGCGGCGGCGCCCGAGCTGTGGGCGCGGCTGCGGGCGGAGGTGGCCGCCTACGAGGCGCCCGGCTACGAGTTCCGCGAGGGCGACGCGGTGACGCGGCGCATCCCGCTGACACCGCGGGCGCTCCGCGCCATGCCCGCGTGCGCGGCCCTCCTGCGCACGCCGGCCTGGCGCGGCCTGACCCGCTACGTGTCGAGCTTCGACGCCGAGCCCATGGTCTACCTGCAGACGGTGTTCGCCGGCGCGGCCGCGGCCGGGACCGACCCGCAGACCGCCCTGCACATGGACACCTTCCACCCGGTGATGAAGGCGTGGCTCTACCTGGACGACATCACCGACGAGGTGGGTCCGCTGGTCTACGCGCCGGGCACGCACCGGCGCACGCCGCGGCGCGAGGCGTGGGAGCGGCGGCGAAGCGTGCTCGCCTCCACCACCGCGGCCAAGGGCGGGGCCTTCCGCATCACGGAGCCCGAGCTGCCGCGCATCGG
>CAXTBN010000109.1:0-5872 GCA_964242895.1 uncultured Caulobacteraceae bacterium | reverse complement strand
GGCGGGCGCCGAGGTTGACGATCCACTCGCGCATGATCGCCTCGTCGACCAGCGTGGCCCACCAGAGCGCCCGGATCACGCGCGGACGCTCCGTCCAGCCGTCCACGACGGTCTGCGAGAGATGCGCCACGTGGCAGCGCGTCAGCGTCCGGATCCCGTGGTCCATCACGCCCAGGATCGGGATCTGCAGGTCGCACATGTCGCCGGCCAGCAGGAAGGCCAGGACCTGCCGGCGACCCTGGGGCGTGGTCTTGTAGCGGAAAGCGATGCCGTCGATGACCAGCCGCACGCTTCCGGGGGGCGCCCCCTCGCGGACGAGGTCCGTCTCGGGCTCCACGATCCGCACGTGCTCGACGCCGCTCCGCAGCGCCTCTTCGTCGCTCCCGGAGAGTTCCGCACCGTGTCGCAGCTTGGCGATGAAGGCATCGAGCATGGCGCCGCTCCCGGTCGAGGCAGTTCACCAGGATAGGACGGTGGCGGGGCGATGTCGCCGCCGCACCGACCTCGCCGCCCCTGCTCGGCGCCGCTCCGCCGCTCAGGCGAGCGGTCTTCCCTGGATGACCAGCTTCAACAAATGACGCTCTAACAAATGTCAGCCTCGATGCAGGCGACACGGACGTGCGAGCCCGCGAGCTGACAGGTGCGCCTATGAAAAACGGGGCCTCTCCACATTCTTGCGGAAAGGCCCCAGTCTGGTCCGGCTGAAGGGACCCGAAGAGAGTGGGATCAGCGGCGAGGACGCGCCCTAACCTTTATCAGCGTTCGGGTCGTTTTGAAGATCGTTCGACTTCGGAAAGTCCTTTGAACGACCGATTCAGACCCACACCGGCGAGAGATCCTGTCCACGACTTAGGATCGACGCTCGTCGCATGCGACGAACGGCTGCAGTTAATCCGAAGTTAAGACTTCTCGTCGTGGGGCATGACCTGTTCGATGGATGAGCACGCAGGACCAGCTCCGTTCCGCGGAGCTTCTGCTTCGGGGATGGCCGAGCGACGAGGACGTCGAGCGCCTGACGGGCGTGTCGCTCCTCGACATCATCGCCATCCGCGCCCAGGCGGCTTCCGAGTCGCGCCACCGGCCGGTCGACGCTCCCGCGGCGGGCGCCCGCCGAGGCGAGCGCGGCGCTTCGCGTTCCGACGCGTAGCGGCCCGAGGCCCGTTCAGCGCGCCCGCGCGCGCCACTCGTCGCGCGTCTGGCCCCAGATGCCGACCGTGCGGTTGATCGGGTCGGGCAGGAGCGCGTCGTCCCGGCGGGCCGAACCGAGGCGCTCGGCGAGCGTGATGGAGGGGGCGTTGGCCGGGTCGATGGAATGGATCACGTCGGTCCAGCCCAGGCGGTCGAAGGCGAAGTCCATGCAGGCGCGGGCGGCCTCGCCGGCGTAGCCGCGGCCGAAGAAGCGGCGCGCGATCCCCCAGCCGACCTCGCATCCGGGCCAGCCCTCCGGCCGCCAGGGGCCGACGCGCCCCACGAAGTCGCTGGTGGCGCGCTCGAACACCCAGAACATGCTGGCGCCCGTGGTCGCCCAGGCGCCGGCGTAGGCCATGAAGCTGCGCCAGGCGACGGGCCGGCTCTGCGCGCCGCCGATGAAGGCCATGCACGCGGGGTCGGCGACGTAGGCGGCGTAGGCGTCGAAGTCGGCCATCGTCGGCGGCCGCAGGAGCAGGCGCTCGGTCTCGATCACCGGGCCGTCGAGTCCGTGGAAGCTCACGCCAGCGCGCTCCGGCAGGCGGCGGCCATGGCGAAGGGGCTCAGCGCCATGGCGGCCAGGGTGTAGGCCAGGAGGAGGAGGAGTCCGGTGCGCCCGTCCAGCCCCTGCGCGAAGGCCTCCACCGCGCCTGCGCCGAACACCACGGGCGGGGCGTAGAGCGGCAACACGATCACCGCCGTGAGCAGCCCTCCGCGCCGCGCGCCCAGCGTCAGCGCCGCGCCGATCCCGCCGGTGAAGGCGAAGGCGAGGCCCGCCAGCAGCGCGGAGGCGAGGATGGCGGGCATGAGCGCGGGCGGAGCGCCGAGCATCACCGCGACCACGGGCGCGGCCAGGGCGAGGGGCAGGCCCGTCGCCGCCACCTGCGCCAGGCACTTCATCGCCGCGGTCAGCTCCAGCGGCGCGGGGCCGAGCGCCAGGAGGTCGAGGGCGCCGTCCTCGAAGTCGCGCTCGAACAGCCGTTCCAGGCTGAGGAGGGAGGCGAGCGCGAGGGCGACGAAGGCCGCGCCCGGGGCGACGGCGCGCAGGCGCTCGGGCGCGGGGCCCTCCGCCAGGGGCAGGAGGGCGGCGACGCCCAGGTAGAAGGCGAGCGCGAACAGGGGGCCCCCGCCGCGGCCGAAGCCGGCGGCGAACTCGCGGCGGAACAGGGCGGCCAGGGCGCTCAAGGTGGGGCCTTCAAAGTCGGGCGCTCAAGCCGCGCCGACCGCGATCGTGCGGGCGGGGACGGGCAGGGGGTCGTGCGCCGCGGCGAGCACGAGGCCGCCGTCGTCCAGGTGCGCGCGGATCACGGCGCCGAAGCTCGCGCGGCGGGCGGCGTCGAGGGGCGCCAGCGGCTCGTCCAGCAGCCACAGGGCGCGGGGCGCGGCGAGCAGGCGCGCGAGCGACAGGCGGCGGCGCTGGCCGGCGGAGAGGCGGCGCACCTCCAGCGGCAGCAGCGGGGCGAGCTCGAACGCCTCGGCGGCGCGGGCGCGGGCGGCGTCGCTCCCGCCCAGCCAGCGCGTCCAGAAGCCGAGCTCCTCCGCGGCGGTGCGGCCCGTCTTCAGCCCGTCGTGGTGGCCCAGCAGGTGGGCGTGGCGCTCGCGCGCGGCCTCGGTCTCCAGCGGGCCCGCGTCGCCCTCGAACGTCACGGCGCCGGCGGCGGGGCGCAGCAGGCCGGCGACGGCGCGCAGCAGGCTGGTCTTGCCCGCGCCGTTGGGGCCGGAGAGCACCGCCGCCTCGCCCGCGCGCAGGGTGAAGCTCAGGCCCGCGAACAGGGTGCGTCCGCCGCGGGCGAGCGACAGGTCGGCGACGGAGACGGCGGTGATCACTCCGCCCGGCCCGCCTGGGCGCGCGGAGGCGGATTGCGACCCCTTCTCACGTTGGAAAACAAGACGTGCGGCGCTACACCCCGGCTCGCCGAGCGGGCGAAACGCCGCGCGCGGCCGGGCCCTGTGCGCCCGGCCGTCAAGCGCGCGATCCCGCTGATCCCGCCCCGGGACGGCTTGATGGAGCCTCTGCCCATGCCCTCGCCAAACACGTCCACCGACAGCTTCAACGTCCGCCGCGACCTCGAGGTCGGCGGGAAGCGCTACAGCTATTACAGCCTCAAGGCTGCGGAGGAAGCGGGCCTGCCCGTCTCGCGCCTGCCGAACTCCATGAAGGTGCTGCTGGAGAACCTGCTGCGCAACGAGGGCCCGACCGTCGAACGGGAGGACATCCAGGCGCTCGCCGACTTCGTCACCACGCAGGGTCGGGTCGAGCACGAGATCGCTTTCCGCCCCGCGCGCGTGCTGATGCAGGACTTCACCGGCGTGCCGGCGGTGGTGGACCTCGCCGCCATGCGCGACGCCATGCACACGCTCGGCGCCGACCCGGCCAAGATCAATCCGCTGAACCCCGTCGACCTCGTGATCGACCACTCGGTGATGGTGGACTTCTTCGGCACGGCGCAGTCGGAGGAGGAGAACAAGGACCGGGAGTACGAGCGCAACGGCGAGCGGTACCGCTTCCTGCGCTGGGGCTCCTCGGCCTTCCACGACTTCCGCGTGGTGCCGCCCGGCACGGGCATCTGCCACCAGGTGAACCTGGAGTACCTGGCGCAGACCGTCTGGAGCCAGCCCGAGTCGACGGAGGAGGGCGCGGCGCTGCTCGCCTATCCCGACACGGTGGTCGGCACCGACAGCCACACCACCATGGTCAACGGCCTGAGCGTGCTCGGCTGGGGCGTCGGCGGCATCGAGGCGGAGGCGGCCATGCTCGGCCAGCCCATCCCCATGCTGATCCCGGAAGTGGTGGGCATGCGCCTGACCGGCCGGCTGAGCGAGGGCGTCACGGCCACCGACCTGGTGCTCACCGTCACGCAGATGCTCCGCCGCAAGGGCGTGGTGGGCAAGTTCGTCGAGTTCTACGGCGACGCGCTCGCGCACATGACCATCGAGGATCAGGCGACCATCGCCAACATGGCCCCCGAGTACGGCGCCACCTGCGGCTTCTTTCCCGTCTCCGACGCCACCTTGAAGTACCTGCGCGACACAGGCCGCACCCCGGAGCGCGTCGCGCTGGTGGAGGCCTACGCCAAGGCGCAGGGCCTGTTCCACGACCCTGACGCGCCGGAGCCCGTGTTCACCGACACGCTGGAGCTCGACATCTCCACGGTGGAGAGCTCGCTCGCCGGGCCCAAGCGCCCGCAGGACCGGGTGCTCCTGTCCGACGCGGCGACGGCCTTCGCCGAGCACCTGCACACCGACTTCGCCAAGGCGGGCCACGAGGGAGCGCGCGTGCCGGTGAAGCCGGACGAGGGGCAGGAGGCGTTCGACCTCGGCCACGGCGACGTGGTGATCGCCGCCATCACCTCGTGCACCAACACCTCCAACCCGTCAGTGCTGATCGCCGCCGGCCTCGTGGCCCGCAAGGCGCGCGAGAAGGGGCTGACCGTGAAGCCTTGGGTGAAGACCTCGCTGGCGCCCGGCTCGCAGGTGGTCACCGACTATCTGATCAAGGCCGGCCTGCAGGACGACTTGGACGCGCTGGGCTTCAACCTGGTGGGCTACGGCTGCACCACCTGCATCGGCAACTCGGGCCCCCTGCCGCAGAACGTGTCGGACGCGATCAACGCCGACGACCTGGTGGCCGTGAGCGTGCTCAGCGGCAACCGCAACTTCGAGGGCCGGGTGAACCCCGACGTGCGCGCCAACTACCTGGCCAGCCCGCCGCTGGTGGTGGCCTACGCCCTGGCCGGCTCCATGCTGAAGGACCTGCGCAAGGAGCCGCTGGGCACAGGCGCCGACGGCGAGCCCGTCTACCTCGGGGCCATCTGGCCGACCAACGAGGAGGTGGCCGAGATCCAGCGCCGCGTCGTCACCAACGAGCTGTTCAGCCACCGCTACGCCGACGTCTTCACCGGGGACGAGCGGTGGCGGGGCATCGACGTGGCCGGCGGCCGCACCTACGCCTGGGACGGCGGCTCCACCTACGTGCAGAACCCGCCCTACTTCACCGACCTGTCGATGACGCCGACGGCGGTGACCGACATCCAGGGCGCGGCGGTGCTGGCCATCTTCGGCGACAGCATCACCACCGACCACATCTCGCCCGCCGGCAACATCCGCAAGACCTCGCCCGCCGGCCAGTACCTGATCGAGCACGGCGTCGACGTGGCCGACTTCAACAGCTACGGCGCCCGCCGCGGCAACCACGAAGTGATGATGCGTGGCACCTTCGCCAACATCCGCATCAAGAACGCCATGATGGGCGGCATCGAGGGCGGGGTGACCAAGCACTTCCCGTCCGGCCAGACCATGCCGATCTATGACGCGGCCATGCAGTACCAGAAGGAGGGTCGCCCGCTGGTGATCTTCGCCGGCAAGGAATACGGCACCGGCTCCTCGCGCGACTGGGCGGCCAAGGGCACCAAGCTCCTGGGCGTGCGCGCCGTGTTCGCCGAGACCTACGAGCGCATCCACCGCTCCAACCTGGTCGGCATGGGCGTGCTGCCCCTGCAGTACCAGATCGAGGGCTGGCAGAAGCTGGGCCTCACCGGCGAGGAGCTGATCACCATCCGCGGGCTGGAGTCGCTGTCGCCGCGCAAGACGCTGATCGTGGAGCTGTTCCGCCCGTCGGACCACCGGGTCGCGCGCTTCCCGGTCACCTGCCGCATCGATACGGAGACCGAGCTGGAGTACTTCC
>CAXTBN010000108.1:0-5872 GCA_964242895.1 uncultured Caulobacteraceae bacterium | reverse complement strand
GCGCCGTGGCAGTGCTTGAACTTCTTGCCCGAGCCGCAGGGGCAGGCGGCGTTGCGGGCGGTGCGCTCCCACTCGCCGGGGAGCGCGCTCACCGGCAGGGCCGCGCGCTGCTCGGGGGTGAGGTCGGCGAAGCCGCCCTCGCCGTAGCCGGGGGCGCGCTCGTTCTCGCCGGTCCGCGGGTCTAGGTGCACCTCGTTCAGGTCGAGCGGGAACGGCGCGAACATCTCCTGCGGCAGGGGCTCCGGGTTCTCGAACTGGAACTCCACCGTCATGATCCAGCGCGTGGTCTGCTGGCGCAGGTCGACCAAAAGTTTCTCGAACAGGGAGAAGGCCTCGGTCTTGTACTCGTTCAGCGGGTCGCGCTGGCCATAGCCGCGCAGGCCGATCACTTGGCGCAGGTGGTCGAGCTGCTGCAGGTGCTCGCGCCACTGCAGGTCGATCATCTGCAGGAGGAAGTTCTTCTCCAGGTCGCGCATGGTGTCGGGGCCGACCAGCGCCAGTCGCTCGGCCGCGCGCGCCTCCACGGCCTCCGAGAGCTTGGCCTGGATGTCCTCGGGCGTGACGCCCTCCTGCGAGGCCCACTCGCGCAGGGGAAGCTGCAGGCCGAACAGCTGCTCGATCCGCTCGGCCATGCCGTCCAGGTCCCAGTTCTCGGCGTACTGCTTGGGCGGCAGGTGGCGCGTGACCACGTCTGTGACCGTGTCGGCGCGGAACTCCGCCACGATCTCCGAGAGGTCGGTGGCCTCCATGAACTCCTGGCGCGTCTCGAACACGGACTTGCGCTGATCATTGACGACGTCATCGTACTTCAGGAGGTTCTTGCGCATCTCGTAGTTGCGCTGCTCGACCTTCTTCTGCGCTGTGGCGATGGCGCGGTTCAGCCAGGGGTGGGTGATGGCCTCGCCCTCCTCCAGTCCGAAGGAGCGCATGATCATGTCCATGCGCTCGCCGGCGAAGATGCGCAGCAGGTCGTCCTGGGTGGACATGAAGAACTTGGAGCGCCCGGGGTCGCCCTGGCGGCCGGTGCGGCCGCGCAGCTGGTTGTCGATGCGCCGGCTCTCGTGGCGCTCGGTGCCGAGCACGTAGAGGCCGCCGGCCGCCAGCGCCTCCTGCTTGCCGGCCTCGATCTCGGCCTTCACCTCGTGCTCGAACGCCGCCTCGGTCTCGGGCGTGACCTCGCCGCCGAGGCCGCGCTGCTCCTCGCGCCAGCGCTCCAGGCGCATCTCCAGGTTGCCGCCGAGCTGGATGTCGGTGCCGCGCCCGGCCATGTTGGTGGCGATGGTCACCGCGCCCGGCACGCCCGCGTCGGCGACGATGTAGGCCTCCTGCTCGTGGTAGCGCGCGTTCAGCACGCTGTGCGGGATGCCGCGCACGGTCTTGCCGTCGTGCTCGTACTCGTGCGCGTGAAGGAGTTCGGACAGGGTCTCCGACTTCTCGATGGAGACGGTGCCGACCAGCACCGGTTGGCGACGGACGTAACAGTCGGCGATCTGCTTGAGGATGGAGGCGTTCTTCTCGTCTTCCGTTCGGTAGACCTCGTCATCATCGTCGATACGCTTGATCACGCGATTGGTAGGAATCTCGGATACATCCATTTTATAGATGTCGCCGAACTCAGCCGCTTCGGTTGACGCCGTGCCGGTCATGCCGGCAAGCTTCTTGTACAGGCGGAAGTAGTTCTGGATCGTCACTGAGGCCAGCGTCTGGTTCTCGGGCTGGACCTCGGCGCCTTCCTTGGCTTCGATGGCTTGGTGCAGGCCCTCGGACAGGCGACGGCCCTGCATCATGCGGCCGGTGAACTCGTCGATCAGGATCACCTCGCCGCCCTTGACGATGTAGTCCTTGTCGCGCGTGTAGAGGATGTTGGCCCGCAGCGCCTGGTTGACGTGGTGGACGGTGGAGATGTTGGCCGGATCGTAGAGGCCCGCGGTGTCGGGCAGCAGGTGGCCGCTCTGCGTCAGCACCTCCTCCACCGTCTCGTTGCCGTGCTCGGTGAGGTGGACCTGCTTCTGCTTTTCGTCGTGCTCGTAAACGGTCGGGTCCTTGATCAGCTCCTTCACCAAGAGGTCGATGGTGCGGTAGAAGTCGCTGCGATCCTCCGTCGGTCCGGAGATGATCAGCGGCGTGCGCGCCTCATCGATCAAGATGCTGTCGACTTCATCGACGATGCAGAAGTTGTGGCCGCGCTGGACCATCTCGGCTTTGTCGTAGACCAGGTTGTCGCGCAGATAGTCGAAGCCGAACTCGTTGTTGGTGCCGTAGGTGATGTCGCTGGCGTAGGCGCGCTGGCGCTGGTCCTGGCTGAGGCCGTGGACGATCACGCCCACGCTGAGGCCGAGGAAGCGGTACACCTGCCCCATCCACTCGGCGTCGCGCTGCGCCAGGTAGTCGTTGACGGTGATCACGTGGACGCCGTCGCCGGGCAGGGCGTTGAGGTAGGTGGCGAGGGTGGCCACCAGGGTCTTGCCCTCGCCGGTGCGCATCTCGGCGATGGCGCCGCTGTGCAGCATCATGCCGCCCACCAGCTGCACGTCGTAGTGGCGCTGGCCCAGCGTGCGCTTGGCCGCCTCGCGCACCACGGCGAAGGCCTCCTCCAGGATGTCGTCCAGCGTCGCGCCGCCGGCGAGGCGCTCGCGGAACTCGACAGTCTTGGCGCGGAGCTGGTCGTCGGTGAGGCCCTGCAGCTTGGGCTCGAACGCGCCGATGGCGGCGGTGCGCGAGCGCATGCCCTTGACGCGCCGCTCGTTGGAGGAGCCGAAGATCTTTCTGGCGAGGGCGAGCATGGGCGTCCGTGTCCGGCGTCGCGGCCCGCGAATAAGGGCCGGCGCAGCGCCGTTGTGGATTGGAAATCGGGCGGGGCCGGGGCGGCGGCTCGGGCGCCGTTCGCGGCCCTGACCTCCGGCCGAAACCGCTCGACTTGGCTGGGCGCTGGACCTATGCACCCGCCCCTTTCGTGTCAACGTGACGGGGCCGCGCGCCCTCAGCCGGAGCGCCCCGATGGCCGACGCGCAGGACGCCCCCGCGGGCTCGCCCGGCAAGCCCGGCCTGAAGGTCTCGCCGCTCGCCACGCCCCTGCCGCAGGTGGGCGAGATCGGCGGCGTCAGCCTCTCCACCGCGCGCGCGGGCTTCTACAAGCACGAGCGGCCGGACGTGCTGCTGATGCGCTTTCCAGAAGGCACGGCCTGCGCGGGCGTGTTCACCAAGCACCGCGTCGGCTCCGCGCCGGTGGACTGGGACATGGCCGCCCTCAAGGCGACGGGCGGCCTCGGCCGCGCCCTGGTCTGCAACGCCGGTTGCGCCAACAGCTTCACCAAGGAGGCGGGCGCGCGCGCCGTGCGCACCGTCGTGGAGGCGGTCTCCGCCGAGATCGGCTGCCGGGCGGAGGAGGTGTTGGTCGCCTCCACCGGCGTGATCGGCGTGCCGCTGGAGGCGGGGCTGATCCTGAACGTCCTGGGCGAGCTCACAACGGGCCTCGACCCGGACGGCTGGGCCGACGCGGCGCGCGCCATCATGACCACCGACACCTTCCCCAAGGCGGCCGTGCGCGAGGTCGACCTGGGCGGGACGCACGTGCGGATCGCCGGGCTCGCCAAGGGCTCGGGCATGATCGCGCCGAACATGGCCACCATGCTCGGCTTCCTGGCTACAGATGCGTCGGTCGCGCCCGCCGTGCTGCAGGCGGTGCTGGATGACGCCACCCCGCGCACCTGGAACGCGGTCACCGTGGACGGCGACCGCTCCACCAACGACACCTGCCTGCTCTTCGCCACGGGCGCGGCGGGCGGCGAGCGCCTCTCCGACCGCGCCGACCCGCGCCTGCCCGCTTTCGCCGCCGCGGTAGAGGCGGTGATGCTGGAGCTCGCCCAGGCGTTGGTGCGCGACGGGGAGGGGGCGACCAAGTTCGTCCGCGTGGAGATCGCCGGCGCTGAGAGCGACGCCTCCGCCGCCCGTATCGCCCGCACCGTCTGCGAGAGCCCGCTCGTGAAGACCGCGCTGGCCGGCGAGGACGCGAACTGGGGACGCATCGCCATGGCGGTCGGCCGCGCCGACGAGCCGGTCGATCGCGACCGCCTCTCCATCCGTTTCGGCGACCTGTGGGCCGCCCGCGACGGCGCGGTCTCCCCCGACTACGAGGAGGCCGCCATGAGCGCCTACATGCGCCGCGCCGAGCTGGAGATCGCCGCCGACGTCGGCGTCGGCGTCGGCCGGCACGTCATGTGGACCTGCGACCTGACCAAGGAGTACGTGGCCATCAACGGCGACTACCGCAGCTGACCCGGTCGCCCTGCCGGCCATGGAGGCGTCACCACGACGGGCGCGCACGAGCAGGACCGCTGACGGCCGCCCCGGTTCTCGGGTAGGCGCTCAGGGATGACCGACCCCGCCCCGTCCTCCCGCCTGCTTCTGGTCGCCGCCGCGGCGCTGATCGACGGTGACGGCCGGGTGCTGATCTGCCAGCGGCCGCCCGGCAAGCAGCTCGCCGGCCTGTGGGAGTTCCCGGGCGGCAAGGTGGAGCCCGGCGAGACGCCCGAGCGGTGCCTCGTGCGTGAGCTGGAGGAGGAGCTGGGCATCACCGCGCGGATCGACTGCCTGGCCCCGTTCGTGTTCGCCAGCCACGCCTACGCCGACTTCCACCTGCTGATGCCCCTGTTCCTGCTGAGGCGGTGGGAGGGCTTCGTGGAGCGGCGCGAGCACGCCGACCTCGCCTGGGTGCGCCCGGCCAAGCTCGCCGACTACTCCATGCCGCCGGCCGACGTCCCGCTCGTGGCCCACTTGCGCGATTTCCTCTAGCAACACCCTTCGCGAACGCAGGTGAGAGGCGTTCGCAAGCGCCTGATGCGAGTGCTTCGCACCACCATTCCCGAGTTGGACTTGCGAGTTGTTCGCGCTGGACTTGGCGGAACTGTTTGCACATCTTCCCGGTTGAGACCGCATCAGACGCGGACCTGAACTTAGGAGACACGCCATGTCGGCCGGCCCCCACACCGAACAGACCTCGTGCGCCAGCTGCACCTTCTTCGACGACCAGTCGTCGGCCGAGAAGGGCGTCTGCCGCCACAACCCGCCCAACGGCGGCAACGGCTCCACCGCCTGGCCGAGCGTCACGGCGCGCGACTGGTGCGGCCAGTTCGTGTTCGACGGCCACGGCCGTGCGAACGCCAGCCAGAGCTACGCCGCGGCCTGAGCCGTCACGCGCGCCGGGTCAGCGCCTCGAACGGGGTGCGCCCGGCGTAGTCGTCCAGCGTCGCCCAGCGCTTCGGCGAGGGGCGAGTTTGCTGATCTCCGCAAGGCGCCGCGGCC
This sequence comes from uncultured Caulobacteraceae bacterium, assembly GCA_964242895.1. Taxonomy (GTDB): domain Bacteria; phylum Pseudomonadota; class Alphaproteobacteria; order Caulobacterales; family Caulobacteraceae; genus JASLDZ01. The sequence continues at coordinate 571 of CAXTBN010000108.1, read as the reverse complement.
TCCACCGCGGCGCCTTCGCGTATGAGGAAGGCGTGCTCCACCGCACGCGCCTGCTGCTCCAGGTTCAGCGCGGCCCACTCGATCGGGTGCGCGTAGGCGTAGCCCGGCCGGCCGGGGCCGTAGCCGCCTGAGAGGACCACGCCCGCCCAGCTCCGCAGCGTCGCGGCCGGGGCGGTGGCGAACTGCCAGACGTGCGTCAGTTCGTGCACTAGCCAGGCGCGCAAGTGCAGCGGCGCGGCGGCGAAGTCGCCCGGCGCGTCGCGGGGCATCCAGATCACGGAGCCGGTGGTCACCGCCGTGCGGAACGGCGTCGCGGCGATTCGCACGGCGCCGGTGTTGAGGGCCTCGCCGAAGACGGAGCGCGCCACATCGCGCTCGCCCGTCGTGAGGCGCCGCATCAGAGCGGATGCTCAACGCCGCCGATCGCATCCGCCAGGCGCGCGGTGGCCGAGCCGGGCTTCAGCGGCTGCTGCTGCGTCGGCGATGGCGCCCAGCCCGTGGCGGTGACGATCTCGAAGGTGGCGGGGATGCGCCCGTCGGACTCGCCGAAGCGCTCGCGGTAGATCTCGAA
>CAXTBN010000107.1:0-6056 GCA_964242895.1 uncultured Caulobacteraceae bacterium | reverse complement strand
TCGTCAGAGGCTCTCGCTCGCTCGCCTCACCTTGCCCCCTCACCGCGCTCACCGCGCCTTGCGCATGCGGATCAGCCCCTCCTGCGTCACGCTGGCCACCAGCCGGCCGTCGCGCGCGAAAATGGAGCCGCGGTTGAAGCCGCGGCCGCCGCCCGCCCAGGGGCTGTCGGTGCTGTAGAGCAGCCAGTCGTCGACGCGGGGCGGGGCGTGGAGCCATAGGGCGTGGTCCAGGCTCGCCGTCTGCATGCCGGGCGTGAGCCAGCTGACCGCGTGGGGACGCATGCTGGTGGCCAGGAGCGCCATGTCGCTGGCGTAGGCCAGGATCGCGCGGTGCACGTCGGGGTCGTCGCCGGGCGAGGCGGCGGCGCGGAACCACACGGCGAAGCGGGGCGGGCCGGCCTGGGGGTCGATCATCGGGCGCGGCGCGGTGGGTCGCACCTCGATCGGACGCGGGCGGCTGAACCAGTCGGGCAGGGCGCCGCCCGAGCGCTCGCGCTCGCGCCGGATCAGCTCCGCCTCGCTGAGCAGCTCCTCCGGCGGGGGGACGTCGGGCATGGGGTCGGCGTGCTCGAAGCCGTCCTCGGGCAGCTGGAACGACGCCGCCATGTTCAGGATCGGCTGCCCGCGCTGGAGCGCGATCACGCGGCGGTTGACGAAGGAGCGGCCGTCGAAGTCGCGCTCCACGCGGTAGACGATGGGCAGGGCGTCGTCGCCCGGGCGCAGGAAGTAGGCGTGCAGCGAGTGCGCCACGTGGCCGCCCTCCACCGAGCGCGTGGCCGCGTTCAGCGCCTGGGCGATCACCTGGCCGCCGAACACGCGTCCCCGTCCGCCCGGCAGGCGCGCGCCGCGGAACAGGTCGGTGTCGATCTCCTCCACCGTGAGCAGGCGCACGAGGCCGTCCACCAGCGACTGGGGCGAGGGCGCGACGGCGGGCGCATCGGGCTCGGTCATGGGCGCGACCTCCTTTGTTGCGCGCGTTCGTGCGGCCAAAACGGGCGGGGGGCAACTCGGCCGCCGCCACGTTCACGCGCCGGTTGCCGCGCCGGGCCGCGCGTGACACGAGGCGCGCCGCGGTCGGACAGGGAGGTCGCGCCATGACCGACCTGATCACGCCGGCGACGGACCTCGACGCCGCGCCCGCCGTACCCGAGCCCGCCCGCGCCCTGCCGGCCGGTCGCGTGCGCGCGCCGTGGGGCGAGGTGATCCTCTTGGCCGGCCTCAGCATGCTGGGGTCGGTGGCCATGGACATGTACCTGCCGGCGCTGCCGCGCATGTCGGCCGAGCTGCGCGCCTCGCCGCGCATGGCGCAGCTCACCATCACCGCCTTCCTGTTCGGGCTCGCCGGCGGCCAGCTCGTGCTCGGGCCGCTGTCGGACCGCTGGGGGCGGCGTCCGCTGGTGCTGGCGGGCTCGGCGCTGTTCCTCGCCGCCACCCTGGTCTGCGCCGTCGCGCCGGACGTTCGGGTGCTGGCGGTCGCCCGGGTGCTGCAGGCGTTCGGCGCGTGCGCGGGCATGGTGATCTCGCGCGCGGTGGTGCGCGACCGGTACGACGACCACGAGGTGCTGCACGTCTATGCCCTGCTGAGCCTCGTGTTCACCCTCGCGCCCGTGCTGGCGCCGCTGGTGGGCGGCTGGGTGCTGCAGGTGGCCGACTGGCGGTGGATCTTCGGCGTGCAGACGCTGTTCGCGCTCGCGATCACGCTGGCCGCCGTGCTGCGGCTGCGGGAGAGCCGGTCGGAGGCCACGCGCCTGCGCGCCTTGTCCGAGCATCCGCTGGCGAGCTACGCGGCGCTGCTGCGGCGGCCGCTGTTCCTGGGCAACTTCCTCACCGGCGCGCTCTCGGGCGCGGCGCTGTTCAGCTACATCGCGAGCGCCCCGCAGGTGGTGATCGGGCAGTTCCACGTCGCGCCCGCGCAGTTCGGCTGGGTGTTCGGGATCAACGCCGTCGGCATGATCGGCGTGACGCAGTTGAACTCGCGGCTGGCGCGGCGGATCGCGCCCGCGCGCCTGCTGCAGACCGGGCTCTCCCTGGCGCTCCTGGCGGCGGTGGTCCTGACCGCCTTCGCCTGGAGCGGACGGGGCGGGGCGGCGGGCGTGCTCGCGCCGCTGTTCCTGGTGATCGCCTCGCTGGGCCTCAGCCAGCCCAACGCCACGGCGGCGGCCATGAACGTCGACCGCGAGCGCGCCGGGGCCAGCGCCGCGCTGATGGGCGCGGGCTTCTTCGGCGTGGGCAGCGCGGCGGGCGCGCTGACGACGCTCGTGCCCGGCCCGGCCTCGCACGGCATGAGTGCGGTGACGGTGGGGAGCCTCCTCGGCGCGCTCCTCGTCTATCGGTTCGTCGTCGTCCCGCGCGCCTAGGGGGCCGGCCGCAGGTCCTGGACCGGGCGCAGGCCGAGGTCCGCCATGAGGGCGGTGTCGGCGTCCTCGCCCGGTAGCGGCGTGGTGAGGAGCTTGCCGCCGACGAAGATCGAGTTCGCCCCCGCCAGGAAGCACAGGGCCTGCGTCTCGCGGCTCATCGCCTCGCGCCCCGCGGCGATGCGGACCACCGAGCGCGGCATGACGATCCGCGCCACCGCCACCGTGCGCACGAACTCCAGCGGGTCGAGCGGCGCGTCGGCCAGGGCCGCGTCGCCGAGCGGCGTGCCACGGATCGGCACCAGGGCGTTGATCGGCACGCTCTCCGGATGAACGGGCAGCGCGGCCAACGCCGCGATCAGCCCCGCGCGCGCCTCGCGCGTCTCGCCCATGCCGACGATGCCGCCGCAGCAGGTGCGCATGCCGGCGGCGCGCACGTGCGCCAGGGTGTCGAGCCGGTCGGCGTAGGTGCGGGTGGTGACCACGCGCGCGTAGTCGTCGGGCGAGGTGTCCAGGTTGTGGTTGTAGAAGTCGAGGCCGGCCGCGGAGAGCCGGTCGGCCTGCTCGCCGCTCAGCATGCCGAGGGTGGCGCAGGTCTCAAGCCCCATGGCTTTCACGCCGGAGATCATGGCCTCCAGCTTCGGCAGGTCGCGGTCCTTCAGCTCGCGCCAGGCCGCGCCCATGCAGAAGCGGCCGGCCCCCTCCGCCTTGGCGCGCGCTGCCTCGGCGAGCACGTCCTGCGGCTCCATCAGCCGCGTCGCCTTGAGCCCCGTTTCGAATGAGGCCGACTGGCTGCAGTAACCGCAGTTCTCCGCGCATCCGCCCGTCTTGATCGAGAGCAGCCGGCTGAGCTGCACCTCCGACGGGTCGAACCATCGCCGGTGCACGGTGGCCGCGCGGAACACCAGCTCGCCGAACGGCAGGGCGAACAGCGCCTCCACCTCCGCGCGCGAGGGCGGGCTCTCGATCCCTACGGTGGCGGGCGGGAGCGGGCGGGCGTCGTCCAGCGGGGGCATGGCGGGCGGCTTAAGGGCCGTGCGCGGAGGCTGCAAGCGCCGGTCGCCGGCCGTCGCCGAACCGCACCGTTCACCCCGCGTTGCGACAGCGTGCGTCATCCTGCGGCGCGTGAGAGCCCGGATGCACCCCGCCGCAGCCGAACTCCCGGCGCCGCCGCCGGCCGGCATGGTCGTGCCGCTGCACGCCCAGCGCGTGGACGTGGGCGGCCGCGCGCTCCACGCCGTGGTGGGCGGCTCGCCGCGCCGGCCGGGCGTGGTGTTCGAGGCCGGACCCTTCGGCCTGGCGGCGGACTGGGCGGTGGTGCAGGGCCGCCTCGCCGACGAGCGGCTGACGCTGGCCTACGACCGCGCCGGCCTGGGCGCCTCCGACGCCGGCCCGGCGCCGCGCGGCTGCGCCGCGGTGGTGGACGACCTGCAGGCGCTGCTCGCCGCGCTGAACGCGCGAGGGCCCTACGTGCTGGCCGCTCTCGGCACAGCGGCCGCCTACGCCCAGCTGTTCGCCCTGCGCCGGCCGGAGGCGGTGAGCGGGCTGGTGCTGGTCGACCCCGTGCCGCCCGAGGCGGTCGCCGACCGGCGCGTGGCCGAGAAGGTGCGCGGCTCGGAATGGTTCGCCGGCCTCGCCCCGGCGGCCGCGCGCCTCGGCCTGCTGCGCATGGCCGACCCGCTGGCGGGCGATCCCATCGGCCTGCCGCCCGCCGCCGCCGCCGCCAAGCGCGACGCCTTCGCCAGCGAGCGCCACAACCGCTGGGGCGCCGCCGAGGCGCACGAGTGGCTCGCCGACGCCGAGGCCGCGCGCGAGGCGGGCGAGCTGTCGCGCGAGCTGCCGGTCGCCGTGGTCACCGTGGGCGGGAGCGAGAACGTGCGCGACCTCCTGCAGGCTCCCGCCCGCCGCTCGCGCCGCGGTTACGTCGAGCACGTGGAGGCGGCCAACGGCGCCAACATCCTGGGCGAGCGGCACGCCGACGCGGTGGTGCGCGCCGTGGAGCACGTGATCCGCTACGCCCACGGCTGACGACTCCCGCCCGCGCGGCCGCGCGCCTATCCTGTTCGCCATGGCCGACGACCTCGCGACCCCCATCGACGCCGCCCCCCTCGACGGGATGCTCGAGGCGGAGGCCGACAAGCCCGTCCCGACCACGCCCGCGGCCGACCCGGCCACGCCCGTGCGCCTCTACCTGGTGGACGGCTCGGGCTACATCTTCCGCGCCTTCCACGCCCTGCCGCCGCTAAGCCGCAAGACCGACGGCCTGCCCGTCGGCGCCGTCAGCGGCTTCTGCAACATGCTCTGGAAGTTCCTCGGCGACATGAAGGCCGGCGGGCACGACCTGAAGGGCCCCACCCACCTCGCCGTGGTGTTCGACAAGAGCGAGAAGACGTTCCGCAGCGACATCAGCCCCGAGTACAAGGCGCACCGGCCGCCGCCGCCGGACGACCTGATCCCCCAGTTCCCCCTGGTGCGGGAGGCCACCCGCGCCTTCGGCGTTCCCGCCCTTGAGCTGGAGGGCTACGAGGCCGACGACCTGATCGCCACCTACGCACGCCAGTGCGCGGCCACCGGCGGCGAGGTGGTGATCGTCAGCTCCGACAAGGACCTGATGCAGCTGGTGAACGAGCAGATCTGCATGCTCGATCCGGTGAAGGACAAGCGCATCTGCGCGCCCGAGGTGTTCGAGAAGTTCGGCGTGCAGCCCGACAAGGTGATCGACGTGCAATCGCTCGCCGGCGACAGCGTGGACAACGTGCCGGGCGCCCCCGGCATCGGCATCAAGACCGCCGCCGCGCTGATCACCGAGTACGGCGACCTCGACACGCTGTTGGAGCGCGCCGGCGAGATCAAGCAGCCCAAGCGTCGCGAGACGCTGATCGCCTACGCCGACCAGATCCGCCTCAGCCGCCAGCTCGTGACCCTGGCCGACGACGCGCCCCTGCCCGCCCCGATCGACGAGCTGGGCATCCGCGAGTTCGACGCCCCCACGCTCCACGCCTTCCTGGAGAGCATGGAGTTCCGCGGCCTCGCCCGTCGCGTGGCAGACGGCCGGCGGCCGGACTCGCCGCCCACCCCGCCGCACCAGGGCGGCTACACCAACGGCCGTCGACCCGCCCCGCCCGGCGACGACACCCTGGTGGAGATCGACTCCGCCAAGCACATCCTGATCCAGGACGAGGCGTCGCTCGACATCCTGATCGCCACCGCGGCCGAGTGCGGCGAGGTCGCCGTGGCGGTGCAGACCGACGCCGCCTGCGGCGAGAACGGCGTGTACGGGATCGCCCTGGCCGTCGCCCCCGGCCAGAGCGCCTACGTGCCGCTGAGCCACTGCGCCGCCGAGGGCCTGCAGCTCGCCGCCGACGACGGCAGCGACTGGGGCCAGCTCACCCCCACCGCCGCGCTCGCCAAGCTGAAGCCGTTGCTGGAGGACCCGGGCGTCCTCAAGATCGGCCACAACGTGAAGACCGCCGTGCGCGCCCTGGCCCACGCGGGCGTCGCCCTCGCGCCCACCGACGACGTCATGCTGATGAGCTACGTCATGGAGGGCGGCCAGCATGGGCACGGGCTGGAGGAGCTCAGCCAGCTCCACCTGGAGCACGTCCCCGCCACCTGGAAGAGCGTGGTCGGCACGGGGCAGAAGCAGGTCGCCTTCGCCCAGGTGGAGCTGCGCGCCGCCACCGCCTACGCCGCGCAGGAGAC
>CAXTBN010000106.1:0-6148 GCA_964242895.1 uncultured Caulobacteraceae bacterium | reverse complement strand
ACAGGGCGAACAGCCAGCGCGTGCCGAGCGCCTGCGCCAGGAAGCCGGAGAAGGGGATCATCACCAGCTCGGCCATGAGATAGGCCGTCTGCACCCAGCTGACCTCGTCCGGCCCGGCCGAGAGCCCCGCCTGCACCTCGTTGAGCGAGGCCGCGACGATCTGGATGTCGATCAGCGCCAGAAACTGCCCGAACGCCATGACGGCGAAGATCAGGAAACGGCGCGCCCGCGGCAGGTCGGCGGGCGAGAGCGGGGCGAGCGGTCGCTCGATGATCGTCACCCGCCCGCCCCTTGCCGCCGTCATCGTGTTCGTATTACGTGCATCATATGAACCGAAGCGGCAAGCCCCATGCGCTTTGATTTGGCGACGGCGGACGCCCTCGCCGTTGTCCGTGCCAAGCCGTCCGGCCCCGCGCCGGGCGTCGCCTTGGCACGCTCGCGCGAGGCCCCGATCCTGCGCTTCGGGCCGAAGGACGCCGCGTGAGCGCGACCGCCCCCGCAGCGACGGCGCGGCGCTTGCCCGTGGCCCCGCGCACGCTGCTGGCCGTCGGTGTCGCCGTCCTCGTCGCGGCGGGCGGGGCGTGGTGGATCGTTTCGCCCAAGGCCACCGTCACCACCGACGACGCCTATCTCGCCGCGGACGCGACCACGGTCGCCCCGCGGGTGCGCGGCTTCGTGGCCGCGGTGCTGGTGCGCGACAACCAGGCGGTGCGCGCCGGCGACCCGCTCGTGCGCATCGATCCGGAGGAGTTCGACGCGCGCGTCGTCTCCGCCCAGGCCGAACTGGGCGCGGCGCAAGCCTCGGTGCAGGCGGCGCGCTCGGCCGCCGCGACCCAGGAGGCCGAGATCCGTCTCGCCGACGCCGGGGTGGCCGAGGCGCGCACGACCATCCGCGGCCGCGACGCGCAGAGCACCCGCGCCGACGCGGATCGCCGCCGCTACGACGCCCTGGTGGTGGACGGCGCTGTCTCCCGCCGCGACGCCGACGCGCTGCGCGCCGCCGCGATCACCTCCGCCTCCGACGCGGAGGGGAGCCGCGCCGCTGTCCTCGTGAGCCGACAGCGCACCCAGGTCGCGCGCGCCCGGCGAGGCGACGACCTCGCGGCGCTCGCCCAGGCCGAGGCCGCGGTCGCCCAGAAGCAGGCGGCGCTGGTCCTGGCCCGGCAGGATCAGGGCCACGCGCTGATCCGCTCGCCGATAGACGGCGTGGTCGGGGCCCGTTCCGCCCAGCAGGGCGACTTCGTCCAGCCGGGCAGCCGTTTGATGGCGATCGTCCCCGTAAACTCCCTCTACGTGGTCGCCAACTTCAAGGAGACGCAGACCAGCCGCATGGCGGTGGGCGACGCGGTGACCGTCAAGGTGGACGCCTTGGGCGGCGAGCGCCTCGTCGGCGAGGTGGAGAGCTTCGCGCCGGGATCGGGGTCGCAGTTCTCGCTGCTGCCGTTCGAGCCCGGAACAGGCAACTTCACCAAGATCGTCCAGCGGATCCCCGTCCGGATCCGTCTGCGCCCCAAGCAGGCGGGCGTCGAACGTCTGCGACCCGGCCTGTCGGTGACCGCTACCGTCCGCGTTCGCGCCAAGTAGCGCCCGACAGCGCTCCGACGTTCACGCTTCGCGTCGAGCGTCAGCGTCGGGGCGTCATGCTGACCCCGGCGGTGTCCAGGCCCGCGTCCGCTAGCCGCCGACGCAGGGCCGGCCGTCGGCGCCAGGGACGCCAGGCGTCGGCCGCCGCGACGGGATCGCCGATGTGGTGCTTGGCCACGAAGCCGGACAGGACGTTCATGGGTCCGGGCGTGATCGGGCGCAGGCGCACGAGGCCGTGTTCACGGAGTGCGTCCAGGGCCGCCGCCCATCTCCCGCCCGACATTTCAAGCGCACCGGCCACCTCGTCCTGCGGGCAGCCGAGCCAGTGGGCCAACAGCTGCAGCCGCAGGTCGGCGAGCCGTCGCGTATGGTCGGCGTCGCGCATCTCGAGGCATAGGTCGCACTCGCTGTCGAAGCCGAGCGAGCGGTTGTTGATGTTCGCCGAGCCGATCCGCAGCAGGACGTCGTCGATGATGCTGAGCTTGGCGTGGACGATGATGGTGCGGCCCAGCGTCGTCACCGGGCTGAAGGCGCGGAAGCGGTCGTGGGCGTCGGCCGCCTGCAGGTGCGCGACGAAGTCGAAGCGCGTCTTGTCCATGGTCGCTTGGTCGAAATAGCTCGGCGAGTGCTCGGTCGAGATCAGGAGCACCTCGGGGCCGTCGCGCTCGCGCAGGCGCGCCGCCAACGCCTCGGCGATCACCGGCGAGGTGAAGTACTGGTTCTCCATGTAGATGAGGCGGCGGGCCGCGCGGATGGAGGCGAGGTGCAGGGCCTCGGTCTCCCGCACCTCCGGGTGGTCCCGCCAGCGGGCGTAGGTGCGGCTCGCTCCCGCCGCGACGTTGTGGAAGTCGGGTGGCACGCCTTCGGGCCATGCGGGCGTCGTGGCCCCGGGGACGACGGGCAGGTCCTCGCCCGTGGCGCGCCGCCACCGCTCCCGGAACACCTCCGCCAGCATCACGGCCGCGTCCCCGTCGACGACGCCCATCACCTCGTGGCGGCTGTCGAAGTCCCTATGGTCGCGCCGTGTCTTCTCGCGCCGGGGGTCGTCGTCCAGGTGCAGCGGCGTATCCCAGCGGTCGGGCCCGATGTCGCCGCCGCCGCAGAAGGCGACCTGGTCGTCGATGACGATCATCTTCTGGTGGTGGCAGGCGCCGAGCGGGAGCTTGTTGTCGAGCACGAAGCGGACCCGCGTGCCGTCGAAGGCGCGGCGGTCGGCGAAGGGGAAGAAACGCTGCGTCGCCGCCACGGGCATGGCCGAGTCCCAGCACAGGATGCGGATGTCGAGCTCGGGCCTGGCGGCGACCAGGTTCTTGAGGAAGGCGCCGATGCGGTCACCTTCGTCGCCGGTGCAGTCCGGCCCGGGGTCCAGGAACGTGTCCTGCTCGAACGCCCAGTTCAGGAAGTGGATGGAGCGGACGGCGGCCTGCATGGCGGCCTTGGCGGCCTTGAAGTACGCCTCCATGTCGATCAGCAGCGCCGCCCGCCCGGAGGTGGCGACCCGGGCGCATGTGACCCCGTCCTGAAGCAACACGCGCGCGCTCTCCCCGTCCCGCGGACCGCGCCCGCAGCCGGCCCCTCACCCCTTTGCTCCACGCCGAAGCGCGGGTCGAGCGGCTCAGCTTCGGCGCCGCCGTCTCCGGCGGGAAGCCGGTCGCAGTTGCTATCGACCCGCCGCCCGTCCAGCTATGTTCGCCGGAGAGAGCGGGGGTTCACGTGACGAGGCGATGGAGGGCGGCTTTGCTGTCGCTAAGCTGCCTTGCGCAGGCGGCGTCCGCCGCCGCCGCCGTCACCGCGCCCAAGACGTGGGACGCGTACGGCAACGCGAGGTTCAACTTCGCAGTGTGCCACCCGCCTGCGTTCAAGGGGCGGGGTGAGGCGGACAACGCCGACGGCCAGCGGTTCCGGACGGCGGACGGCGCAGAACTGGCCGCCTTCGGGAGCAATCGGACTTCCGGTGACAAGATCGACTCGGACCTCGCCGACTCCGTCAAAGAGCTGGCCGGCGCCGACGCGCGTGTGACGTACCGCGCCCAGAAGTCGAACTGGCTGGTGGTGTCCGGCGTAGGCGGCAAGGGCGAGTTCTACTTGAAACGCGTGCTGAGGCGCGAGCAGGTCCTCAGCTGGGAGTTCGTATATCCCGCCCGCCTCCACGCACGCTACGCGCCCATGACGGCGAAGATGATCTCCTGCTTCACCGTCGGTTCGGAGGACGGATACTGAAGCTCGTACTGGGACCTCTCGTAAGCTGCATCGGCGGCGCGAGGTGAGCTAGCCAGCGAGAGGGCGCGGTGCACGGACGACGGCGCAGCGCCTCGCCACCTAGCCGGGAGCGACGGCCGGGCAGGAGCGGTAGCCCGCGTGGTCTCGGGCGCCCACGCCGGTCGCATGGCTGAAGATGATGTGCGAGGGCGAGAGCACCTTCACCATTTGAGTCTCGGTGTAGCTCCCATTCGGGGTCCCGTCGCCGGCGGCGCGGCAGGTTGTCTTGAGCGAGTAGGTCCGAGGGCCGGGCCTGCCCAGCACCACCGTGGTGCAGGCGCTCTCGTGTGGCCCCGAGAAGCTCTCGCCGTCGTAGCGCATCAGGGCGGCGAACGGCGCGTCGCGACATGGCGTGCCGTCACGCACGTAGTCGCCGGGCCTGATCGGCAGGATGGCGGCCTGGGCGCCTGCTGCGAGGCTGGCGAAGAAGAGCGAGCTCAGGATGATTATGCGGACCCCTCGGCGACCGGCTCGCCCGGACATCAGTGGTCGCACTGCAGCGCGTCGCAGAGCTGATGCGCCTCCTCCAGATGGTGCTGGATGAGGGGCACGGCGGAGCGGGCCGCACGCCGCACGGCGGGATCCGCCCCGATGTCGGCGTATCGCTGCTCGACGACGAGCGCCTGTTGGTGGCCGAGCACCTGGTGTCGGACGTAGGTCTTGTCGAAGTCGGGACCGCGCTGGGCCTGCAGCGCGCCCAGCAGCGCGGCCTGGTCGCCGCTCATGCCCATCGGGGGAGGCGGGAGCCCGGCGGACGCGGTCGCCTGCCGCAGGGCGTCCGTGGTGCCCGAGTGCGCCTGGATCATGTGCTGCGCGAAGGTGCGGGTGCGCGGGTTGCGGCCCTCCACCGTCGCGAGGCGTCCCTCCAGGATCTCGAACTGGTCCGATCCGGCCGCGGCTTCAACGAAGTCCTTCGTCGGCATGGGTTGCGGCGGGTCTGCCCGCGCGGCGGCGCCGCCCAGGAGGGCGGCCGCCGCCGCGGCCGCCAGGATCGCTGATCTGTTCATCTTATCCGTCCCGCTCCGCGCATGCCGACGCCGGCCATGTCGGCGACTGTCAGGGCTGCCCCTGGCCGCCGCCCGCGCCGTAGATGTTGCCCGTGGTGTAGCTGCCGTCGTCCTCCGCCAGCCGGACGTAGATGCCCGCAAGCTCCGCGGGCTGTCCGGGCCTGCCCAGCGGCGCGGTGGCGCCGAAGGTGACGACCTTGCCGGTGCTCGCGCCGCCGCTCACCTGCAGCGGCGTCCAGATCGGCCCCGGCGCCACGCCGTTGACGCGGATGCCCTTGGGCCCGAGCTGCTTGGCCAGTGACTTGATGTAGTTCATCGTCGCCGCCTTGGTCTGGGCGTAGTCGTATAGATCAGCAGACGGATCGTAGGCCTGCTCCGACGTCGTGCCGATGATCACCGAACCTGGCTGCAGGTGCGGCAGCGCCGCCTTGATGATCCAGAAGGGCGCATAGATGTTGGTCTTCATGGTCCAGTCGAAGTTCTCGCTGGTGATGTCCATGATGGATGAGTGCGACTGCTGGCGCCCGGCGTTGTTCACCACGATGTCCAGGCCACCAAGGCCGCGGACCGCCTGGTCGACGAGGCTCTGGCAAAAGGTCTCCGACCGCAGGTCGCCGGGGATGGGCACCGCCGTGCGGCCCGCCCGTCGGATCAGGTCCACCACCTCACGGGCGTCCGGCTCCTCCGCCGGCAGGTAGTTGATCGCCACGTCCGCGCCTTCGCGGGCGTAGGCGATGGCGGCGGCGCGCCCCATTCCTGAGTCGCCGCCGGTGATCAGGGCCTTGCGCCCCCTGAGCCGGCCCGAGCCGACGTAGCTCGTCTCCCCGTGGTCGGGACGTGGGTCCATCCGGCTCGCCAGGCCCGGCCACGGCTGCGACTGCGCGGTGAAGGGCGGCTTCGGATACTTGTCGCGGGGGTTCTGCTTGCCGCCGCGGGCTTGCGGCTCCGGCTGCGCCGAAGCCGGCGCGGCGATCGCCGCGGCGGCGGCGCCTGCGGTGGCGGCGGTCATGAGACCGCGGCGCGTGGTGTCTTCCATGTGGTCGAGCCCTCCCGTTCCGCCGTAAAGTCGTCTGCACCCACCTGAGTTGCAGGTCGCTCGCAGCTAAGTCGCTGTAGGCGCGGATGAACGCCCAAGCTCGGCCGACGGTTCGTCCCGCCGATCGGGAAGCCGGCCGTCACCCGCCGACCTGCCGAGAGCCTGGCGTCATCCTAGCCAGCCCGACCCGCGCCCTTGTCAGGCCAGGCGGGTGAAGCCGTCCGGGCTCCAGCGCTCGCTTCCGACGCCGTGGTGGACCACG
>CAXTBN010000105.1:0-6364 GCA_964242895.1 uncultured Caulobacteraceae bacterium | reverse complement strand
GCAGGCCGGAGACGCCCGCGGCCTCCTCCAGGATGCGGCGGCGGTTGGCGGGCTTTGCGGCGATCAGCTCGCTGATCTGCCCCTGGCGCACCAGCGACGGCGAGTTGGCCCCCGTGGAGGCGTCGGCGAACAGCAGCTGCACATCGCGCGCCCGCGCCTCCGCCCCGTTCACGCGGTAGGTGGAGCCCTCGCCGCGGTCGATGCGGCGCGAGACCTCCAGCACGTCGTGGTCGTTGAAGGCGGCCGGCGCGGAGCGGTCCGTGTTGTTGATGACAAGCGTCACCTCCGCGTGCTCGCGCGAGGGGCGACCCGCCGCGCCGGCGAAGATCACGTCGTCCATGGCGCCGGCGCGCATGGCCTTGGCGCTGCCCGCGCCCATCACCCAGCGCAGGGCCTCCAGGAGGTTCGACTTGCCGCAGCCGTTGGGGCCGACGACGCCCGTCAGCCCCGGTTCGATGCGGAACTCCGTCGGCTCGACGAAGGACTTGAAGCCCGCGATGCGCAGCCGCTGGAACTGCATCGCGGGCGCTACATCACTTGCCGCCGGCGGCGGCGTAGGCGGCCTGGAACTGGTCGAGCGGCATCTCGCCGCCGTTGAAGGGCCGGCCGGCCAGCTTGTCGCCGGGATTGAGCTTCTTGCCGTTCACGATGAAGGCCGGGGTTCCGTCGATGTGGTCCTCGCTGACCGCCTTCTGCATGCGGTCGCTGACGCCCTTGTAGAGGGAGTCGTCGGAGAGGCACGCCTGGAACTGCGCGTCGCTCATGCCCATCGACTTCGCGATGTTGCCGTAGACCACCTTGGGATCGGTGCCCTTGAACAGCGCCTCCTGGCTGTGGAACAGGGCTTCGATGACGCCCCAGTACTTGTCACGCCCGGCGCAGCGGGCCAGCACGAAGCCGGCGGCGGCGAACTGCTCGGGCGGAGTGAGGAATTCGCGGACGGTCCACTTCACCTTGCCGGTGTCGATGTACTGCTTCTTGATGGTGGGGAAGACCTCGGCGTCGAAGCGGGCGCAGTGGCTGCAGGTGTTGGACAGGTACTCGACCACGCTCACCTTCGCGTCGGACTTGCCCATCACGTACTCGGGCGCGGTGAACTTGCCCGTGGAGGGCTGCGCGGCCGAGGCGGTCCCGTCGCCGCCGGCGGACTTGCTGCAGGCGCCGAGCGTCAGCGCGGCGAGGAGGGGGGCGGCGAGGAGGGCGGAGCGCAGGCGCATGGCGGATCCCGTGGGGGCGCGGGGGCGCCCGGAACACCGCCGGTTGCACGACGAGGCGCGAGGGTTGTCAACGCGGGCGGCTGACGCAGGCTGGAGGTGCGGTCGACCGGCGGCGGCACGCCACCGCCTCACGCGGTTCACCCGCTCCGCTTCACCACCCGGCCCAGCCGCAGCAGCGACGCCTTGAGCCCGTTCTCCGGCGCGTCCACCAGCGCCGCGGCCAACTCCGCCTCGCTCGCCGCATCGAGCGGTGTGTTCGACCGCCTCCGGGGCTTCGGCTTGGCTCCCGATCCGCCCGCCGCGCCCGCCGGCGAGCGCACCGGGCCCTGCACGATGCGCAGCCGATCCACCGCGCCGCGGCCGAGCACCAGCGCGGCGCGCTCCAGGAGCTCGGGCGCCTGGTGCTGCACCAGCGCCGCGGCCGGCCCGTCCACGCGCACCTCCAGCGTCGCCGCGCCGCCGCCGCGGGGGCGGATCAGCCGCACGGGCTCGGTGCGCCCGGCCAAGAGGTCGCCGGCCACCTCGCGCCAGCGCGCCGCCAGCGGCCCGACGCCGCCGCCCTTGCCGAATTTCGCTTCCAGCGCCTTGAGCGAGCGCGACAGGGACGCGCCCGCAGGCGGCGGCGGCCGACGCGGTGGCCGGGTGCGCTTCTCGCCGAGGATGCGCGCGGTCTCGGCCGGGTCGGGCAGGCGGCGGGGCACGCCGCTATATGCCACGCCGTGAGCGCCTCCGTCCCGCCCGCCGACCCGGCACGTCTCGCCGTCCGCCCTGACCCGGCGAGGGTGCGCGCGCTTCTGCTGGCCTGGTACGACGCGAACGCCCGCACCCTGGCCTGGCGCACGGGGCCGCAGGCGCGCGCGGCGGGCGAGCGGCCCGATCCCTACCGCGTGTGGCTGTCCGAGGTGATGCTGCAGCAGACCACCACGCCGCACGCCGCACCGTACTTCCAGCGCTTCACCGCACGCTGGCCTACGGTGGCCGACCTCGCCGCCGCGCCCGACGCCGAGGTGATGGGGGAGTGGGCGGGCCTCGGCTACTACGCCCGCGCCCGCAATCTGCTGAAGGCCGCCCGCGCCGTCGCCGCGACGTCCGGCGGCGTCTTCCCAGACACGGAGGATGGTCTGCGCGCCCTGCCGGGATTCGGCCCCTACACGGCCGCCGCGGTGGCCGCGATCGCCTTCGACCGCGCCGCCAACGTGGTGGACGGCAATGTGGAGCGCGTCGTCTCGCGCCTGTGGGCGGTCGAGACGCCGCTCCCCGCCGCCAAGCCGGAGCTGAAGCGGCTGGCGGCGACGCTGGTGGGAGCCGAGCGCCCGGGAGACTGGGCGCAGGCGCTGATGGACCTGGGCGCAACTGTCTGCCGTCCGCGCTCGCCCCTGTGCGGCCGCTGCCCCGTCCGCGAGGACTGCGCGGCCTTTGCCACCGGTGAGCCCGGGCGCTTTCCGCTCAAGTCGGCCAGAGCGGTGCGGAGCCGGCGCTACGGCGCGGCCTACGTGGCCACGCGAGGCGGCGAGGTGGCGCTCGTGCGCCGGCCCGAGCAGGGGCTCCTCGGCGGCATGCCCGGGCTGCCGACCAGCGAGTGGACCGCTTCCGCGCCTGCACCCGGCGAGGGCGCGCCCGCAATCGCCGACTGGCGCGCCGCGGGCGAGGTGGAGCACGTCTTCACCCATTTTCCGCTGACGCTGTCGGTGTTCCGCGCCGAGGCCGACGTCCCCGGCGCCGAGTGGACGCCCGTCGCAGAGGCCGAGCGGGTGCTGCCGACCGTGTTCCGCAAGGCGCTCGCGGCGGCGCTCGGGCGACTGGTCTAGTCGCCGACCGAGAACTCGATAGGTATGCGCAGGGTCGCTTCCACAGCGCGGCCGTCCACCTTGAGCGGGCGGAAGCGGCAGTAGCGGGTCAGGGTCAGCGCGGCGCGTCCGAAGCCCTCACCGGCCGGCGTCTCGCTCAGCACGCGGCAGGCCTTCACCCGCCCGTCCTGCAGGCCCAGGCACGCCAGGAGCGCGCGGCCGGGCCGGCCGACTTTGTAGGCGGCCAGGGGGTAGGCGCGCTCCACCTCCTCCGCCCCGAACCAGCTCACCCAGTCGGGATCGAGCAGCGCCGGGCCGCCGGGTCCGCCGGAGCCGGACCCCGTGCCCGTTCCCTCACCGGTGGCCGCACTTGTGCCCGCGCCGGTGACGGGGGAGGCGAGGGCGGGGCCGACCGGCGCGACCAGGGTGGGCGCGGGCGTGGGCAGGGGCGGCACGTCGGCAGGCGGCGGCGGCTTGACCGGCTGGGGCGGGACGACCTGCGGCTGCGGACGGGGCGTGGAGGGCGCGGCCTTGATCGGCGCGGCCGCCGACGCGCCTCCGGCGCGGTGGGCGTTCACCCGGGCGGGCGGCACGCGTGGAAACGGCGCCGGCAGGGCCATGTCGAGTGCGGGCGGGTCCTGCGGCAGGCGCGAGGGACGCCAGGCCAGCAGCACGGCCAGGAAAAGCAGCGCGTGCACTGCGAGCGCGAAGCCGACGGCGCCCGCCCGCTGTGTCCGGCGGCGTCGTTCGGCACGGATGGGAACGCTCGACATCGCGGGAAGATGGGGCGCGTTCCGGGCGGGACCACCCGCCTCCGGCCCGCGGGGGACGGCGACCTAGGCCAGGCCGGCGCGCACCTGGGCGCGCAGGGTGTCGATCGGCGCCAGCCCGCGGTCGGTCTTCAGGTGCCAGAAGGTCCAGCCGTTGCAGGCGACGGCGTCGTCCATCAGGGCGCCGAGCTTGTGGATCGAGCCGGTGCGGCCTTCCGCGTCCAGGCTGCCGTCGGCGCGCACGCGGGCCGAGCGGCGGCCCTTGGGGCACCACAGCCGGTCGCCGGGGCGCAGAAGGCCCGCCTCGACCACTTGGCCGAAGGGCACGCGGGGCTCGGCCCGCTTGGAGCCGGTGACGGCCAGGTCCTCGGGCGCGCACGGGACCACGGCGGCGATGCGGGCGGCGGCGGCGGCGGCGTAGTCGCGCTCGCGCTCGATCCCGACGAAGCGACGGCCCAGGCGCTTGGCGGCCGCGCCGGTCGTGCCCGTGCCGAAGAACGGGTCGAGCACCGTGTCGCCGGGCCGGGTGGAGGCCAGCAGCACGCGATGCAGCAGCGCCTCGGGCTTCTGCGTGGAATGCGCCTTGCGGCCGTCGGCCCCCTTCAACCGCTCCTCGCCGGCGCAGATCGGCAGGGTCCAGTCGCTGCGCAGCTGCACGTCGTCGTTGAAAACCTTCAGGGCGTCGTAGTTGAAGGTGTGTCGGCGCTGGTCCTTGGACTTGGTGGCCCAGATCAGCGTCTCGTGGGCGTTGGCCAGCCGCGTGCCCTTGAAGTTCGGCATGGGGTTGGTCTTGCGCCACACCACGTCGTTCAGCAGCCAGAAGCCGAGGTCCTGCATCGCCGCCCCGACGCGGAACACGTTGTGGTAGCTGCCGATGGTCCATATCGCGCCCTCGTCGGAGAGCACGCGGCGGCACTCGCCGAGCCAGGCGCGGGTGAAGCGGTCGTAGTCGGCGAAGCTGTCGAACCGGTCCCAGGCGTCGTCCACGGCGTCGACCTTGGAGTTGTCGGGCCGGTGCAGGTCGCCGCCGAGCTGCAGGTTGTAGGGCGGGTCGGCGAACACGAGGTCGACCGAGCGGTCGGGCAGCGACCGCAGCACCTCCAGGCAGTCGCCCAGGTGGATCTCGCCCGCCGTGTCGCTGTAGGCCGCGCCCATACGCCCGCTCCGCTGAACGGGACCAGACTCGCGCGCACGTGCTGAAGACGGCGTTGGGAGGCGTGGTTAACGGCTAGTCGCCGCCCATTGCGCCCTGGCTCGCCTTGTCGAGCTCCTCAGCGTAGCGGCGCGCGGCGAAGGCCTCGGTGAGCACGCCCAGCACGCGGCGGTCCTCCGGCGTGTCGACCACGGCCAGCGTCTCGGCCTCCGTGCGCTCGAACATCGTCATGGCGGTCTTGACGTTCATGTCGGGCAGGAGCGCGTTGTCGGGCAGGCGCGCGAGAGAGGCGACCAGGGTGGTGTCCAACGCCTCGTCGTGCTCGGGCGCGTACGCCTCCGCGGTGGTCACCATGCCGAGGTACTGGTCCTCACCGTCCACGGCGACCACGAACGAACGGCCGCCCAGCGGCACGTGCCTTCGAAAGGCGCGCAGGGTCTCGGCGCCCTTCACCACCACCGCGTCCGTGCGCATCAGCCGCTGCACCGTCAGCGAGCGGATCCAGCCCACGTCGGCGGCGGAGCGGATGGTCTCGCCGCGCAGGTGCAGCCGCCAGGTGGAGAAGCTGTAGCCGAAGGTGGAGCGCACCATCAGGCTCGTACCCACGCAGGCGGTGAGCACCGCGGCGGTCAGCCCCAGGTCGCCGGTGGTCTCCAGCACCAGGAAGCTCATGGTCAGCGGGCCGCCCACCACCGCCACGGCGAGCGTGCCCATGCCGGCCAGCATCATCGCCGTCGGGTCCAGCCCGAAGCCGGGCGCCCAGCGCGAGATCGCCTCGCCGGCCAGCTTGCCCGTGAGCGCGCCCATGAACAGGGAGGCGAAGAACAGGCCGCCGCGGAAGCCGGAGCCGAGGCTCACCAGCGCCGCCAGCATCTTCAGCGCCACGAGGCCGGCCAGCACGCGCATGCCGAGCTGCAGGCCCATGTCCATGGTCATGGCCCCGTGACCGGCGGCCAGCACCTGCGGCGTGACCAGCGCCAGCCCGCCGACCAGCAGACCTCCGAGCGCCGGCCGCAGCCAGGCGGGCAGGCGCGTGGCGGCGAAGGCTCGCTCGCTCAGCTCCGCCCCGCGCATGATCACCACGCCCATGCCCGTGGCGACGAGGCCCAGCAGCAGGATCAGCAGGTAGTGCCAGGGCCGCAGCGGGAAGACCTGCAGCGCCGAGAACGCATAGGGGCTCCCGCCCAGCGCCTGCGAGGTCAGCCACGCCGCCAGCGAGGCGGCCATGATCGAGCTGACGTTGGCCACCGAGTACACGCCGACGATCAGCTCGAAGGCGTAGAAGGCGCCGGTGATCGGCGCGCCGAAGGCGGCGGAGATCGCGCCCGCCGCACCCGCGCCCACCATGATGCGAAGGTCCGTCCGGCGCAGGTTCAGAGCGATGCCCGTGCGGCTGGCCAGCCCCGAGCCGATCTGCGTGTAGCCGGCCTCCAGCCC
>CAXTBN010000104.1:0-6432 GCA_964242895.1 uncultured Caulobacteraceae bacterium | reverse complement strand
TCTTCAACTGCCCGCAGGCGGCCAGGATGTCGCGGCCGCGCGGCGTGCGGATCGGTGAGGCGTAGCCCGCGCGGTTCAGGATCGCGGCGAAGCGCTCGATCGTCGCCCAGTCGCTGCACTGGTAGGGACTGCCCGGCCAGGGGTTGAACGGGATCAGGTTGATCTTGGCCGGGATGCCCTCGATCAGCTTGCAGAGCGCTTTCGCCTCGGCCGGGCTGTCGTTGACGCCCTTGAGCATCACGTACTCGAAGGTGACGCGGCGGGCGTTGCTGAGGCCCGGGTAGGCGCGGATCGCCGCCATGAGCTCCGCGAGGTCGTAGCGCTTGTTCAGCGGCACCAGAACGTCGCGTAGCGGGTCGTTGGTGGCGTGCAGGCTGATGGCCAGCATCGCCTGGGTGCGCTCGCCCAACTCGTGGAGCTTGGGGACGACGCCGGAGGTCGAGACCGTGATGCGGCGGCGTGAGATCGAGATGCCCTCGCCGTCGCTGACGATGTCCATGGCGTCGGCCACCGCGTCGAGATTGTAGAGCGGCTCGCCCATGCCCATGAAGACGATGTTGGAGAGCCGCCGGTCCTCTTTGGGGCTCGGCCACTCGCCCAGGTCGTCGCGCGCCACCTGCACCTGCGCGACGATCTCGGCGGCGGTGAGGTTGCGCACCAGGGCCTGCGTGCCCGTGTGGCAGAAGGTGCAGTTCAGCGTGCAGCCCACCTGGCTGGACACGCACAGGGCGCCCGCGCGGCCCACGTCGGGGATGTAGACGGTCTCCGCCTCGATGCCGGGCGCGAAGCGGATCAACCACTTGCGCGTGCCGTCGGCGGAGACCTGCCGCTCCACCACCTCGGGCCGAGCCAGGGCGAAGCGCTCGGCCAGCTGCGCCTTCAGCTCCTTGGACACGTCGCTCATGGGCGCGAACTCGGTCACGCCATAGTGGTGAATCCATCGCCACAGTTGGCTCGCCCGCATGCGCGCCTTCCTGGCGTCGGCGAGCCCCGCCTCCACCAGAGCGGCCTGCAGCCCGGCGCGGGTCAGGCCGGCGAGGTTGGGCCGCGCGGGCGCCGGCACCGTCGGCGGGGCGGCCGCCTCGCGCGGCCGGGCGATGTCGAGCACGGGCATGGTCCTGATGTGCGGGACGCTCCGGCCCGGCGCAAGCGGGAGGCGCGTGGGCCCGTTCGTCTGAGCGGCTCCTGGATCGATCCCGCCGGCGCATCGCCGCCGGGTGCTCGACCCCGCGCGGACACCCGTGCGAGACGGGCGCGATGACCGACCCGCTCTCCGTCGCCTGGGCGCGCCTGCGCGCCGCGCTCACGCCCCGCCCGTCGTACGTCTACATGGGCGGCTACGGCATCGCGGTGACCTGGCGCGGCGACCGCATCCTGCTGCCCGCGGGCGACATCGGCCTGCCTCCCTACCTCGCCACGCGCGGGCGCTGGGAAGCGTCGGTGGAGCGCCTGCTCGACCGACTGGTGCGGCCCGGCGACACGGTGGTCGAAGGGGGAGCCAACGTCGGCTACCACACGCTGGGGCTGGGCCGCGCCGTCGGGCCGAGAGGCCGAGTGCACGCCTTCGAGGCCAATCCTCGCCTCGTCCGGCTGGTCGCGCGCACGGTGGAGATGGCCGGCCTCGACGACCGCGTGACGCTGCACGCCGCCGCCGTGGCGGACCGCTCGGGCGCGGCGCGCTTCTCGGTGGATCCGGCCTGGAGCGCCGGCGGACACCTGAGCTGGGAGGGGACGGGTCCCGCCTACTCGGAGACGGTCGAGGTGCCGGTCGCCAGCCTGGACGACGCCCTGGCCGGCGTGGCGGCCGTGGACCTGCTGCGCATGGACATCGAGGGCTCGGAGGGGCTGGCGCTCGCCGGCGCGCAGGCGCTGGTCGCCCGCTCGCCGCGGCTGAAGATCGTCACCGAGTGGGACGTGGGCGCGCTGGCGGTGCGCAGCGACGTGGGCGAGGTGGTGCACCGGCTCGGAGACTGGGGCTTCCGCGCGCAGGTGATCGAGAGGCGCGGCGGGCTGACGCCGCTGGCGCTGGACGCCCTGGTCGACCCCGCGTTCCCGCCGGCCAACTTGCTGCTCACCCGCGGCTGAGCGCCGCCGCGGCCCTCAGCCGATCGCGCCGAAGCACCAGGCCAGCACGCTCTTCTGCGCGTGGATGCGGTTCTCCGCCTCTTCCCACACGCGCGAGCGCGGGCCGTCGATCACCTCGTCGGTCACCTCCTCGCCGCGGTGGGCCGGGAGGCAGTGGAGGAAGACGGCGTCGGGCGCAGCCTTGTCCATCAGCGCGGCGTCGACCTGGAACGGCTCGAAGGCGTCCAGGCGCTTGTCGTGGTCGGCGTCGCCCATGCTGACCCAGGTGTCGGTGACCACCGCGTCGGCGCCGGCCACCGCCTCGGCCTTGTCATGGCCGATGCTCACGCGCGAGCCGACGTCGGCGCGGGCGAGGTCCATCAGGTCGGGGTGATAGTCCGCTGGGCAGGCGATGCGGAGGTCGAAGCCGAAGCGGCCCGCCGCGTGGATCAGCGAGGCGCAGACGTTGTTGCCGTCGCCCACCCAGGCCACCGTGCGGCCGCTCACCGGCGTCCCCCACGCCTCCTCCAGCGTCAGGAGGTCGGCCAGGATCTGGCAGGGGTGGCTGCGGTCGGTGAGGCCGTTGACCACGGGCACGCGCGACATCTGGCTGAAGCGCTCCAGGTCGTCGTGGCTGCGCGCGCGGATCATCACGGCGTCGACCATGCGGCTGAGCACGCGCGCGGTGTCCTCCACCGGCTCGCCGCGGCCGAGCTGCATGTCGCCGGCGTTGGAGATGATCGCCGAGCCGCCGAGCTGGCGCATGGCCGCGTCGAAGGAGAAGCGGGTGCGGGTGGAGTGCTTCTCGAAGATCATGGCCAGCACGCGGTCGCGCCCGGGCGCGTCGGCGTCGACCCAGCCCTGCGGCCGGCCGGCGCGGGCCGCCTTGCGGCGGTGCGCGTCGTCCAGGATGGCGCGGAGCGTGCCGGCGTCGAGCTTCCACAGGTCGAGGAAATGGCGGACGGGCGCGGTCACGCAGCCACCTCGGCCTTCGTCTCGCGCCGGGCGCGCAGGCACGTGGCCTCCAGCTTCTCCAGCGCCTCGCGCGCCTCGTCCTGGGTGATCACGAGCGGCGGCAGCAGGCGCACGCAGTTGTCGCCTCCGCCGGCGATCAGCAGGCCCTCGTCGCGCGCCCAGCCCATGAAGGCGCGGTTGTTCGGGTGCAGCTTGACGCCGATCAGCAGGCCCCGGCCGCGGACGTCGGCGACGATGTCCGGGAAGCGGCTCTTCAGCCCCTCCAGCTGCTGGGTGAAGTAGCCCGACACGTCGCGCACGTGCTGCAGCAGCTCCTCCGAGCTGAGGATCTCGAGCGCCGCATTCGCGACCGCCATAGCCAGCGGGTTGCCGCCGTAGGTGGAGCCGTGCGCGCCCACGGTCATGCCCTTGGCGGCCTCGGCGGTGGCCAGGCACGCGCCGACGGGGAAGCCGTTGCCGAGCGCCTTGGCCAGGCACATCACGTCGGGCTTGGCGTCTCCGGCCCACTCGTGCGCGAAGAGCTTGCCGGTGCGGCCCAGCCCGCACTGCACCTCGTCGTAGACCAGGAGCACGCCGTGCTCGTCGCAGAGCTGGCGCAGGCCGCGCAGGCAGACGTCGGGCACGGCGCGCGCGCCACCCTCGCCCTGCACGGGCTCGAGGATCACCGCCGCCGTGGTGGGCGCGGCGAGCGCCGCCTTCAGCGCGTCGTGGTCGCCGAAGGTGAGCTGGACGTAGCCGGGCAGGCGCGGGCCGAAGCCCTCCAGGTAGCTCGGGTTGCCCGAGGCGTTCACCGCCGCGTAGGTCCGGCCGTGGAAGGAGCCGTCGAAGCCGATCACGTCGATCCGCTCGGGGGCGCCGTTCGCGACGTGGAAGCGGCGCACCGTCTTCAGCGCGCACTCGATCGCCTCGGTGCCCGAGTTGGTCATGAACGCCACGTCGAGGCCGGACAGCTCGGCCAGGCGCGCGGCGACGGCCTCCTGGTCGGGCACGCGGAAGATGTTGGAGGTGTGCCAGAGCAGCTCGGCCTGCCGCTTCACCGTCTCGACCAGCTTGGGGTGCGCGTGGCCGAGCGCGGTGACCGCGATGCCGGCCAGGCAGTCGAGGTACTCGGCCCCGTCCTCGGTCCACAGGCGCACGCCCTCGCCTCGCGCGAACGCCTGGGGCGCGCGGTTGTACACGCCCATGAGGTGGTCGGCGGGAACGGGCGGCGAAGCCTGCGGAGCGTCCATGGTCGGACCCCCAAATGAGAACGTCCCCGAGCGCGTGGGCGCCGGGGACCGGGACGTCGCTTAACGCCGCGTGGGCGCCGAAAGTCAAGGATCGGACGGGCTGCTCAGGCCGCGGCCGCGGTCGCCTCGCGCGGTGCGCCGGCCACCACCTGCAGCGCGGCCGCGACGGCGTCGAGCAACCCGCCGATCTCCGCATCCCCGTGGCTGTAGCCGACGTGCAGCGCGCCCGGCGCGTGGACACCGCGCGCGGCGAGCTGGGCGGTGAAGCGCCGGCGGATCGCCGGCCCGCGCGGCCCGGCGAAGGTCAGCGACACCGCCGTCGGATCGCCCTGCACGCGCACGAGGTCGGCCAGGCCGGCCTCCGCGGCCAGCCGCTCGAGCATGGCCTCGATCTCCGCCCCGCGCACAGCGAGGTTCAGCGCCACGTCCTGCCGCTCGACACGCGCCAGCGTCGCGGCGGCGGCGGCCAGCGCCGCGGCCGAGGCGGGCGGGGCGGCGGGGGCGTGCACCAGCAGCGCCGCCTCTCCCGTCACCGCGCCGAGCGCGCGCCCGTTGGCGAGGCCGGCGCCCCAGGCGGACAGGTCGGCGCGCACGCGCAGCTGCGCAGCGAGCCCACCCGCGCCACGCCGCACGCCGGTGACGGTCTCGTCCAGGGTCAGCAGCACGCCCGCCGCCGCCGTCATGCCGCGCAGCGCCTGCGCCAGCGAGGGCGCGAGCACGTCGGGGCCGAGCACCACGGCGGCGATGCGCCCGGTCGCGAAACGCGCCGCCCAGGTCTCGGCGGCCTCGCTCGCGACGACTGTCAGCACCTCCGGCCGGCCGGTGGCGCGCACGGCGGCGGCGGCGGCGCACGCCATCGCGGCGCCCGCGTCGGAGGTGAAGCGGGCCGAGACCGCGCCCGGCAGCGGCGCGCAGAGCCGCGCGGCGGCCCGCGCCGCGGCGTCGGTCGGCGGCGCGGCCGCGGCGGCCTCCACCTCCGAATCGGCGTGACCCAGGAGCACCGCCCCGTCCGCGTTCGCCCAGTCCACGTGCGCACGGCCTGAGGCGTCCCACAGGCGCGCGCCGCGGGCGCGTACGGCCCAGGAGGGCGCGACGCCAGGGGCGGGCGGTGCGAGGTCGGGCGCGAGGCTGACGGCGGCCGGCATGGCGCGCTCCGACATGGTGAAGACGACGTTCACCCTGCGCCCGCGAGACCTGCCAAAGCCTGAAGCGGGATGGTTAACGCCGTTCATCGGCGGCGCGCCCGGCCGACCCGCCGCACTCCCGCCCGGCGCGCCGGGGTGCTAGCCCTGCCCGCGATGAACGCGCTCAGCCCCGCCGAGCCGGCCGCCGCCGCAATGCCGGACGCGGAGGGCGCCACGCCCGTGATGGCGCAGTTCTTCGAGGCCAAGCGCGCCCAGCCCGACGCGCTGGTGTTCTTCCGCATGGGCGACTTCTACGAGCTGTTCTTCGAGGACGCCGTGCGCGCGGCCGAGGCGCTGGGCATCACGCTCACCTACCGCGGCCAGCATCAGGGCAGCGCCATCCCCATGGCCGGCGTGCCCGTCCACGCGGCGGACGCCTACCTGGCCAAGTTGATCCGCGCCGGCTTCCGGGTCGCTGTCTGCGAGCAGATGGAGGACCCCAAGGCGGCGAAGAAGCGCGGCGCCAAGTCTGTGGT
The DNA here is from genome assembly GCA_964242895.1 of uncultured Caulobacteraceae bacterium. GTDB lineage: Bacteria > Pseudomonadota > Alphaproteobacteria > Caulobacterales > Caulobacteraceae > JASLDZ01. The sequence continues at coordinate 504 of CAXTBN010000104.1, read as the reverse complement.
CCACCGCGAGGTGACGCGCGTCGTCACCCCCGGCACGCTGACCGAAGACAGTCTGCTCGATGCGCGCGGGGCCAACCGCCTGGCCGCCGTGTCCGTGCGCTCCGGCCGCGCGGCGCTGGCCAGCGTGGAGCTCTCCACGGGCGAGGTCGAGGTGGCGGCGCTGGACCGTGAGGCGCTCGGCCCCGCGCTGGCGGCCCTCGCCCCCGCCGAGCTGCTATGCCCCGACCGGCTGTTCTCCGACGAGGTCGTGTCCGCCGCCCTCAAGGCGGTGGGCGCGCCCGTGTCGCCCCTGCCCTCCGCCCTGGCCGAGCCCGGCGCGGCGGAGGCGCGTCTGCGGCGCCTCTACGGCGTTGACACCCTGGACGGCTTCGGCGTTTTCTCGCCTGCGGAGCTGTCGGCGCTCGGACTCCTCGCCGCGCACCTGGAGACCACCCAGGCGGGCCGCCTGCCCGCCCTGTCGCCGCCCCGGCGCGCGGGGGCGAGCGACACGCTCCTGATCGACCC
>CAXTBN010000103.1:5088-6579 GCA_964242895.1 uncultured Caulobacteraceae bacterium | reverse complement strand
CGGCCACCTTCTTCTCGAAGTTCGAGTAGGCGTGGACGATGTACCACTTGTGGTGCGGGTTGGCGGCCTTGGGTTCGGCGGCCTGCATGGCGTCGGCGAGCGACATCGAGACTGTTCTCCTTACGTCGCGAGCTTGAGGATCTGCTGCAGCAGGAACGACAGGGCGCCGTCCGAGACCAGGAAGAAGACGGCGGTGACCGTGACCATGATGAAGACCATGACCGAGGTGATCCAGGTCTCCTTCCACGACGGCCAGGTGATCTTGCGCGCCTCCTGGCGCACCTCGGTCGCGAACTGGGCGGGGCTGACCCGCGGCTTGGGCGCGGGCGGGGCGGCGGCGGCCGGGGTCGCGGCGACCACCGGTTTCCCGGCGGGCGTGGTCGGGCGCGCGTTGCGGCGCGCGGCGGCCGACCTCGAACTCACCTGATCTCTGGCCATAGGTCTCTGTCAGCGTCTCGAACGGGGTCCCGACCCGGCATGTGGGGCCGAGGCGGGCTTAGGGAAATGGCAGGAGTGGAGGGACTCGAACCCACGGCCCTCGGTTTTGGAGACCGATGCTCTACCAGCTGAGCTACACTCCTCCGGCGCGGCGGCCCGCGGCCCCGCAAGGGACTGGACGGATCGCCGTGTCGTGGAACCGGCGCTAGTGCCCCAAACGGGTGCGCGAGGCAAGCTTCACAGCCCGGCCGCATGCTCCACCGCCAGCGCCAGATCCAGCGCGCGGGCGCCCGCGCGGCCGTCGGCCGTGGGAGCCCGCTCCCCCCGCACGGCGGCGACGAACGCGGCGACGCTGGCGCCCACCGGGTCGCGGGCGTCCGGGTCGGCGGCGAACAGAGCGTTCAGCGGCGCGGCGGAGCCGTTCTCGAAGGACGGCGCCAGGAAATCGACCGACACCGCGCCAGAGGGCAGGTCGAGCGCCATCGTGCGCTCGCGCGCCGCGGCTTGGCGGTCGGCCTTGAAGGCGGCTGTCAGGCCGGTGTCGAAGGTGATCTCCGCCTCCACCGCGTCAAAGCCGCCCTCGGCCTCCACCGCCACGGGCTCGCCGCCCGCGAGCAGGAGCGCGAGGTCCAGGTCGTGGATCATGAGGTCGAGCACGCAGGAGACGTCGCGGTTGCGCGCACTGGCCACTCCTCGCCGCACGCTCTCCACGCGCAGGGGACGCTCGGGAAGGTCGAGCAGGCCCATGGCGCGGAACACCACGCGCTCCTGGTGGCCGCAGGCGAGCACGCGGCCGGCCTTGTCCGCCGCGGCCACCATGGCGTCGGCCTCGCGCAGGGTCACCGCGAGGGGCTTCTCCACGTAGAGGTGGGCGCCCGCCTTCAGCGTCGCGGCGGCGAGGTCCGCGTGGGCGGCCCCCGGCGCGGCTATGGTGACCAGGTCGAGCCCCTGGAGGAAGGCGGCCAGATCGTCGGTTCCCTCCGCGCCGAGGTCGGCGGCCAGCGCCCGGGCGCGGTCGAGGTGAGGGTCGTAGACGCGCCGCAGGCGCACGCC
>CAXTBN010000103.1:3714-4988 GCA_964242895.1 uncultured Caulobacteraceae bacterium | reverse complement strand
TTCGAGATCGGCAAGGCCATGCAGGGCGGCGCGGTGGGCGAGGTGACCGCCTCCGCCGACGGCCGCTTCAAGGCGGGCGACCTCGTCTCCACCATGTTCGGGTGGCGCGAGGCGTTCACCGCCAAGGCCGACCACGTGCAGAAGCTCGACGCCCACGGCCTGCCGCCGCAGGCCTTCCTGGGCGTCGCCGGCATGCCGGGCATGACCGCCTGGGCCGGCCTGCTCAAGGTTGCGGAGATGAAGGAGGGCGACGTGGTGTTCGTCTCGGCGGCTGCCGGGGCGGTGGGCCAGGTCGTGTGCCAGATCGCCAAGGCGCGGGGCGCCTCGCGCGTGATCGGCTCGGCGGGCGGGGCGGAGAAGGCCGCGTGGCTGCGCGAGATCGGCTGCGACGAGGTGATCGACTACAAGGCCGAGCCCGACCTGACCGCCGCCCTGGCCCGCGCCGCGCCCAAGGGGATCAACGTCTACTTCGAGAACGTCGGCGGCGAGCACCTGGTGGCGGCGCTGAACGCCGCGCGACCCTTCGCAAGATTTGCGATGTGCGGCTCCATCTCGGGCTACAATAACGAGAAACCGGAGCCCGGCCCGTCGAACCTGATGCTGGTGGTGGGCAAGCGGCTGCGGCTGCAGGGCTTCATCGTCAGCGACTTCATGGGCGACCAGGCCGAGTTCGTCCGCGAGGTCTCCGGCCTGATCCAGGTGGGCAAGCTGCGCTGGAAGGAGACGGTGGACGAGGGGATCGACGCCGCACCGGGCGCCTTCCTGAAGCTCTTCACCGGCGAGAACATGGGCAAGATGCTGGTGAAGCTGGGCTGACGCCTCGCTGGCGGGGCGGCGGCGCGTGGGCTAAAGCGCGCCGCCTTCCTCCAGAGAGTTCCCGTGGCCCGCCTCTTCAACGCCTACGTCATGGTGGACTGGTCCGCCGCCCAGGCGCCGAAGACGGGCAAGGACTCGATCTGGATCGGCGTCTCCAAGCGCGACATCCGCTTCCGACCGACCTTCGAGGCGCACAACCCGCCCACGCGCCAGGCCGCCGAGGCGCTGCTGCGCGAGGTGCTGGCCGACCTGCGGCGGCGGCAGGACCGGGCGCTCGTAGGCTTCGACTTCCCGCTCGGCTACCCGAAGGGAACGGCGGCGGCGCTGAAGCTGAAGACCTCCGAGGAGGTCACGCCGCAGGCCGCCATGTGGAGCTGGCTGGGCGCCCACGTGGTCGACAAGGCCGACAACACCAACAACCGCTTCTCGCTCGCCGCGCGCATGAACCGGCTGATCAC
>CAXTBN010000103.1:0-3614 GCA_964242895.1 uncultured Caulobacteraceae bacterium | reverse complement strand
TCGCCGAGATCTACCCCGCCCTGGTCCCCGCCAAGCCCGAGCCGGGCGAGGTGGCCGACCGCGCCCAGGTGCGCACCCTCTGCGAGCACTTCGCCGAGCTGGACGCGGCGGGGAGGCTCAGCCCCGCCTTCGCCGCGCCCAAGGACGCGGACGAGGCGACCGTGGCCTCCGTGGAGCGCGAGGAGGGCTGGATCCTAGGCGTGTGAGGCCGCGGCCTGCGCCGGCCGCGCGCGGTCGCGCAAGGTCACCCAGGCGAAGCGCGCCGTCAGCGCCGAGGCGGCGGCGAAGCTCGCCACGATCACCGCCCACACGCAGCCGGCGATCCCCATCCCGCCCGGGTGCGCCAGCCACCAGCCCAGCGGCAGCATGCCGAACGCGTAACAGGCGATGTGGATGAAGGTGGGCGTCAGCACGTCGGCTCTCGCGCGCAGCGCCTGGGCGAGCACCGCCTGCACCGCGTCGGGCGCGAAGAAGGGCGCGGCCAGCACCAGCGACCCCGCCGTCAGCGCCACCAGCCGCGGATCGCCCGCGTAGGCCGAGGCCACCGCGGCCGCGCCGAACAGGGTCAGGAGCGTCACAGCTAGGGCGCAGACGACCACCGCCAGGCAGCCCGCCGCCGTCGCGCGCACCACGCCCTCGGCGTCACCCGCGCCGTAGGCCGCCCCCACCAGCACCGCCGTCGCGCCCGCCACGCCGAGGGGGATCATGAACACCAGCGCGGAGAAGTTGAGCAGGATGGCCCAGGCCCCCACCTCCAGCGCCCCCAGCCAGCCGGCCACCACGTTCATGCCCGCGAAAGCGCCCGCCTCCACCAGGTACGAGGCGCCCGCGCCGTAGCCGATCCGCCGCTGCTCGCGCGCGGCGTCCGGCTCGCGCGGCGCGCGGCCGAACACGCCCAGCGCACGCGCGTCGGGCATCCGCCACACGTGCCACAGGAGCCAGCCGACGTAGAGCGTCCGCGCGCCCAGCGTCGCCCAGCCGGCGCCCACCGCGCCCATGGCCGGCAGCCCCCACGTGCCCGGCACGAACAGCGGGTTGAGCGCGAGGTTGAGCACGTTGGCGGCCCAGATCGCGCGCATCCCGGGGCCAGGGCGTCCCAGTCCCTCCAGCCAGAAGCTGAGCACGCAGCCCAGCAGGTACGGCGTCAGCGACAGGGCGAACACCCGCATCGCTCTTCCCGAGCCGACCGCCAGATCCGGCGACAGGCGCAGCGCGAACATCAGCCGGTCGCCCGCCGCCACCAGCAGCACGGTGGAGCCGATCCCGAGCCACAGGGCGTAGAGCAGGCCGCGCCGCAGCACCGCGCCCGCCAGCTCCGGCCGCCCCTCTCCCACGCGCCGCGCGGTCATCACCTGCACGCCGACCAGCAGGCCGATGGCGCCCGTCAGGATGATGTTGGTCGGGGCCCAGCCGAGGGCGTGCCAGCTCAGCTCGCGCGCTGAGAAGCGGCCCACGACCACCGCGTCCACCAGCCCCATGGTCTGGATGCCCAAGCGCGCGACGACGATCGGCCACGCGAGCCGCAGCAGCCGGTGCAGGGTCGCGCCGAAACTCGCGGGCGCGTGCGGCGACAGGGTCGGAGCGTGGGCGGCGGCCATGGTGTCGGCCTCCCCGCCTCGTCCAAGGCGCGCGACCCTAGCGGCGGCGGTCGCAGGTGCAAGCCGGGCGAAGCCGCGCCATATGGCGGAGCGTGAGCCTCACAGCGCAGCTGCCCCTCGACCTGAAGAACGCCCCCGCCCTGGGTCGCGCCGACTTCGTAGTCGGCGCCTCGAACGCCGAGACGGTCGCGCACGTCGAGGGCTGGCGCACCTGGCTCGCCGGCGCCGCGGCGCTGGTCGGCCCTGCGGGCGTCGGCAAGTCGCACCTGGCCGGCGTATGGGCCGCGGAGGCCGACGCCGTCCGCCTCGCCCCCGACACGCCGTCCGCCGCCTTTCCGCCATCGGGCGCGCCCGTGCTCGTGGAGGACGCCGACCGGGGCTGCGCCGACGCCACCCTCTTCCACCTCATCAACCGCGCGGGCCGTGGCGAGGGCGCCGTGCTGCTGACCGCCCGCTCCCTCCCGGCGTCGTGGCCCTGCGTCCTGCCCGATCTCCGCTCGCGCCTGAACGCCCTCGCGGTGGCCGAGTTGGCCGAGCCCGACGACGCCCTGTTCGAGGCGCTGCTGCGCAAGTTCTTCCGCGAGCGCAGCGCCCGCCCCTCGCCCGAGCTGCTGCGCTGGCTGGGGCGGCGCGTGGAGCGCTCGGCGACGGCGGCGCGCCAGGTCGTGGCGCGGCTCGACGCGGCGTCCGGTCACGGCCGCATCGGCCTGGGCCTCGCCCGCACGGTGCTGGGCGAAATCCCCGGCGACGCCGACTCGCCCGAGGACGGCGCCTCGTGATTGAAGCCGTCACACCGCTGCGCGATGGTGCGGCCATGGCCGACGACCTCGCCCCCCTCGCGCCTGCGGCCGAGCTCCCGCCCGTCGCGGATGCGGCGCTCGCCCCCGTGCTGCCCGTCGCCCGCGCGTCGGAGACGGCCTCGCCGGAGCGCCCGCCCTCTCCGCTGGCCGACTCGCCCGAGCGCTTCATCAACCGCGAGCTGTCCTGGCTGGCCTTCAACCGCCGCGTGTTGGAGGAGGCGCAGAACCCGCGCCATCCGCTCCTGGAGCGCGTGCGCTTCGTCTCGATCTCGGCCAACAACCTGGACGAGTTCTTCATGGTGCGCGTCGCCGGCCTGAAGGGGCAGGTGCGCGAGGGCGTGCGCGTGCTGAGCCAGGACGGGCTGACGCCCGCCGAGATCCTCTCCGCCGTCCAGGCCGACGCCGCCGCCCTGATGCGCGACCAGCAGCGCGTGTGGCGCGAGCTCAAGCCCGAATGCGCCGCCGCCGGCGTGGAGCTGGCCGACCCCGCCGCGCTGACCATCGCCGAGATCGACGCCCTGGAGCCCGTGTTCGACTCCGACCTGTTCCCGGTGCTCACGCCGCTGGCGATCGACCCGGCGCACCCGTTCCCGTTCCTGCCCAACCTCGCCTTCGCGCTCGCGCTGAAGCTGCGGCGGCGGGCGGACGCCAAAATCTTCTACGCGATGGTGCCGGTGCCCAGCCAGATGCGGCGCTTCTGGCGCATGGCGTCGGCGGACGGCGCGGCCAAGTCGTCGTGCCGCTTCATCGCGCTGGAGGACATGGTGCTGCTCTTCATCGAGCGGCTATTTCCGGGTTGCGACATGGAGTGCCGCGGCGCGTTCCAGATCCTGCGCGACAGCGACGTGGAGATCGAGGAGGAGGCCGAGGACCTCGTCCGCGAGTTCGAGCTCCTGCTCAAGCAGCGCCGCCGCGGCTCGGTGGTGCGGGTGACGGTGGACGGCGGCATGCCCGGCGAGCTGCGCGAGTTCATCGTCCGCAACCTGGGCGCCGCGCCGCAGGACGTGGTGCTGGCCAACGGCATGCTGGCGCTCGCCCAACTGTCCCAGCTCGTCTCCGAGGGCTCGTCCAAGCTCAAGTTCAAGCCCTACGAGCCGCGCTTTCCCGAGCGGGTGCGCGAGCACGGCGGCGACATCTTCGCCGCGGTCCACGAGAAGGACATGGTGGTCCACCACCCGTTCGAGAGCTTCGACGTGGTGGTGCAGTTCCTGCGCCA
>CAXTBN010000102.1:0-6617 GCA_964242895.1 uncultured Caulobacteraceae bacterium | reverse complement strand
ACGCCGTAGGTGCACCAGCCGAGCGCCAGTTCGCTCAGGTCGCCGGTGCCGACCACCAGCCCGCCGTTCTGGCCCGCGAGGCGGAACAGGTAGTCGGTGCGCAGCCCCGCCTGCACATTCTCGAAGGTCGTGTCGTAGACGCGCTCGCCGCCGCTGTACGGGTGGTCGAGGTCGCGCAGCATCTGCTCGGCGGCGGGCCGGATGTCGATCTCGGCCGCCGAGACGCCCAGCGCGCGCATCAGCGCCCAGGCGTAGCCCTTGGACGTGTCGCCCGTGGCGAAGCCGGGCAGGGTGTAGGCCAGCACGTTCGTGCGCGGCAGGCCCAGGAGGTCCATAGCCTTGCAGCAGACGATCAGCGCCTCGGTGGAGTCGAGGCCTCCGGAGACACCGATCACCAGCTTCTGGAACCCCGTGGCGCGCAGGCGCTCGACCAAGCCCTGCACCTGGATGTTCCAGGCCTCGTAGCAAGTCTCCGCCAGCCGGGCGGCGTCGTCTGGCACGTAGGGGAATCGGGCGACCTCGCGCTCCAGCCGCAGGGGCGCGGCCGGCGGCGCCCAGTCGAAGCGCGCGGTGCGGAAGGGCGCGGCCCCGGCGCGGGCGGGCTCGACGCCGTCGCCGAAGGAGCCGGTGCGCAGGCGCTCCTGCCGGATGCGGTCCACGTCCACGTCGGCCAGGCACAGGACGCTGTCGGTGGGAAAGCGGGCGGTCTCGGCCAGCCGGCCGCCCAGCTCGTAGATCGCCGCGTGGCCGTCCCAGGCGAGGTCGGTGGTCGACTCGCCCGGACCGGCGGCGCTGTAGGCGTAGGCGGCCAGGCACCGGGCCGACTGCGCGCCCATCAGCTGGCGTCGCACCTCCGCCTTGCCGAGCGTGATGTTGGAGGCCGAGAGGTTGAGCAGGAGCTCGGCGCCGGCGAGGGCGCCCTTGCCGCTGGGCGGCTCGGCCACCCACACGTCCTCGCAGACCTCCATGTGGAAGGTGAAGGGCGCGGGGCCGTCGGCGGTGAACAGGAGGTCGGTCCCGAACGGGACGTCCTGGCCGCAGAGCCGCATGTCGCGGCCCGTGACGCCCAGGCCGGGGGCGAACCAGCGGCGCTCGTAGAACTCGCGGTAGTTGGGCAGGAAGCTCTTGGGCACGACGCCGAGAATCCGGCCGCCCTGGACCGCCACGGCGCAGTTGAACAGCCGGCCGCCGAACCGCAGCCCCGCGCCCACGGCCAGCACGGGAGAGAGCTCCCGCGAGGCGTCCACCACCCGGCCGAGCTCGGCCTCCTCCCTGTCCAGCAGGGCGGCCTGCAGGTGCAGGTCGTCGATGGCGTAGCCGCCGATCCCGAGTTCGGGGAAGACCAGCACGGCGCAGCCCGCGTCGTGGCCCTCCCGGGCCAGGGCCAGGGTGGCGGCGGCGTTGGCGGCCGGATCGGCGACTCGCGACCTCGGCGTGCAGACGCCGACCCGCACGAAGCCGTGCCGGTAGGGGCTGGCAAAGGAGAGCGGCTCGGCCATGCGGCTTCTATACACGGCCGAGCCTGCGGGTTCCCATCCGGGGCGGCCCTTGCTACTCCCCGCGCCTCGACCGTCGGACGCCTGCATGAGCACCCCGCGCGTCGTCACCAGCCGCCGCAAAGGCTTCGCGGGCGACCTGGCCGACGGCTTCCACGACCTCTGGACGGCGACGACCCACCCACGCCTGTGGGCGGCGCTGGCTATGCACGACATCGCCGCGCGCTACCGCGGCTCGATCATCGGCCCGTTCTGGATCACCGGCACCACCGCGGTGTTCGTGATCGGCGTCGGCGTGGTCTACTCGCAGCTGTTCCACCAGACCATGGCCCAGTACATCCCGTGGCTGGGCGTCGGGATTGTGCTGTGGACCTTCTTCGCCACCTGCATCTCCGAGGGATGCGAGACCTTCGTCAGCTCCGCCGGCATCATCAAGCAGACGGCGCTGCCCATGTTCACCTTCCTGTTCCGGACGGTGGCCAGGAACCTGATCGTGCTCGCCCACCAGCTGCTGGTGATCGTGGGCGTGCTGATCTTCTACGGAATCTGGCGGCGCACCGAGCCGCTGTACGCGCTGGCGGGGCTGACGCTGGTGCTCTTGAACCTGGTCTGGGTCATGGTCGTGGTGTCGGTGATCTCCACCCGCTTCCGCGACGTGCCGCAGATCATCACGGCGCTGCTGCAGGTGCTGATCTTCATGACGCCCGTGTTCTGGCGGCCGGAGGCGTTGACGGGCAAGCGCTTCGTGCTGACGGCCAACCCGCTCTACCACATGCTTGAGATCACCCGCCGGCCCCTGCTGGGCGAGGTGGCGCCCGTCAACAGCTGGATCGCCTGCGCCGCGCTCGCCGTCGTGGGCTGGGCCTTCGCCCTCGCGCTGTTCGCGGTGACGCGCCGCAGAGTGGTGCACTACCTGTGAGTGCGCCACGATGAGCGCCGCCGTCGACGTTCACGGCCTGACGATCCGCTTCCCGGTCTACGGGGCGGACAGCCGCTCCATGAAGAAGCACTTCGCTCGCCTGGCCGTCGGCGGCCGCCTGGGGATCACCCAGGGCGCGGGCGTGACCGTCGTGCAGGCGCTCTCCGACGTGAGCTTCAGCCTGCGGCCGGGCGACCGGCTGGCGCTGGTGGGCGGCAACGGCGCGGGCAAGACCACGCTGTTGCGCGCGCTGGCCGGCGTCTACGCGCCCGACGACGGGCACGTGACGGTGGAGGGGCGGATCGCGTCACTCCTCGACCTCGCCCTCGGCATCGACCCCTCGGCCACAGGATACGAGAACATCCGCCTGCGGGGCCTCGTCGCCGGCCTCACGCGCAAGCAGATCGCCGAGCGCGAGGAGGCGATTTCCGAGTTCTCCGGACTGGGCGCCTTTCTGGCCTTGCCGGTGAAGACCTACTCGGCGGGCATGATGGCGCGCCTCGCCTTCGCGGCGGCCACCTCCGTCGACGCCGACGTGCTGCTGATGGACGAGTGGATCGCCGTGGGCGACGCGGGCTTCACCGCCCAGGCGCAGGAGCGTCTGACGGGGCTGGTGGAGCGCTCGCATATCCTGGTGCTGGCGACGCACAATCCGACTCTCGTGCGCACCCTCTGCAACAAGTTCATCCACATGGAGCACGGCGCCGCGAGCGAGGTGCTGCCCGTGGAGCGCCTGGGCGAATTCATCCCCGACGCCGGCCCGCAGGTGGTCTGACCGCGTGCACGAGGACCTCGGGCGCGTCCTGATCTTCGCCGGTTCGGATTCCGGCGGTGGGGCGGGGCTGCAGGCGGACGTGAAGACGGTCACCGCGCTTGGCGGCCACGCGGCGACGGCGGTCACCGTGATCACGGTGCAGAACACCCTCGGCGTCCGGGCGGTGCACCCGCTGCCCGCGGACCTCGTGGAGGCTCAGGCCCGGGCGGTGCTGGAGGATATCGGCGCCGACGCCCTCAAGACGGGCCTGCTCGGCGACGCGACCATGATCGCGCGCGTGGCGGCGCTGATCGCCGAGACGGGCCGTCCCGCGGTGATCGATCCCGTCATGGTGGCCACGAGCGGCGACCGCCTGGCGCCGGCCGTGGCGGTGGAGGCCGTGCGCGAGCTGCTGCTGCCCGTCGCCACCCTCCTGACGCCCAACGCGCCGGAGGCCGAGGCGCTCACCGGCATGGCCGTGGCCGACGAGGCCGGCCAGCGCGCCGCGGGCGAAGCCCTGCTCGCGCTCGGTGCACAGGCGGTGCTGATGAAGGGCGGGCACGTGCCGGGCGACCGCGTGGTCGACCTCCTGATGACGCCGGTCTCGATCACCCGCTTCGAGAGCGGCCGCATCCGCAGCCGCAACACGCACGGCACCGGCTGCACCCTGGCCAGCGGCATCGCCTGCGGTCTCGCCCAGGGGCTCGGCCTGGAGCGCTCGGTCGCCCGCGCCCGCGACTACCTGCTGGAGGCGATCCGCCGCGCGCCGCACCTCGGCGCCGGCCACGGCCCCGTCGACCACGGCTGGCCCATGCGCCCGGGCGGCCCCTCCCGCCTGCAGGGCGCGAGCGCGCCGGCGCGCGGGCGCGCGTGACGGACGCCGAACGGCTGGCGGAGATGCTGCGCGCCTCACCGCGGGTGATGGCGGTGCTGGAGTGCGCGCGCGACCTGGACCTGCCCGACCCGCTGCTGTTCTCCGGAGCCGTCTACCAGACCGCCTGGAACGCCCTGACCGGCCGGCCGGCCGACTATGGGATCAAGGACTACGACCTCGGCCTGTTCGACCCCGATGTGAGCTGGGAGGCGGAGGACGTCTGGATCCGCCGCGTCGCCGCCGCCCTGCCGCCGCCGCTCTACGCGATGGTGGAGGTGCGCAACCAGGCGCGCGTGCACCTCTGGTTCCACGCGCGCTTCGGCGGCGACGAGCCGTATCCGCCGCTCGCCTCCACCGCAGAGGCGCTGGAGCGCTTCGTCTGCCCCGCCTTCGCCGTCGGAGCGCGGCTGGGGGCGGAGGATTTGGAGATCGTCGCGCCCTTCGGCCTGGAGGACCTGTTCGCCCTGCGTCTGCGGCCCAACCCGCACCGGCGCTTCGACACCGCGACGTTCGTCCGCGTCACCGCCTCAGCGAGAGCGCGCTGGCCGGAACTGACCGTCCTTCCGCCACCGCCTTGTCCGTGAGCATCGCGCGCCAGAGCTCCAGCTCCGCCGCAGACTCCTTGAGCGGCCGGTCGCCGAACACGGGCATGAGCCGGCGGCCGGTGAGCGCGGTGATGCGCTCGGCCGCGCTGCGGGGCGTGTCGGTCGGATAAGCGAACAGGAGGCTCCGCGCGACCGGCAGGTGGCCGATGCGGATCCACGACACGCCCACCGACCCCATGCGCGTCCACTCGAACCGCTCGGAGCCGCGCAGGGTGTGATGGACCAGCGCGTCGGGCGTCACCTCCAACCGCCACCGGCCGCGCGCCACCCAGCCCAGCACGGGCAGGAGCAGGGGGATCAGCGGGACGGCGAGGGTCAGCGGCGTCGCCGGCCACCAGCTCGCCGGGTTCACGAGCACGCTCAGCGCCATGAGCGCATACAGCGGCCACGTCATGCGCAGCAGCTTGGCCGGATTGACGGGCAGGTCCTGCATGGACGCACCGTGGCCCGGACCGTAGAGCGCTGTCCATGCGCCAGTGGACCGTCGACGCCTTCGCCTCCGCCCCGTTCCGAGGCAACCCGGCCTGCGTGGTCGAGCCCTTCGACGCTTGGCCGTCGGACGGGTGGATGCAGGCGCTGGCGCAGGAGAACAACCAGGCTGAGACCGCCTTCCTGCTGCGTCACGGGGGCGATCCCGCGCGCTTCGGCCTGCGCTGGTTCACGCCGGAGACGGAGGTGCCGCTCTGCGGGCACGCCACCCTGGCCTCGTCGCACGTGCTCTTCTCCGAGCTCGGGTGCGACGCGGCCGAACTCGCCTTCGAGACGCGGCGCTCGGGGGTGCTGACCGTCTCCCGCGACGAGGCGGGCTACCGCATGGATTTCCCCGCCGACCCGCCGCGCCGCATCGAGGTCCCGCCCGGCCTGGCCGATGCGCTGGGCGCGGAGCCGCTGGAGGTCTGGTCGGCGGCGTACCTCGTGGCGGTGCTGGCGGACGAGGCGACCGTGCGGAACCTGCGCCCGCGGATCGCGGACCTGCGGCCCATCTCCGCTCAGGCGGGCGGTGGACGGGGCGACGTGATCGTGGCGGCGATCGCCGGTGGGGACTCCGCGTTCGACGTGGTGGACCGCTTCTTCGCGCCGGGCGCCGGCGTGCCGGAGGATCCGACGACGGGCTCGGCCCACTGCATCCTGACCCCGCTCTACGCGAAGAAGCTCGGCCGCGCGCGGCTCCGCTTCCACCAGGCCTTTCCAGGACGCGGGGGCGACCTCCTGTGCGAGCTCGCCGGCGACCGGGTGCTGCTCTCGGGCGCCGCCGTCACCGTCGCCGAGACCCGGTTGCGCCTGCAAGCGGTCTGACGAAGGGGCCGGAGGTCGCCCTCCGGCCCCTTCGCCCGGTTCAGGGTCGGGCGGCGGCTCGACGCCACCCCCAGCGGCTCGCGCCTTGGTTCAGGCCGCCGGCCGGAACGCGGACGCTCCGGCCGGCCCCATGGCGTCAGCCCACGCGGTCGTTGTGCTTCGCCCGGTAGATCGAGCGGTTGGCGTGGTTCTGCATGCGCGCCAGCTTGGCGTGGTTGCGCGCGGTGAGGACGCCGTCGTGGCGTGCGCGCATGCGCGCCTCGGTGTTGGCGATGCGGCCCTGCTGGCGCTCCAGGTGGCCCGTCTCGCGGGGAGTCAGCGCGCCGGAGCGGACGCCCTGGTCGATGCGGGCGGCCTGGGTGTCCTGGCGCTGCACCACCTGGGCGGTGGCGGGCAGGGCGGCGGTCGCGGCGGCGGCGGCGATCAGGCCGGCGAGGATGGTGGTCTTCATCGGGGTCTCTCCTGTTGGCCGGGGTCAGGATCCGGCGACGGGGTGGAGACTGCGCCCGCCCGCCTGAACGGCGTCGGGAAGCGCCTGTTCATGCCGCGGTCACCGAACCGCCCATGGCCGGCCGCCTCCGGTCGCGCTTGCGTCGGGACAGGAAACGCGGTCTCTCGGCGGCGGGCCACGCCCTCCCAACGGGGCGCAGTCCATCTGCAAGGATGGGAGACA
>CAXTBN010000101.1:0-6674 GCA_964242895.1 uncultured Caulobacteraceae bacterium | reverse complement strand
CAAGGAGGGCTTCGGCCTCTACCAGCAGGCCGACCTCCACTTCCTGCAGGACCTCTCCCACGGCACGGCGGTGTTCAACGTCGACCTGCTGGCCGCCTACACCCAAGCCCCGACCCTCGTCGGGCAGCCCGTCGCCGACACCACGCTCGGCGGCTAAGGACAGGGGGGTATCCGGCTCACGCCGCGAGCTCGCGGCAGGCCACCGGCCGGGTGTCGACCAACTCTGACTCCGTCATCCGCCGCGGAGGCGCTGCGGGTCGCCGAGCGTCTCCCGCCACCAACGGTAGGTCGCGGCGACGCCCTCGCGCAGCCCTACGGTGGGCCGCCAGCCCATCCGCTCCAGCCGTTCGCTGCTCATCAGCTTGCGCGGGGTGCCGTCCGGCTTGGACGGGTCGAGCACGATCCGGCCCCCGAACCCTACGACCTCGGCCACCAGTTCGGCGAGCTCGACGATGGTGAGGTCGCCGCCCGATCCGACGTTGACGTGCGCGTCGTCGGAGTAACGGCGCAGGAGATGCACGAGGGCGTCGGCGCAGTCGTCGACGTGCAGGAACTCCCGGCGCGGCCGCCCCGACCCCCACACCTGCAGCGCGTCGGCGCCGGCCGCCTTGGCCTCGTGGCAGCGCCGGATCAGCGCGGGCAGCACGTGGCCTGTGATCGGGTCGAAGTTGTCGCCTGGACCGTAGAGGTTGCAGGGCATGGCCGAGATGATGTCGCATCCGTGCTGTCGCCGGTAGGCCTGCCCCAGCTTGATGCCCGCGATCTTGGCGACGGCGTAGGCTTCGTTGGTCGGCTCCAAGGACCCGGACAGCAGGAAGTCCTCGCGGATCGGCTGGGGCGTGATCTTGGGGTAGATGCAGCTGGAGCCGATCAGCACGGTCTTCTCGACGCCGTGCCGGTGACAGGCGTCAACGACGTTCGCCTGGATGATCAGGTTCTCATAGAGGAAGTCGGCCGGGGCGGACTGGTTCGCGAGTATGCCCCCGACCTTGCCCGCCGCCAGGATCACGACCTCGGCGCGCTGGGCGCCCATCCAGGCGTCCAAGGCGTCGCGGGACAGGAGGTCGAGGTCCGCGCGCTCCACCGTCAGGGTGCGGCAAGGCTCCGACCCCAGCCGCCGGACGAGGGCCGCCCCGAGCATCCCTCGGTGGCCTGCGACCCAGACCTTCTTGCCCGTCAGGTCGAACGGGGTCGTGCGGACGCCGGGGGAGGAGGCGTCCTGAAGCGCGCGTGCGGCCGATGGCCGGACGACCGGGGCCGCGTCGTCGGCGCGTGCACGGCGCCGCGCGTCCGTCCGCGCCCTCGCCCGACGCTGGCCGTCCATGCTCAACCTCCGCGGACATCTTGAGCCGACGGCGGGATGTTCGCGCTATACGTGTACTCCTTGGCGACGCTCCTGGGGAGGGAGAAGTCGGCCGTCTTCGTCCCGGAGCGTCACGCCTTGACGAAGGGCAGGCTCGTGGTCGGCTTGCCTGTGAGCTTGAGCAGGGCGTTGGCGACGGCGGGGATCACCACCGGCGTGCCGGGCTCGCCCGCGCCCGACGGGTGGGCGGTGGAGGGCATGAACCAGGTCTCCACCGCCGGGGCCTCGTTCATGCGCAGCACGCGGTAGCCGTCGAAGTTGGACTGCTCGGGCACGCCGTCCTTCAGCGTGATCGCGCCGTAGAGCGCCGAGGACAGGCCGTAGCAGACGCCGCCCTCCATCTGCGCGCGCACCTGGTCGGGCGAGACCACCTGGCCGCAGTCGATGGCCACCACCACCCGGCGCACCTTGGGCTCGTCGCCGTTCAGCCCGACCTCGGCGACGTTGGCCACCACCGAGCCGAAGCTCTCGTGCACGGCGATCCCCCGCGCCCAGCCGGCCTCCATCGGCTGGCCCCAGCCGGCCTTCTCGGCGGCGAGTTTGAGAACGGCGACATGCCGGTCGGCCTTGGCCTTGGTCAGGAGCTTGATCCGGTACTCGAGCGGATCGACGCCGGCGCGCAGGGCCAGCTGGTCGATGGTGTGCTCCATGGCCAGCGCCGCGTGCGTGGCGCCGACCGAGCGCCACCACAGGGTGGTGACCGGGCTCTTGGGGGTGAACACGGCGGCGTCGACCAGGGGCGTCGCCTTGAGGTAGGGCGAGCCCTTCACGCCCTCGACCTGCGTGTCGTCCAGCGCGCCCTGCGCCATGGGCGTGCCCTTGATGAAGCTCTGGACCACGATGCGGTGCCGCCACAGGGAGGGGTAGCCGTCCCGGTCGAGCTCCACGTGCACGGCGTGGTGGGCGGCGGGGCGGTACTTGCCGCCCGTGGTGTCGTCCTCGCGCGTCCAGACGAGCTTCACGGGCCGGCCGCCGCCCACGTGCTTGGCGATGTGCACGCACTCGGAGACGTAGTCGCTGGTGGGGTTGCCGCGACGGCCGAAGCTGCCGCCGGCGGGCAGGGTCTCGATCTCCACGCCGCCGGGCAGCGTCTTGACGATCAAGGCGGTGTTCAGCTGGTCCAGCGTCTGGATCTGCGAGCCGAAGGTCAGCTTCACCTTCATGCCGTTGACCTGCGCCACGCAGTTCATCGGCTCCATGGCCGCGTGGGCGAGATAGGGGAAGTCGTAGGTGGTCTCGAACGCCTCCACCGACGCTTTCACCGGGGCGGCCACGTGCGGCGTCTTGGCGTCCGGCCCGGCCTGGGCGTTCTCCATGCCGGCGGGCTTGTAGCCCTTCACGCCGCGCCCCTCGAACGCCTGCCACACGGTGGCGGGGTCGGCGGCGACGCGTCGGTAGTCGGCGAGGATCGCGTCGGACGAGCGACGCTCGGCCTTGTCGTCGTCCCACACGACCTTCAGGGCGTCGCGGCCCTTCTTGGCGGCCCAGGTGTTGCGCGCGATCACCGCCACGCCGGTGGGGATGCGCACCACGTCGACGACGCCGCCCACCTTCAGCGCCTCGGTCGCGTCGAAGCTCTTCACCACGCCGCCGAAGCGCGGGCTGTGCGCCACCATGGCGGTCAGCATGTCGGGCAGGTGGACGTCCTGCGTGTAGCGCGCGGTCCCCGTGGACTTGGCCAGCGAGTCCTTGCGCTTCACGCGCTCGGTGCCGATCAGCGTGTAGCCCGAGCTGGGCTTCAGCACCGGCTTGGCGGGCGGGGTGATCTTCGCGGCGGCGGGGATCAGGTCGCCCAGGGTGGCGGACCGGCCGGACGCGTGGCTGACCACCCCGTCCTTCACGACGATCTCGCCGGCCGGCACGCGCCACTGCGCGGCGGCGCCCTCCACGAACATGGCGCGTGCGGCGGCTCCGGCCCGGCGGTACTGGTCCCAGGAGTTGGCGATCGCCGTGGAGCCGCCGGTGCCCTGCACGCCCATCAGCGTGTTGGCGTAGACCTTGGTGTTCGCACCGGCGAGCGTGGTGACCACCTTGGTCCAGTCGGCGTCCAGCTCCTCGGCGACCAGGGCGGCCAAGCCGGCGTGGTTTCCCTGGCCCATCTCCTGGTGTTTGTTGACGACGGTCAGCACGTTGTCTGGCGAGATCTTCAGGAACGGCCCGAACGGGCCGAAGTCGACGTGGGGCGTCCCCGCCGCGAGCAGGTCGATCTTGGAGCAGGCGCCGACCAGGAGCGAGCCGCCGACCACGGCGACGCCGAGGACGGCCTCGCGGCGGGTGGGCTCGGGCCGGGGGCGGGCGAGGCGGTGGGAGGCGAGCATGGCGTCTGTCCTCAGGCCGCGTTCGCGGGCGCCGCGGGCCGGCCCGCGGCGTCCTTGATGGCCGCCTTGATCCGCTGGTAGGTCCCGCAGCGGCAGATGTTGCCGCTCATGGCGCTGTCGATGGCCGCGTCGTCGGGTGCGGCGTTCTTCTTGAGAAGCGCCGTGGCGCTCATGATCTGGCCGCTCTGGCAGTAGCCGCACTGGGGCACGTCGTGCGCCACCCAGGCCGCCTGCACGGGATGGCTCCCGCCCAGCCCCTCGATGGTGGTGACCTGCCGCGCGCCGACCTCCGAGACCGGCGTGATGCACGAGCGCGTGGCCTCGCCGTCCAGGTGCACGGTGCACGCGCCGCACTGGGCGATGCCGCAGCCGTACTTGGTGCCCACCAGCAGCAGCTCGTCGCGCAGCACCCAGAGGAGCGGGGTGTCCGGGTCGGCGTGCACGCTGCGACGCACGCCGTTGACGGTGAGATCGGTCGGCATGGACGTCCTCCTGAGCCGCGGCGAGCTTAGGGCGAGCACGGAGATACGCCAAGAAACTCGTCCGTCCCGCGAGGCGATGGCCGGTGAGGCCGACCGCTCCTGAAGCGCTCCGTCTTGCCGACTGAGCACTTTGACCATACCGGAGCGGGCGTCGCCCTCCTGCGCATCAGGTCGCCCGTCATGCGTTCAGCCGCTCCCTTAGCCCTCGGCGCCCTCGCGGTCGCCCTGTGCGCCAGTGTCGCCGCGGCCCAGCCCGCGGCGCCTGCGGCTCCGGCGTCGAGCGACGGGAGCGTGCTGCTGAAGCCGAGCTCCCTGTTCCTCCAGGCGCCGCAGTTCGACCGCATCCACGACGCCGACTTCCAGCCCGCCCTCGAAGCGGGCATGCGCGAGCACATGGCGGAGATCCGCCGCATCGCCGACGACCCGGCCCCGCCGACCTTCGAGAACACGATCGTCGCCATGGAGCGCGCGGGGGCGACGCTGACGCGCGCGCAGCGGGTGTTCGGCGCCCTGGCGCAGGCGGACACCAATCCGCGGCTGCAGGCGGTGCAGAAGGCCGAGGCGCCGCGCCTGTCCGCCCACCGCGACGCCATCTACCTCGACGCCAAGCTCTTCGCGCGCGTGCAGTCGCTGTACGGCCGGCGCGACGGCCTCAAGCTCGATCCCGAGCAGCTCCAGCTGCTGAAGGTCGTCTACGAGGAGTTCGTCCACGCGGGCGCCAAGCTCTCGGCCGCCGACCAGGCGCGCCTGCGCGAACTGAACGGGCGCATGTCGACCCTGTCGACCGCCTTCGGGCAGAAGCTTCTCGCCGCCACCAAGGCCGGAGCCCTGACCGTGGACGACCGGGCCCGGCTCGCGGGCCTGAGCGACGGGGAGATCGCATCTGCGGCGCAGGCGGCCCACGCGCGCGGCCTCGACGGGCGCTGGACGCTCCCGCTCCAGAACACCACGCAGCAGCCCGACCTGCAGTCCCTGGCCGACCGCGGCGCGCGCCAGGCCCTGTTCGACAGGTCGTGGACCCGCGCCGAGACCGGCGGCGACACCGACACGCGCGCGATCGTGGTGGAACTGGCCAGGCTGCGCGCCGAGAAGGCGGCCCTGTTCGGTTATCCGAACTACGCCGCCTACGCGGAGTCCGACCAGATGGCCGGCTCGCCGCAGGCCGTGGATCGCTTCCTGTCGCAGCTGGTCGGGCCCACCCGCGCCAAGGCCGCCGTCGAGGCGCGCGACATTCAGGCCGTGATCGACCGGGAGGGCGGCGGCTTCAAGCTCGGCCCGGCCGACTGGGAGCGCTACGCCGAGAAGGTCCGCAAGGCGCGCTACGACCTCGACGAGAACGAGACCAAGCCGTACTTCCTGCTCGACACGGTGCGCGAGCAGGGCCTGTTCTACGCCGCCACCCAGCTCTACGGGATCACCTTCAAGGCGCGGCCCGACCTGCCCCTCTACGACCCGGACGTGAAGGCCTACGAGGTGTTCGACCAGGACGGCTCGACGCTCGGCCTGATCTACTTCGACCCGTTCAAGCGCGACAACAAGGCGGGCGGCGCCTGGATGAGCGAGTTCGTAGGCCAGTCGAAGCTCCTGGGCGCCAAGCCCGTGGTGTACAACGTCACCAACTTCCAGAAGCCCGCGCCCGGCCAGCCCGCGCTGCTCACCTTCGACGACGTCTCGGGCATGTTCCACGAGTTCGGCCACGCCCTGCACGGCCTGTTCGCCGACGAGACCTACCCCACGCTGTCGGGCACCAACGTGGCGCGAGACTTCGTGGAGTTCCCGTCGCAGTTCAACGAGCATTGGGCGCTCGACCCCAAGGTCCTGGCCCACTACGCCAAGGACTACCGCACCGGCGCGCCGATCCCGCAGGCGCTGGTGGACAAGATCAAGAAGGCCGCCACGTTCAATCAGGGCTACCGCCTGGGCGAGCTCCTGGCCGCCGCCGAGCTCGACATGCAGTGGCACACGCAGGCGCCCGGGGCGATGCCGCAGGACGTGGACGCGTTCGAGACCGCCGCGCTGGCGCGGGCCGGGGCCGACTTCCCCGACGTGCCGCCGCGCTACCGCACCAGCTACTTCTCGCACATCTGGGCCGGCGGCTATTCGGCCGGCTACTACGCCTACCTCTGGACCGAGATGCTGGACGACGACGCCTACGCCTGGTTCCAGGCGCACGGCGGCCTCACCCGCGCCAACGGCCAGCGCTTCCGCGACCTGATCCTGTCGCGCGGCCACACGCTCGACTACGGCCCCATGTTCCGCGCCTTCTACGGCAAGGATCCCGAGATCGGGCCCATGCTGGAGCAGCGCGGGCTCACGGCGACGGCGGCCAAGCCTTCGGCGTGAGCCGGGCTGAGCCGCCGCTTGCGCCGCCTCGCTCTCGCGCTCCCGGCGGAATCCAGGCTCCTCAGGCGCGCGGGGGATCGTCCGCCGCGGCGGGGCGACCCGCGGCGCGGAGTGCGGCGCGGGTGTGCTCCCGCACGATCGCCTTCACCATCGCCAGCCGCTCGCCGC
>CAXTBN010000100.1:0-6837 GCA_964242895.1 uncultured Caulobacteraceae bacterium | reverse complement strand
GAGGTCGAGGACGCGCCCATGGCCTCCATGTTCGGCCTCGCCCGCCGCAGCCTCGGCGCGCCGCGCATTGAGGAGGACGAGCGTCGCAAGGTGGTCCGCTTCTCGCGTCCTAAGGGCGCCGCGGGTCGCAAGGGGCGTCGCCGCTAAATGCTCCGCTCATCCCCGCGCATGCGGGGATCCAGGCTCGGCCACACGCACGTCACCTGAACGGCGTAGGCGAGGAAACAAGCCTGGGTCCTCGCATGTGCGAGGACGAGCGGCCCCACAACGCCGTCGCTCCGTCCGGTCCAACGACGGGCGCTCACCCTCAGACGAGACCTGACCGATGAACGCTCCCGTGAACACCAATCGCAAGGCGGAACTGCTCTCGCGCACCGTCGAGCACGTGGACATCACCGCCTACGACGCGCGGCCGGTGATCGACGCCATGCGCAAGATGAGCTTCACCAGCCGCGACACCGCCCGCGCCGCGGACATCCTCAGCATGGCCATAGAGGACGCCGAGTGCTCGCCCTGGCTGATCCTGGCGGGCTCCACCTCCGCCGGCGGCTGCATGCACGTGTACCGAGACATGGTGAAATTCGGCATGGTGGACGTGGTGGTCGCCACCGGGGCCAGCATCGTCGACATGGACTTCTTCGAGGCCCTCGGCTTCAAGCACTACCAGGCTGACAGCACCGTCGACGATCGCGACCTGCGCGAGCTCTACATCGACCGCATCTACGACACCTACATCGACGAGGAGGAGCTCCAGAACTGCGACGGCACGATCTACGACCTGTGCAACGCGCTGGAGCCGCGCCCCTACTCGAGCCGTGAGTTCATCTGGGAGATGGGCCGCTGGCTCGCCGAGGGGAACGCGAGGAAGCCGGGCTCCCTCGTGCAGACCGCGTATGAAGAAGGCACGCCGATCTTCTGCCCGGCGTTCGTGGACAGCTCCGCCGGCTTCGGCCTGGTCAAGCACCAGAAGGAGCGGATCGCGGCGAAGCAGCCCTACCTGACCATCGACGCGGTGGCCGACTTCCGCGAGCTGACCGACATCAAGATCGAGGCGGGGGCGACCGGCTTGTTCATGGTCGGCGGCGGCGTGCCCAAGAACTTCGCGCAGGACACGGTGGTGTGCGCCGAGATCCTGGGCGTCGAGGCCGAGATGCACCGCTACGCCGTGCAGATCACCGTGGCCGACGTGCGCGACGGAGCCTGCTCCTCCTCCACGCTCAAGGAGGCCTGCTCCTGGGGCAAGGTGGACGTCACCCACGAGCAGATGGTGTTCGCCGAGGCCACCACCGTGGTCCCGCTGATCGGCTCGGACGCCTATCACCGCGGCGGCTGGCGCCAGCGCACGCCGCGCCGCTGGCAGAAGCTGTTCGGCAAGCCCGTGAAGGGCTGAGCCGGGCCCGTTTCAGCGGCGACACGCGCCGGCCCGCGCGTCCGCGCTAGGATCGGCCTCGTCCGGAGGTCCCCATGTCGCGAGTTCTGCTTGTCTGCGCCGCGGCAACGGCCGCCCTCGCCGCCGAGGGCGCGCCCGCGCCAAACCTCAGCGTCGGCGACACCTGGACGTACGACCGCGTTTTCGAGACCGGCGCCCAGGGCTTCGTCGAGCGGCGCGTCGACCTGCGCATTGATCGGATCGGCGTCGACACCATGGTGATCGGCATCAAGCCCTCCGGTGCGACCCGCGCCTTCGAAGACCATATCGGCGGCCTCGACTGGAGCCTGCGCCGCCTTATCGACGGCCAGCAGACGGTCACCGGCCGTCCGATGTCCTTCCCGCTAAGCGTCGGCAAGACCTGGACGGCCGACTACCTCGACCCGTCGACGCATGGCCGCCAGCTCTCGGCGCACTTCAAGACCCGCTACCGCGTCACCGGCATGGAGGACGTGACCGTGCCCGCGGGGACCTTCCACGCCTACAAGATCGTGGCCGAAGGCGAGATCGAAGCGCGCATGGCGCCCATGGCCGCCGGCGTGGCCGCCGTGACCGCCACGCCGGACGGGGCCACGACCGTGACGCACACGGACAAGTCCGGTCCGTCTGTCGTGCACGCAACGTCCTACGAGGAAATCTTCTACGATCCGAAGGTGAAGTACTTTGTGAAGACGGTGGAGGATCAGTTCAACAGCGAGAACGTCCGCACCAGTCACAGGACTGACGTGCTGCAGTCATACGCCGTCAAGCCGTAGGTCTCTTCACAGCGACGTCAAAGGCTCGTCTCGCGCGAGCAGCGCGCGCCCGACGGAGTCCGGAGAGGCGAGCACGGCTACGGACTCCCCCGCGGCGCGCCAGGCCGCCAGCGCGGCGACGTCGCCCGTCCAAGGCTCGCGCGGCGCATCGCGGCGGGCGAGGTCCAGCACGGCGGCGGCGATGTCGCCCGCCAGCACCAGCCGGTCGGCGGCGCCGAGCGCCCGCGCCGCACGGAGCGTGAGGAGGTCCGGCTCGCCGGGAACGTCGATCAGCAGGATCGCAGCCCTGGGCGCGTCGCCGAGCCTGCCCGCGGCGAGCGCCTCGCGCGCAAGCCGCTCGGCTTCCACCGCATCGCCCGCGATCGCCGCGTCCGCCCAGGGCCCGGTCATCAGCGCGCCGAGCAGCCGGCGGCGCTCCGCCCAGTCGGCGGCGGCCTCTCGGACCGCGGGCCGCAGCGCGCCCATCAGCCGGGCCATGCCGCCCAGCCCCGCCGGCCAGCGCGCCTCCCACTCCTGGCGCAGGCGCACGGCGAGCACCGGCGCGGCGCCGACCGTGCCGACGGCGCCCACCACCGCGCCTCGGTCCACGATCCCCGGCGTATTGAAGTCGCACAGCTCGGGCCGGTCCACGGCGTTGACCCAGGCGCCCGCCGCGCGCGCCGCCGCGGCCGCGCGCCGCGACCAGGCCTCGTCGCCCGCGATGAAGGCGAGGCGCGCGCCGGTGTAGGCGTCCGGCCGCAGGGCGGCGCCGCCCGCCACGCGCACCAGCTCGGCGGGGGAGCCGTCGAACAGGCGCGCCTTGGCGTCGGCCGCTTCGCCCTCGCCGGCGACGACCACGCGGGCGCCCGCGAGCGGCACGAAGGCGGGGAAGGCGTCCACGCGTCACCCTAGCCCGGACACGCGGCCGGGCGGAGCCTGCGCGCGCGTCACGCCTCCAGCTGGTCGGGCGTGTCCACGTCGAACAGCACGCCATCGTCGTCGGTCTCCACTAGCACCAGGGCGGGGCCGAGCGCGTCCAGCGTGGCGTTGAGGCCGACGTCGCCGGAGATCCTCGCGATCTGGTCCGACAGCTCGCGTCCCACCAGCACGGGATGTCCGCGCCGCCCACGGCACACGGGTGCGGCCGCCTTGGCGCCGCCGGTCAGCGCCTCGCAAAGGCGGCGGCCGAGGTCGTGAGGCGTCCGCGGCATGTCGCCCAGGAAGACGAACACGCCGCGCGCGTTGATCGGCGCGGAGCTGAAGCCCGCGCGCAGGGAGGCGGAGAGCCCCTCCGACCAGTCGTGCGCCTCGATCACCACGAGCGGGGCCACGCAGTCGCAGCGCGCGGCGGCGCCCACCTCCGGGTCCGCGCCCGTCACCACGGCGACGGAGCCGGCGGGGGATGCGCAGGCGGCCTCGACCGCCCACCTGATCAGCGGCTTGCCATGCCACGCCGCACGGAGCTTCGCCCCGCCGAAGCGCGTTCCCGCGCCGGCGGCCAGCACGACGGCGTGGTAGCCGCCGCCCTCGGAAGGAGCATCTGTCATCGCGCGCGACCGGGCCCATGGTAGGAGTGCAGGGGAATGACGCCTTTCGACGCCCCCGCGTTCCCTGAGGCGCCCGTCTTAGACGTCGGCGCGTCCCCGGCGGCCTGCGCCCCGGCCCCGCCCCCGGCTCCGCTGGCCGATCCGCTCGGCCGGGTGGTGCGCTACCTGCGCCTGTCGGTCACCGACCGGTGCGACCTGCGCTGCGTCTACTGCATGCCCGAGCGCATGACCTTCCTGCCGCGCCGCGAGGTGCTGACGCTGGAGGAGCTGGAGCGCGTGGCCGGCGTCTTCATCGGCCTGGGCGCGCGCAAGCTGCGGCTGACGGGCGGCGAGCCCCTGGTGCGCAAGGACGTGCTGGGCCTGTTCGAGCGACTCGGCGCGCAACTCGGGAGCGGCGGGCTGGACGAGCTGACTCTGACCACCAACGGCACGCGCCTGGCCGAGTTCGCGCCGGCGCTGCATGCGGCGGGCGTGCGCCGGGTCAACGTGAGCCTCGACAGCCTGGAGCCCGACACCTATCGCCGCCTGACGCGCGGCGGCGACCTCGCCGTCGTGCTGCGCGGGATCGAGGCGGCGCAGGCGGCCGGGCTGGCGGTCAAGGTGAACGCGGTGGCGCTGGCCCACGACAACCGGGCGGAGCTGCCCTCCATGGTCGCCTGGGCGCACGGGCGCGGGCTCGACCTCACCTTCATAGAGGCCATGCCGATGGGCGATCTGGGAGGCGACACCGGCCAGGACCGCGCCGACCAGCACCTGTCGCTCCAGGCCGTGCGCGATGAGCTGGCGGCGACCTGGACGCTGACGCCGATCGTGAACGACACCGGCGGCCCCGCGCGCTGGCTCCGCGTGGAGGAGACGGGCGGGCGCCTCGGCCTGATCACCCCGCTCAGCCACACCTTCTGCGACACCTGCAATCGGGTGCGCGTCACCGCCACGGGCGTGCTCCACACCTGCCTCGGGCAGGACGACGCCACCGACCTGCGCACGCCCCTGCGCGACGGCGCCTCCGACGCCGAGCTGGCGGCGCTGGTGCGCGGGGCGGTGGCCGCCAAGCCTCGCGGCCACGACTTCCGCATCGGCAGGGGCGAGGCGCCGGCGACGGCGCGGCACATGAACGTGACGGGCGGCTGACGTGGCGCGCGTGCTCCTGTTCGGCCCGCTCCGTGACGTCGCGGGCTGGCGCGAGCGCGAGGTGGAGGCTGTCTCCCTCTCGGCGCTCCGGGCGCGTGTGACGGCTGACGATCCTGCGCTGGGCGAGGCCCTCAGCGGCCGCGGCGTGCAGGCGGCGGTCGACAAGGTCGTGGTGCGCGGCGACGCCCCGCTCGCGCCGGGCGCGGAGGTCGCCTTCCTGCCGCCCATGAGCGGCGGGTGAGCGTCTCCGTCCGGCTCGCCGACGCGCCGTTCGACGCCGCCGCCGAGCTGGCCGCCGCCACCGCCGCCGCGCCCGACGCCGGCGGCGTGGTCAGCTTCACCGGCCTGGTCCGACACGACGACGACGTCCTCGCCCTGGAGCTGGAGGCGTATGATGGCTTCACCCAGCCCGCCATCGCCGAGGAAGCCGCGCGAGTGCACGACCTGCACGAGTTGCACGGCTTGCACGTGGTGCACCGCACCGGCCGGATCGCCCCCGGCGAGCCGGTGGTGTTCGTCGCCGCCGCCGCCGCGCACCGCCGCGCCGCGTTCGAGGGCTGCGACCGCATGATGGACTTCCTCAAGTCGCGGGCGCCCTTCTGGAAGCGGGAGCACACGGCCTCCGGCGCGCGCTGGATCGAGCCCCGACCGCAGGACTATGAGGACGCCGCGCGCTGGGACAGGCGCGAGAAGGACCGCTGATGCCCGAGCCCGTGCACCACCCGCACCCCGCCGCACCCGGGCCCTCCGACCCGCAGCCCGGCGTGCTCACTCCCGGCGGCCGCATCGACGAGAGCCTCCCCTTCAAGCCCGTGCGCATCGCCGTGCTGACCGTCAGCGACACCCGCGACCTCGCCACCGACACCTCCGGCGACATCCTCGTCCAGCGACTCACCGGGGCGGGCCACACCCTCGCCGGCCGCCACCTCGTGCGCGACGACATCGGCGCCATCGAGGAGCAGGTCGCCGCCTGGGTGGAGGACGGCGAAGTGGACGTGATCCTCACCACCGGCGGCACGGGCCTGACCGGCCGTGACGTCACCCCGCAGGCGATCGAGCCCATGTTCGACAAGCGGATCGACGGCTTCTCCGTGATCTTCCACATGGTCAGCTACGGCAAGGTGGGGCTGTCCACGCTGCAGAGCCGGGCCGTCGCCGGGCTGATCGGGCGCGTGTTCGTGTTCTGCCTGCCGGGCTCCAACGGGGCCTGCAAGGACGGGTGGGACGTGATCGGCCCGCAGCTCGACAGCCGTCACGCCCCCTGCAACCTTGTCGAGATCATGCCTCGGCTGGGAGAGCGGTAGACCATGGCCAAGGTGCTCGGGATCGGCGGCGTGTTCTTCAAGGCGCGGGACGTGGCGGCCACGAAGGCCTGGTACGCCCGCGTGCTGGGCTTCGAGGCCACCGCTCACGGCGTCATGTTCCCGCCGTTGCCGCCGGGCGGCCTCACCATCTGGAGCCCTTTCGCCGCCGACACGACCTACTTCGCGCCCTCCGAAGCGCCGATGATGCTCAATCTCGTGGTCGACGACCTCGACGCGGTGCTCGCGCGCGTGCGCGCCGAGGGCGTCGAGGTGATCGGGACGCAGGACGAATCCTACGGCCGCTTCGCCTGGATCATGGACCCAGACGGGCTGAAGGTGGAGCTGTGGCAGGCCGCGCCGGAGAAGGCCGACGCGGAGCCGGCCGCCGCGTGAGCGGGCTCACCCACCTCGACGCGCACGGCCGCGCGCGCATGGTGGACGTCTCGGCCAAGCCCGCCACCGCGCGCGAGGCCGTCGCCGAGGGGCGGATCGTGATGGCGCCCTCGACGCTGGAGCTGGCGGTGGGCGGGCGGGCGAAGAAGGGCGACGTGTTCGCCACAGCCGAGCTCGCCGGCGTCATGGCCGCCAAGCGCACCGCCGAGCTGATCCCCCTGTGCCACCCGCTGGCGCTCTCCAAGGTGGAGGTGGCGGTCGAGCCCGCCCCCGACGGCTCCGGCCTGCACGTGACGGCG
>CAXTBN010000099.1:0-6913 GCA_964242895.1 uncultured Caulobacteraceae bacterium | reverse complement strand
GCGACATCGCCGCCGACCATGCCGGGGAGGGCTTCGGGTCGACCAACCTCGCCTTCACGCCGGCCCGCTTCCCGCGCCGAGGCTCAGGCCTCGGCCAGGTTCGGCTCCAGCAGGCCCACCAGCCAGTCCACGAACACGCGCACGCGCGGCGAGAGCTGGCGGTGGGGCGGGAAGAGGATGGAGATGGGCGTCGGCGTGGGCGGGTGCTGCGGCAGCACCTCGACCAGCACGCCCGCGGCGAGGTCTTCGGCGACGCGGCGCCGGGGCGTCTGGACCAGGCCGAGCCCCAGCCGGGCCGCGGCGACGCTCAGGTCCGCGCCGGCGACCAGGACGCGCGCCGGCGGCGTCACCTCGACGACCTCGCCGTCCCGCGTGAACTCCAGCGGCAGCACGCCGCCCGTGCGCGACGAGACGAAGCCCACCATCACGTGCCCGGCGAGGTCGGCGAGGCCGGCCGGCACGCCGTGCGCGGCCAGGTAGGCCGGGCTGGCGCACGTCACCTCCTCGAACACCCCCAGGCGTCGGATCGTCAGGTCGCTGTCGGGCGTCTCGCCGGCGCGCACCACGCAGTCGACGCCCTCGCGCATCAGGTCGACGTAGCGCTCGCTCTCGCCGAGGTGCACCATCAGGGAGGGGTGGCGCGCGAGGAAGGCCGGCAGCTCGGGAAGCAGCAGTGTCCGCGCGAGGTTGCCCGGCACGTCGGCGCGGACGAGGCCGCTGAGCTCGCCGCCCGCGGCGCGGTCGGCGTCCTCCAGCTCGGCCAGGATGGCGACGCTCCGGCGGTGGTAGTCCTCGCCCTCAGGCGTAGGCGCCACCTGCCGGGTGGTTCGGCGCAGCAGGCGCACGCCGAGCCGGCGCTCCAGCTGCTGGATCGCCTCGGTGGCGGCCGGTCGGGAGACGCCGAGGTCGGCCGCCGCCGCCGTGAAGCTGCGCCGCTCGACGACGCGGACGAACAGCTCGAGCGTGGTGAGCCTGTCCATGCGATTGTTCGCCCTTCCGGAACAGCGGTGTCGCCGCGGCCGGTCTAACACGGCGACGGCGGCGGCCTAGGTTGGGCCTCACACTCGAGGAGGCTCCCATGCCCGAACAGACCCGCATCGCGATCGTCACCGGCGGAAGCCGCGGCCTGGGCCGCGCCACCGTGCTGGCGCTGGCCGCCCGCGGCGTGCGCTCCGTCTTCACCTACAACAGCGATCGCGAGGCGGCCGACGAGGTCCTCGCCCTCGCCGAGCGCGCCGGCGCCCGCGGGGAGGCGCTGCAGCTCGACACGGGCAAGGCGGCGGGCTTCGACGCCTTCGCCGCGGCGGTCCGCGACGTCCTCGGCCGGCTCGGCGCCGAACGCTTCGACTTCCTGGTCAACAACGCCGGCACGTCGCACCACAACGGCGTCGCGACCACCACCGAGGCCGAGCTGGACGGGCTCTACGAGGTCCATTTCAAGGGCGTGTTCCTGCTGACGCAGAAGCTCCTGCCGCTGATCGCCGACGGCGGCCGGATCGTGAACATCTCGTCGGGCCTGACGCGCTTCGCCATCCCCGGCAGCGCGGCCTACGCCTCCATGAAGGGGGCGGTGGAGGTGCTGACCCGGTACATGGCGCTCGAGCTCGGGGCGCGCGGGATCACCGTCAACGTGGTGGCGCCCGGCGCGGTCGCGACCGACTTCAGCGGCGGCATGGTGCGGGACAATCCCGAGGTGAACCGCATGGTCGCCGGGCACACCGCGCTGGGCCGGGTCGGACAGCCCGACGACATCGGGCCCATGATCGCCGCGCTGCTGGGCGAGGAGAACCGCTGGGTGAACGCGCAGCGGATCGAGGTCTCCGGCGGGATGAGGCTCTGACCCGGAGGCGGGCGGGCCTCGGCGGCGGTCACGACGTGCGCGCCTCCGCCGACGGCTCCTCCCAGCCGAGGCCGAGGCTCTTCTGCAGGGCGACGTAGTCGAGGGTGAGCTGGGCCTGGGCGGCGGAGACGCCCTGCCGGGCGCTCACCCGCCGGCGCTCGGCGTCGAGCTGGTCGATGAGCGCCGCCGCGCCGCCCTGCACGCGGATGGCGGTCATGCGCGAGACCCGGTCGGCGCTGGCCTGCACGCGCAGGAGGCCGGCCACCCGGTCGCGCTGGCGGGCGTAGCGGGCCAGCGAAGTCTCCGCGTCCTGCAGGGCGGAGAGCACGGTGGACCGGTAGTTCGCCACGGCCTCGGCGGTCTGGCCCTTGGCCAGGGCGATCTGCGAGCGCACGCGGTCGAAGTCGAACACGTTCCACTGCAGGAACGGCGCGACGGCGTAGGTGAAGCTGTCGCCGCTGAGGATGCGGCCGGCGTCGCTCGCGCCGAAGCCCAGGTTGCCGAACACGGTCACCTTTGGGAACAGGTCGGCGGTGTGCTGGCCGATGGCGGCGTTGGCGGCCTGGACGCGGCGCTCGGCGGCGCGGACGTCCGGACGGCGGCGCAGGAGGCTGGCCGGATCGCCCACGGTGACGCTGGCGGGCGGCGCGGGCGGCGCGGCGGCGGCGGCCAGCTCGGCGTCGAGACGGCCCGGCTCGGCGCCGGTGAGCCCGGCGAGGCGGTCCAGCTGCTCGGCGATCTGCGCCTGCAGGGGTGCGACCTCGGCGCGCGTGGACTGCAGCTGGTCGTCGAGCCGCTCCAGGTCGAGCTCGGAGACGGTGCCGCCCTGCACGCGCAGGCGGGTGTCGGCCACCACCTTGAGCTCCACCTCGGCGTCCTCCCGCTGGAGGGCGAGGCGCGTCTGCAGGTCGCGCAGGGTGACGTAGGCGGAGGCGACCTCGGCGGTCAGGCTCACCTGCGCGGCCTCGAGGTCGAGCCGGGCGGCCTGTGCGCGCGCCTTGGCGCCCTCCACGGCGCGCGTCTTGCCGCCGAAGAAGTCCGGCTCCCAGGTGGCCACGCCGCCGAGGTTGAAGAACTCGAAGCCGTCGTCGCCCGCGCCCGTCCCGATCGCCGCGTCGGAGCCGGCTGCTCCGCCCGTCAGGAAGCTGTCCCCGCCGTGGCTGCGCAGGTAGGCGGCCGAGGCGGACACGTTGGGCAGGCGCTGGGCGCGGCTGTTCCGGAGGCTGGCGCGCGACTGCGCGATGCGCGCGGCGTAGACCTCCAGATCGGGGGAGCCGGCCAGGGCGGCGTCCTCTAGCCGGTCCAGCTCGGCGTCGTTCAGCGCCAGCCACCAGCGTGCGGCGGGCGGGGCGGTGGAGAGGTCCTCCGCGCGGGCGAAGGGCGCGCCGGACGCGGCGCGCGGCGCGACCGCGGGCGGTCCGCGGTAGTCCGGCCCCACTACGCAGGCGGACAGGCCGAGCGCCAGCAGCGGCGCGGCGAGCAGGGGTCGGAGGTTCACGGTCAGTGGCCCGCTGGCGCCGGGGCGCCGCCGAGGCGCGGCGGGGCCCGGAGGAGGAAGACGAGGGGCAGCATGGCGATCAGCGCCACGCCCAGCACCCAGAAGCACTCGGAGTAGGTGATCACGAACGCCTGCTGGCGCACGAGGCCGGAGATGGTCGACAAGGCCTGCTGCTGCGCTTGGCCCATGTCGCCGGTGCGCGCCGCCAGGGCGGCCGTACGCGCCGCCACCTGCCCCTGCACCAGGTCGGAGTTGGCGGTGACGGTGGAGGAGATCGCGTCGTAGTGGCTCTCAACCCGCCGGTCGATGAACAGGCCGAGGCCCGCCAGCCCCACCGAGCCGCCGAGGTTGCGCGCCATGTTGTAGAGGCCCGCCGCGTCGGCCGCCTCCTCGCGGCTCACCGCGCCGACGGAGGCCTGGTTCAGCGGCATGAAGCACAGGATCTGGCCCACGCCGCGCAGCAGCTGCGAGACCACGAAGTCGCGCCCGGAGGAGTCGGCGGTCAGGTCGGTGTCGAGAAAGCAGCTCACGGCGAAGCACAGCAGGCCGGTGGTCACGGTCGCCTTGAGGGGCGCCTTGCCCAGGATCAGCGGCAGGAACGGCATCATCAGGAAGGCGGGGATGCCCGACAGGAACAGGATCTTGCCCGACTGCTCAGCGTTGTAGCCCGAGATCAGCGTCAGGAACTGCGGCAGCACGTAGAGGATGCCGTAGAGCACGATCCCGATCACCACCACGATCAGGATCACGCTGGCGTAGCTGCGGTTCAGCATCAGCCTGAGCTTGATGACGGGCCGCTTGGCGGTCATCTGCGCGACCGCCAGCAGGACGAAGCCGACCACCATGGCGAGGGTGAGCGTCACGATCTCGCGACTCTCGAACCAGCGCTCGCGCTGCCCCTCCTCCAACACCACGGTCAGGCAGGAGAGGCCCGTCGTCATGCCCACGATGCCGAGCCAGTCGGCGTTGACGACCTCGTGCATGTGCGAGCGCTGGTGCGGCAGGCCCCACAGCAGCAGCCCCGCCAGGCCGGCGGCGATCGGCAGGTTGAGGAAGAAGCACCAGCGCCAGTCGACGTTCTCCGTCAGCCAGCCGCCGAGCACCGGGCCCACCAGCGGCCCCAGCAGCACGATCAGGCCGAACAGGGTCATGCCGATCGGGATCTGCCGCGCCGGCAGCCGGGTGCGCACGATGGTCTGCGCGGTCGGGATCAGCGCGCCGCCGAAGAACCCCTGCCCCACCCGGCCGAGGATCATGGTCGGCAGGTCGTGCGCCACGCCGCAGACCATGGAGAACAGGGTGAACAGCCCCGCGCAGCCCAGCAGCAGCGTGCGCAGGCCGAACACCCGCGTCAGCCACGCGGAGAGCGGGATCATCACCACCTCGCTGACCAGGTAGCCCGTGGAGATCCACGTGCCCTCCGTGCCCGAGGCGCCGATCTCGCCCTGGATGGTCGGCAGGGCCGAGTTGACGATGGAGATGTCGAGCGAGGCGATCAGGGCGCCCAGGGCGCCCGCGATCACGGCGATCCAGTCCTGGAGGGAGGCGCTCTCCTGGGCGGGAGCCGCCGCGCCCGAGGCGACGGCGGCCTGGCTCACGAGCGCCGCTCCGGCGCCTTCGTGGTGTCCACCGAGACCGTGGCGGAAAGGCCGGGCAGGAGGTGGTCCGTCACGTCCTGGGGCGGCTTCAGCCGGAAGCGCACGGGGATGCGCTGGACGATCTTGGTGAAGTTGCCCGTGGCGTTCTCCGGCGGCAGGAGCGCGAACTGGGCGCCGGTGCCGGGCGCGAAGCTGTCGACCACCGCGTCGATCCTCCGGCCGCCCAGGGCGTCGATCTTCACGGTCGCGGCCTGGCCGACCCGCATGCGGCCGACCTGCGTCTCCTTGAAGTTGGCGACGAGGTAGATGTCCTGCATCGGCACCACGCTCATCAGGCGCTGGCCGGGCTGCACCAGCTGGCCGACGCGCACGCCCTTGTCGCCGACGCGGCCGGGCGCCGACGCGCGCAGCACCGTGTCGCCGAGGTTGAGCCGGGCGGTGCGCACCTGGGCGGCCTGCGCGTCGACGGCGGCGGAGGCCTGGGCGATCTGCGCCCGCAGCGTGGCGACCTGGCGCTCGGCGGTGGCGATGGCGGCCTCGCGGGTCCGCACCGCGATGTCGGCCTGGTCGCGGGTGTGGCGCGCGGTGTCGCGGGTGCGGGTCGGCTCCACGCCCTGCGCGGCGAGGCTGTCGTAGCGTTTGGCGTCGCCCTCGGCGTAGGCGGCGTCGACCCGGGCGGACAGGAGCTGGGTGCGCGCCTCGGCGACCGCGGCCTCCTGCTGCTCGACCTGCTTCTGCGCGCTCGCCGCGTCGGCCCGGCGGCCCTGGAGCGACGCCTCCTGCTGGGCGAGGGCGGCGTCGAAATTGGCGGTGTCAATCCGCACCAGGGGCTGGCCGGCCGCCACCGCCTGGTTGTCGCTCACGTACACCTGCTGCACGTAGCCGCCGACCTTGGGAGCGATCGTGACCGCGTCCGCGCGCAGGTAGGCGTCGTTGGTCGACTGCACGAACCGCCCGTGCGTCCACCACTGGACGCCGGAGATCGCCGCCACGACCAGGAGCATCAGCCCCAGCCCGAGCAGGACCAGCCGGGTGAGCGGGCTCATCGGCTTGCGCGCGGGCGCGCCGGCGGCGGGCGGCGCGGCCGCCTGAGGAGAAGGCGCCGGCCGGGCGGGCGCGGCGTTCGGGGCCTCGTCCGCGGGAGCGCGGCGGGCGGCGACGTCGGACATGGCGGAGTCTCTCGACGGGCCTGCGGGGGAGGAGCGGGCCCGTCGAGAGATATCTTCCGACTGGAACAAGTCTGTCAAGTGGAATACATGGTGCAGTGATGACGCCCCCGGTCGCCGACCTCGCCGCCTCCGCGGACGCCGACCCCGTGTCGCAGCCGCGCCGCCGTCGCGCGGAGGGCGGTTACGCGCGGGGCGAGGAGACGCGGGCGCGGATCGTCGAGGCGGCCATGAAGGTGTTCGCGCAGGAGGGCTTCGCCCGCGCCTCCACGCGCCGCATCGCGGCGGAGGCGGGGGTGAACCCGCCCGCCCTGCAGTACTACTTCGACAGCAAGGAGGGCCTGCACCGCGCCTGCGCCGACCTGATCATCGACTACTGCCGGGCCAGTCTCGATCCGGCCCGCGAGGCCGCCGAGGCCGCCCTCGCGCACGGGTCGCAGGAGGAGGCGCTGGAGGCGGTCTGCCGCTTCCTGGACGTGCAGGCCGACCTCTCGGTCACCTCGCGCGAGACGCCGGTGTGGCGGGACTTCATGGGCCGCGCCCAGCTGGACGACGGAGGGCCGGCCTACGGCTACGTCAAGGCGACCCTGGCCGCGCCGCTGCACGGGCTGATGGCCAAGCTCGTGGGCAAGGCCGTGGGGAGCCCGCCGGGGCACGAGGAGGTGAAGCTGCGGGCGCTGATCCTCTCCAGCCAGATCTCCGGCCTGCACCGCGACCGCGAGCACGTGCTGGCCGAGCTGGGCTGGCCCGACTTCGGCGGCGAGCGGCTGGCGATGGTGAAGGCGATCGTGCGGGAGCACACCCGCGCCGC
>CAXTBN010000098.1:0-6956 GCA_964242895.1 uncultured Caulobacteraceae bacterium | reverse complement strand
CGTCAGGCTCATAACCTGAAGGTCACAGGTTCAAATCCTGTCCCCGCACCCAACGTTGTCATACGATCAGGGCCGCCCGCGGTGACCACCGTCACCTCACACCGGCCGCGGATGAAGGATCATGGCGCTCGGGTCCAAGGTGCTGGCGGAAGGCCCTCCGGCGCACCCCACGACGACCAAGTCGGCCGGCCGCGAAACCCTTGGTGACCTGGTCCGGGTAGGCCTCGCCCGACCTCCAGACGCCGCCCGAGCCCAGGGAAGCCGCCAGCCGTCTGAACCGCGCCTCGGCTTCCGCGCGGTCGTCTAGCGCCATGTCGTCGATGATCTGGAACGTGTCGCCATCTACCGCGCCGACGAACGGTTGCTGTACGTAGGCCGGGATGCATCCGCCGACTCCGATCAGGTGCGCCGACCACCGGCCCGCCAGTTCGACTGCCGAACCGACGCGGGCTTTGGACTCGGGAGTACTCTCGACATGGACGAGGACAGTCTTGAAGGCCAAAGTCCGCAGCCTCATTCGCCGCAATTCAACTTGGAAGCTGGACCTCGCGACCACAGCTTGGAAACAACGCAGAGCGGTCGCTCGCGCCTACTCGGAGCAGGCTCAGCGCCTCCCTTGACGATCAGGCGGCGCCCGCAGGGCTCGACGGGATGACGACCGCCGCTGGGATCGCCGCGAGCGCCAGAGCGGCCCGGCGATGGGCGCGCGCGCCTGAGGCGTGCCCGTGAGGGGTTCGGGCGGCTCGATTGACAACTGCACCACTGGAGCGGTCACGCGTGATCCACGCCATGGTCACGAGCAGTGTTGGGAAGCCAACAAAAGTGATCGCGGACGCCAGGTAGAACGCCATGAGGGCGAAGTCGGCCATGTCAGCCTCCAACGGTGATGATCTTCCAGGCTTCACGATAGGCCGTCCAGCAGATCGCGGGAGCCTCGGAGATCACTGATGGTCGGATGTTGATGGGCGCACGTGGGGCACGTTGGGTTTTAATAGCGTGCTCTCCGGGCCGCATGTTCCACCGAAGGTCATGGGCTGAATGGGGCCCGCAGAAGTCAGCATCGGTCAGGGAACAAGCACCGCGGCGCCCTCGAACCGACCCGCACGCAGGTCGGAGAGCGCGGTGTTCGCCTCGGCGAGCGGATAGGGGCGCGTCGAGGTGACGATGCCGATCTCGGGCGCGAGCCGCAGGAAGTCCAGCCCGTCCTGGCGGGTGAGGTTGGCCACCGACAGGAGCTGCCGTTCTTCCCACAGGATCGCATAGGGAAAGCTCGGGATGTCGCTCATGTGGATGCCCGCGCAGACCACGCGGCCGCCCTTGCGCACCGCCCTGAGCGCCGTTGGAACGAGCTCGCCCGCCGTGGCGAAGATGATCGCGGCGTCGAGCGGCTCCGGCGGGGTCTCGTCCGACCCGCCGGCCCAGACGACGCCCAGGCTGCGCGCGAAGTCCTGCGCGGCCGTGTCGCCCGGGCGGGTGAACGCGAACACCTGGCGTCCCTGCCAGCGGGCGACCTGCGCCAGGATGTGAGCGGCGGCGCCGAAGCCGTAGAGGCCTAGACGCTTGCCCTCGCCCGCGATCACCAGCGACCGCCACCCGATCAGGCCGGCGCACAGGAGGGGGGCGAGCGCGACGTCTTCGCCCGCCTCGCCGAGGGGAAAGGCGAAGCGCGCGTCGGCGATGGTCGAGGTCGCGAAGCCGCCGTCGCGGGTGTAGCCGGTGAAGACGGGACGGTCGCAGAGGTTCTCCCGACCGCCCAGGCAGTAGGGGCAGACGCCGCAGGTGTGGCCTAGCCAGGGCACGCCGACGCGCTCGCCCATCTCCAGGCCCGTCACGCCGGGGCCGAGGGCGTCGATCCGCCCGACGATCTCGTGGCCGGGGATGATGGGCGTCTGCGGGTCGGGCAACTCGCCGTCCACGACGTGCAGGTCCGTCCGGCAGACGCCGCACGCGGCTACCTTGACGCGGATCTCGCCGGGTCCTGGGAGGGGATCGGGACGCTCGCACCACTCCAGCGGCGATTTGAGCGCCTTCAAGACCATCGCGTGCATTCAGCCGCCTCCCGTTTCAGCCGCGATCCGCGGGGCGGCGGCGCCGGCGCGCACGGCGGCGGACGTCTCCCGCGCGATCTGCTCGCCCTCCTGCGAGGGCAGGACCTCGACGCGCACCCGGCCGCCTCCGCCGTCGACGCCGGCCCACCGGAGGTCGGCGAGGATGGCTGCGCGCACCTGGGCGTCGTTCTCGCCGACGCCGCCGGTGAAGACGATCAGGTCCGCGCCTCCAAGGGAGGCCATCATCGCCGCGATCGTCTTGCCGACGGAGCGGCTGAAGATGCGGATCGCGAGAGCCGCGTCGTGATCCGCTGCGGCGGCGTGCAACCGGCGAAGGTCCCCGGAGACGCCGGATATGCCCAGAAGCCCCGACCTATGGTCGATCAGGTCTTCCAGCGCGCCGGCGTCGACCCCCCGCTCGCGCAGCAGGTAGACCAGCAGCCCCGGATCGACGTCCCCGGCCCGCGTGGCCATGACCACGCCGCCCGAGGGGGTCAGCCCCATGCTGGTGTCGATGGAACGACCGGCGCGCACGGCGGTGACGCTGGCCC
The DNA here is from genome assembly GCA_964242895.1 of uncultured Caulobacteraceae bacterium. Lineage (GTDB taxonomy): Bacteria > Pseudomonadota > Alphaproteobacteria > Caulobacterales > Caulobacteraceae > JASLDZ01. The sequence continues at coordinate 4,357 of CAXTBN010000098.1, read as the reverse complement.
CGCTGCCGAGGTGGGCGATGATCAGCCGCTCGGGCCTGCTCCCGCCGAGCTGATGCAGGATCGACTGGCACGACAGGCCATGGAAACCGTACCGGCGCAGGCCCTCGCGCCTCAGCGCTCGCGGGATCGGCAGGACAGAGGCGATGTCGGGCAGGTCGGCGTGGAAGCCGGTGTCGAAGCACGCCACGTGCGGTACGCCGGCGTAGCGGGTCCGCGCCATGGCGATCAGCTTCAGCGACGCCGGCATGTGAAGTGGCGCGAAGGCCGTCGCGTCCGCCAGCCGGGCGACGGTCGCATCGTCGATGACGACGGGCTGGAAGAGGTGAGGGCCGCCGTGGACGATGCGGTGCCCGACGGCGTCCGGCGTCCTCTCGCCCAGGGCCGAGTCGATGCGCGAGAAGAGCGCGTCGCCGACGTCGGCGGTCTCCACCTCGCCCGAGGTCAGGACGGCGACCGCTCCGAACCCGACCTCGTAAAGGCCGAACTTCACCGACGACGAGCCGCCGTTGAGGACGAGGACCCGGAGCGCCGGCGAGTCGCTCACCGGCTCCAGCGCCAGTCGCGCACCTCCGGCAGGTCGTCCCCGTGCTCGGCGATGTAGAGCTTGTGGCGCTCCATGGACGCCCAGTAGCGGTCCGTCTCCGCCTGCACCCGGTCCTGCAGGCGCGGGATGCGCACGACGGCGTCGAGCGCCAGGCGGTAGCGGTCCAGGTCGTTGAGCACGACCATGTCAAAGGGCGTCGTGGTGGTGCCCTCGCCCCGGTAGCCGCGCACGTGGATGTTGGCGTGGTTGGCGCGGCGGTAGGTCAGCTTGTGGACCAGCGACGGATAGCCGTGGAAGGCGAAGATCACCGGCCTGTCCGTGGTGAACAGCGCGTCGAAGGCGCGATCGTCCAGGCCGTGCGGATGTTCCGACTGCGGCTGGAGCGCCATGAGGTCGACCACGTTCACGACCCGGATTCGGATGTCGGGCACGTAGCTTCGCAGGAGCGTGACGGCCGCCAGGGCCTCCAGCGTCGGGACGTCGCCCGCGCAGGCCATCACGACGTCGGGGTCGCCGTCGTCGCTGGCGAACTGCCACACGCCGAGACCGGTTGTGCAGTGGCGGACGGCGTCGTCTATCCCCAGCCACTGCCATTCGGGCTGCTTGCCGGCGACGATCACGTTCACGTAGTCGCGGCTGCGCAAGCAATGGTCGGTGACCGACAGCAGGCAGTTGGCGTCCGCCGGCAGATAGATGCGCGCCACGTCCGCGGTCTTGTCGGCGACGTGGTCGATGAAGCCGGGGTCCTGGTGCGACGCCCCGTTGTGGTCCTGGCGCCAGACGTGGGACGTCAGCAGGTAGTTGAGCGAGGCGATCGGCTTGCGCCAGGGGATGTTGCGCGAGACTTTCAGCCACTTGGCGTGCTGGTTCAGCATGGAGTCCACGATGTGGACGAAGGCCTCGTAGCAGGAGAACAGGCCATGGCGGCCGGTGAGGAGGTAGCCCTCCAGCCAGCCCTGGCAGAGGTGCTCGCTCAGCACCTCCATCACCCGCCCGTCGCGGCTGAGGTCGATGTCGACGGGCTCGACCTCCGCCATCCACGCCTTGCCCGTGACCTCGTACACCGCCTGCAGGCGGTTGGAGGCCGTCTCGTCGGGGCCGAACAGGCGGAAGTTGGCGCTGGCCAGGTTGAAGGCCATCACGTCGCGCAGGTAGCCGCCGAGCACCGCCGTCGCTGCGGCCTTCTCCACGCCTCCGCTCGACCGGACGGCGTAGGCGCGGAAATCGGGCAGCGACAACGGCCTGAGCAGCTCGCCGCCGTTGGCGTGCGGGTTCGACCCCATGCGCCGATGGCCGGTCGGCGCCAGGGACGCGAGCTCCTCCCGGAACGTGCCGTCGGCGTCGAACAGCTCCTCCGGCCGATAGCTCTGCATCCACGCCTCGAGTTGGCGAAGGTGCTCGGGGTCCTCGAAGCTTGCGATCGGCACCTGGTGGGCGCGCCACGTGCCTTCCACGGGCAGGCCGTCGACCACCTTGGGCCCGGTCCAGCCCTTGGGCGTGCGGATCACGATCATCGGCCACCGCGGCCGCTCGCCTCCGTCCTCGCCCGACCGCGCCGCAGCCTGGATGGTGCGGATGCGCGCCAGCACGGTGTCGAGCGTCGACGCCAGGAGCTGGTGGACCAGGGCCGGATCGTCCCCTTCGACGAAGTGGGGCTCGTGCCCGTAGCCCCGCAGCAGGTTGGTGAGCTCGTCGCGGCCTATGCGCGCCAGGATGGTCGGGTTGGCGATCTTGAAGCCGTTCAGGTGCAGGATCGGCAGCACCGCCCCGTCGCGCGCGGGGTTCAGGAATTTGTTGCTGTGCCAGCTCGCGGCCAGCGGCCCCGTCTCGGCCTCGCCGTCGCCCACGACGCAGGCCACGATCAGCTCCGGATTGTCGAAGGCCGCGCCGTAGGCGTGCACCAGCGCGTAGCCGAGCTCGCCGCCCTCGTGGATCGACCCGGGCGTCTCGGGCGCCACGTGGCTAGGGACACCGCCCGGCCAGGAGAACTGGCGGAACAGCCGGTCCATGCCTCCGCCGCTGCGCTCGATGGCGGGATACCGCTCGGTGTAGGAGCCCTCGAGGTAGGTGTTGGCCACCATGCCCGGACCGCCGTGCCCCGGCCCCGCCACCATGATCATGTCCAGGTCGTGCTCGACGATCAGGCGGTTCAGGTGGACGTAGATCAGGTTCAGCCCGGGCGTCGTGCCCCAGTGGCCCAAGAGGCGCGTCTTGATGTCCGACAATGCGAGAGGCGTCTCAAGCAGCGGGTTGGCGCGCAGGTAGATCTGGCCGACCGAGAGGTAGTTCGCGGCGCGCCAGTATCCGTTTATTCCCCGCAGCATGCCGGGAGAGAGAGGGATCGACCCCTCGTTCCAGTGGGACTCTGTCCCCCAGTCGCCGTCCAAGCCGTCTCTCCGCCGGTCGTCCTTCGCCGGAGATTTCGACGTACGGACGGGCGCAGCCTACCCTGAGCGCCCCGCCCCGGTGAGCATCGGAAAACACCTAGCCGAGCGGAGCGACGGCCTTCTACGTACTCTCCGAGCCGCTCGTCCGCGCGACGCCATGGTAGAACAGGCGGCTGGAGTCGTCCTCAGGAGCCGCGCCTTGACCCGCATCGCCACCTTCAACACGCGCGGCAAGCACAAGGCGTTCGCTGCTGCTCACCCCGGGGCGAGCCGCGCATCTGAGCGCCACGACGACACCTCACCTCAAGTCGATCGCATGCAAGCGACTGCACGGGTGGCGCCGGCGCCGGAGCCGTCCTCCAAATCGACCTAACGTGGATCCGATGATCACCAATACCTGGTAATATAGGGCGTTGTTTTCGCTCGGTCTTCTCGCAGTGCGTTAAGTCGGCGTCTATCATCCCCCGTGGGATGACCGGAACAAGCTGGCGATCGGCGGCTTCGATATTCACCTTCGGTGTCCATAGCGTCCCGAGGGCCGAGGTGCTTACGGCATGAACGGCTTGATTCTCGCGGACGTCTCTCCTGACGCCGCACCCGTTCCCACCATCTTCATCGTAGATGATGAGTATCTGGTCCGGTCCGATGTCAGGGCGGCGCTGGAGGAGTCCGGGTGGAACGTCGTCGACTTCGAGGCCTGCGAAGCCTTCCTGGCCGTGTACCGACCGGGTTTGGCCTCGTGCCTCATCCTTGATGCTCACCTGCCTGGAATGAGCGGCATCGCGCTCGTGAATCACCTCCGGAACGACCTCGACGACCTGCCGGTCGTGATGATCAGCGGGACCAGCGACATCGCCACCGCGGTGGCCGCTATGAAGGCCGGGGTGCAGAACTTTCTTGAGAAGCCGGTGCCGTATGACGCCCTGGTCGCCGCCATCAGCGGCGCTTTGGGGGAGGCCTCTGCACATCATCAGGAGGCGATGGACAACAGGCTCGCCGCGTCCCGCATCGCGCTTCTGACGCAGCGTCAGTTGGAGGTGATGAATCTCGTCGTCGCCGGTCGCCCGAGCAAGGTCATCGCCCATGAGCTCAGCATCAGCCAGAGGACGGTGGAGACCCACAGGGCGGCGATCATGCGCCGCACAGGCGCCGCCTCCATTCCTGCGCTGGCGCGGATGGTCGCGGAGTCCCTCCGCTTCCTGGAGATCCAACGCCCTATGCCTGACGACGGCCGGCAGCCGCTCGCCATTTGCGTGGACGCTTTCGCTTGAGTGGGCGCTTTCGCTAGGTTGCGCTCGCCGTGCAGGCCGACAGCAACGGTTCATCCGCTCACCGGTCTTCTGTTCCTCGATCCTGAACGGGTCCATGTCAGCGCCGTCGGCGGCGAGGTGCGGCTACCGGAGCGGTCAACTCCCCGCATGATCCT
>CAXTBN010000097.1:0-7082 GCA_964242895.1 uncultured Caulobacteraceae bacterium | reverse complement strand
GAGAACCAGTCGCGGATCGGGCCGAAGGCGCCCGTGTAGGTGGCCGGGTTCGAGCGGGGGGTGCGCCCGATGGGGCTCTGGTCGATGTCGATGACCTTGTCGAAGTGCTCCAGCCCCTCGATCCGGTCGTAGGGCGCCGGTGCGTCGGAGGCGTTGTTCAGCCGCCGCGCGGCCGCCTTGTAGAGCGTCTCGATGGTGAAGGTGCTCTTCCCGCCGCCGGAGACGCCGGTGACGCAGGTGAAGGTTCCCACCGGGATCTCGCCGGTCACGCCCTTCAGGTTGTTGCCGCGCGCGCCGGTGATCTTCAGCCGCTTCTTGCCGATCGGCCGCCGTTTCTCCGGCACCGGCACCTCGCGGTCGCCGATGAGGTACTGGCCGGTGATGGAGTCCTTCGACGCCATGATGTCGGCCGGCGTGCCCTCGGCGATCACCTCGCCGCCGTGGACGCCCGCGGCCGGGCCCATGTCGATCACGTGGTCGGCGGTGAGGATGGCCTCCTCGTCGTGCTCCACCACCAGCACCGAGTTGCCCAGGTCGCGCAGGCCCTGCAGGCTGGTGAGCAGCCGCGTGTTGTCGCGCTGGTGCAGGCCGATGCTCGGCTCGTCGAGGACGTAGAGCACCCCCGTCAGCCCGCTGCCGATCTGCGACGCCAGACGGATGCGCTGGCTCTCCCCGCCCGAGAGCGTGCCGGAGGCGCGGGCGAGCCCGAGGTAGTCCAGCCCCACGTCGTTGAGGAAACGCAGGCGATCGTTGATCTCCTTGAGGATGCGGCGGCCGATCTCCGCCTGCTTCGGCGTCAGCGAGGCGTCCAGGGCTGTGAACCACTCGCGCGCGTCCTTGATCGCAAGCGTCGAGATCTCCGCAATCGAGCGCGCATCCACCTTCACGGCCAGCGCCTCGGGCTTGAGCCGCTGGCCGCGGCACGCTTCGCACGGCGTCTGCGCCTGGTAGCGACCCAGCTCCTCGCGCACCCAGGCGCTGTCGGTCTCGCGCCAGCGACGCTCGAGGTTCGGCAGCACGCCCTCGAAGACCTTGGACACCTCGTACTTTCGCGCCTGGTCGTCGTAGGTGAACTTCACCTTCTCCGTGCCTGTGCCGTGCAGCACGACCTCCGTGGCGCGGTCCGGCAGCTCGCGCCAAGGCTTGTCCATGCTGAAGCCGTAGTGACGGGCCAGCGCCTGCAGGGTCTGGGTGTAGAGCGGGCTCGGCCCGCGCGCCCAGGGCGCCACCGCGCCCTTGTGCAGCGCCTTGTCCGGGTCGGGCACGGCCAGCTCGGCGGTGAACTTCAGCTTCTGGCCGAGCCCGTCGCACACGGGGCAGGCGCCCGCCGGGTTGTTGAACGAGAACAGGCGCGGCTCGATCTCGGTGATGGTGAAGCCGGAGACGGGGCAGGCGAACCGCTCGGAGAACAGCAGGCGCTTGGCCTCGGTCTCGCCCTCCGCCAGGTCGGCCCACTCGGCGGTGGCCAGTCCGTCGGAGAGGGCCAGCGCCTGCGTCAGCGAGTCGGCCAGTCGCTGCTCGATGCCCTCGCGCACGACGACGCGGTCCACCACCACGTCGATGTCGTGCTTGAACTTCTTGTCGAGCGTCGGCGCGTCCTCGATCAGGTAGAGCTCGCCGTCGATCTTCACGCGCTGGAAGCCCGCGCGCTGCCACTCGGCCAGCTCCTTGCGGAACTCGCCCTTGCGGTCGCGCACCACGGGGGCGACCAGGTTCAGCCGCGTTCCCTCCGGCAGGGCCATGACGCGGTCGACCATCTGGCTGACGGTCTGGCTCTCGATCGGCAGGCCGGTCACCGGCGAGTAGGGCACTCCGATCCGCGCCCAGAGCAGGCGCATGTAGTCGTGGATCTCCGTCACCGTGCCGACGGTGGAGCGCGGGTTCTTGCTGGTGGTCTTCTGCTCGATGGAGATGGCGGGGGAGAGACCCTCGATCAGGTCCACGTCCGGCTTGCCGGCCAGCTCCAGGAACTGGCGCGCGTAGGCCGACAGGCTCTCCACGTATCGGCGCTGTCCCTCTGCGTAGATGGTGTCGAACGCCAGCGAGCTCTTGCCCGAGCCCGACAGCCCCGTGATCACCACGAGCTTCTCCCGGGGGATGTCGACATCGACCCCCTTCAGGTTGTGCTCGCGCGCGCCGCGCACGCGGATGGAGGCGTTCGGGTCGGTCATTCAGGCCTCGGGACGACGCCCACATGTAAGCCGGACGGGTCGCGTTTCACGTGGAACGTATCAGGAACGGCGGAGAGTCGCACCCCGCGGCGCCCAGCCGGACGGCAGGCTTGCCTCCCCGAGCGCCCGGCCCTAGCTTCCGCGCCCTTCGCCAGACCCGCTCCGCCGCGGGACCGTCCGCGCGCCCGGAGCCTGCATGTTCGCCTCGACCGCCCAAGCCCAGACCCCTGCGGGCGCGCCAGCAGCCGGCGGCGGGCCCGACCTTATCAGCGTGCTGGGCCTGCCCCTGGTGCTGGTGGCGCTGTTCTATTTCATGATCATCCGCCCGCAGTCGCAGCGGCAGAAGAAGCAGGCCGACACGCTCAGCAAGATCAAGCGCGGCGACACGGTGGTGATGAGCTCCGGAATCATCGGCAAGGTCACGCGCGTGGACGACACCGAGCTCGCCGTGGAGATCGCCCCCACCGTCAACGTGAAGGTCGTCCGCTCCATGGTCGCCGAGGTGCGCGCCAAGGGCGAGCCTGCGCCGGCCAACGACGCCAAGGCCTGATCGCCGACCGATGCTGCAGCTCAGCCGCTGGAAGGTCGCCCTGGTCGCGCTGGCGACGGTGTTCGGCCTCGTCTTCACGCTCCCGAACCTGCTGCCGGCCTCGGTCACGGGGAGCCTGCCCGGCTTCCTGCAGCAGCGGCTGAACCTCGGGCTCGATCTGCAGGGCGGCTCCTACCTGCTGCTCGAGGTCGACCTGAAGGCGCTCAAGGCCGAGCAGCTGAACAACACGGTCGAGGAGAGCCGGCGCGTGCTGGGCGAGGCGGGCGTCGCCTTCTCCGGCCTGGGCGTGCAGCCCGACGGCGCGGTGCACGTGCGCATCACAGACCCGACCAAGCTCGACACGGCGCAGCAGAAGCTCGCCGACGCCGCCCCTGCTCTCCAAGGCGCCGCCGGCCGCGAGTACGCGGTCAACCGCGCCGCCGACCAGACGCTCGTGCTGCAGCCGGCGGCCCGCTACGACCAGATGTCGGCCGCCCGCGCGGTGGACCAGTCCATCGAGGTGATCCGCCGCCGCGTCGACCAGCTCGGCACGCGCGAGCCCACCATCATCCGCCAGGGCGCCGCCCGGATCGTGGTCGAGGCGCCCGGCGAGAGCGACCCGGACAAGCTGCGCGCCATCATCGGCAAGACCGCCAAGCTCAGCTTCCAGATGGTGGACGACGCCGCGCCGCCCCTCACCCCCGGCCTGCCGCCTCCGCCCGCACCCGCGGGCGACATGATCATGAAGTCGGCCAGCGGACCGGAACTGCTGACGTTGAAGAAGCGGGTGGTTGTCTCCGGCGAGGACCTTGTCACCGCCAGCCAGGTTTTCGGCCAAGGCGGAGACCCTCAGGTCTTCTTTCGCTTCAATGGCCGTGGGGCGAGCCGCTTCGGCCAAGCCACCGCGGAGAACATAGGCAAGCGCTTCGCCATCGTGCTCGACAACCAGTGGATCTCCGCCCCGTCGATCAACACCGCCATCACCGGCGGTTCGGGCGTGATCGAGGGCGGCAACTTCACCCAGGAGAGCGCCAACGAGCTGGCGCTGCTGCTGCGCTCGGGCGCCCTGCCCGCGCCGCTCACCGTGGAGGAGCAGCGCACCGTCTCCGCCGAGTTGGGAGCCGACGCCGTGCGCACGGGCGCGATCTCGCTAGGGATCGGCGCGGCCGCCATCATCGTCTTCATCGTGCTGGCCTACGGGCTGTTCGGCGTGTTCGCCGCGGCGGCGCTGATCGTGAACGTGCTGATCCTGATCGCCACGCTTTCCGTGACACAGGCGACGCTGACCCTGCCCGGCGTGGCCGGCCTGATCCTGACCCTCGCCGTCGCCGTCGACGCGAACGTGCTGATCTACGAGCGCATGCGCGACGAGGCGCGCGCCGGGCGCACGCCGCTGCTGGCGGCCGACAACGGCTTCCGCCGCGCCCTGGTGTCGATCTTCGACGCCAACGTGACCACGCTGATCTCCGCGGGCATCATGTTCCAGTTCGGCACCGGCCCCGTGCGCGGCTTCGCCCTGACCCTCTCGGAAGGGGTGCTGAGCTCGCTGTTCACCGCCATCCTGATCACCCAGGTGCTGATCGGCTGGTGGTTCCGCACCGCCAAGCCGAAGGCGCTGCCGATCTGATGGCCGGAGAGTCCCCCATGCGCTGGCCGCTCAGCCGCTACCTGCCCCACGACACCAAGTTCGACTTCGTGCGCTGGGCCCCCTTCGCCGCGGCGCTGTCCGCGCTGCTCGTGCTCGGCTCGATCGCCTGCTTCGCCACGCGCGGTCTGAACCTCGGCATCGACTTCACCGGCGGCGCGCAGGTGGAGGTGGCCACGCCCGGGCCCGCGCCCCTCGGCCTGCTGCGCTCGACCCTGCCGAAGCTGGGCGTCAGCGACGCGCAGGTGCAGGGCTTCGGCGCGGCCACAAGCGCCATGGTGCGCTTCCGCCCGCACGCCACGGAGCCGGCCGCCGTCGCCGCCGAGATCGCGCGCGTGGACGCGGGCTTGAAGGCGGCGGTGCCGGGGCTGATCGCCAAGCCCGCCACCACCGTCGGGGCCAAGGTCTCGGGCGAACTGTTCCGCGCGGGCTTCCTGGCGCTCGGCGTCGCGATCGCGCTGATGCTGGTCTACATCTGGTTCCGCTTCGGTCTGCAGCAGGGACTAGGCGCCATCGTGGGCGTGTTCCACGACGTACTGTTGACGCTGGGGATCCTCTCAGCCCTGCAGATCGAGTTCTCCACGGAGAGCATCGTCGGCCTGCTGACCGTGATCGGCTACTCGATGAATGAGAAGGTCATCACCTTCGACCGGCTGCGCGAGAACCTGGTCAAATACCGCCGCACGCCGCTGCGCGAGATCATCAACCTGTCGGAGAACGAGCGCCTCAGCCGCACGGTGATCACCGGCAGCACGGCGCTGCTGGCGTTGTCGGGGGCGCTGTTCATGGGCGGGCCGGCGCTGTTCCCGCTGGTGTTCACCATGGCGTTCGGGATCGTGGTGGGCACATACTCGTCCATCTACATCGCCCTGCCGGTGGTGCTGCTGTGGGGCGTGAAGCGCGGCGACGACGTGCAGAACCCGCCCACCGCCGCCCAGCGCGCCGCCGCCGCCCGGCCGTAGGCCGTTGCGCGAGCCGCCCTCGGTCGACGCGTTCGGCGGCGGCGGCTTCCGCGTCGCGGGCCTGCGGATCGAGGGCGCGCTCCTGATCCTCGACGACCAGCCGGGGCTCTGGCTGGCCGGCCCCAGGCTCGCCGAGGTGACGCCCGACGACTTCGCCGCCGTGCTCGGAGCGCCGCGTGAGGCGGTGGAGTTCGTGCTCCTCGGGACCGGAGCGTCCGTCGCGCCCGCGCCCCGCCCGGTGCGCGAAGCCCTCGCCGCCGCGGGGCTCGGGCTGGAGGTCATGTCCACGGCCGAGGCGTGCCGGTTGTACAACGTGCTGGCGCGCGACGGCCGGCGGATCGCGGCGGCCTTCCTCCCCGTTTGACGGCCGCATGGCCGCCCTCCCCGACGACATCCTCGCGCACCTGGAGCGCGTCGATCCCGATCGCTGGCTCGCCGCCCGCCTTGTGGAGGACGCCGCCGCACGCGCCGAACTCCTGGCGCTCTACGCCCTGAACGACGAGCTCGCGCGCGTGGCCGTCAGCGTGCGCGAGCCGATGCTGGGCGAGATGCGCCTGGCCTGGTGGGAGCAGGCGCTGGACGACCTCGCCGCCGGCCGCGGTGGGCGTGGACAGCCGGTGCTGGAGGCGCTCGCCCCGGCCGTCGCTTCCGGCCGCCTGCCCCGCGCGCCGCTCGAGCGCATGGTCCAGGCCCGCACCGCCGACCTCGCCCGCGAGCCCTTCGCCGACGAGCCCGCCCTGCTGCGCCACCTCGACGGCGTCTCCGGCGCGCTGATGGAGGCGGCGGCCGTGCTTCTCGATCCGGGCTCGGCGGGCGTGGACACGACGGCGGCCGGGCGCGCCTGGGGCTGGGCCGCCCTGTGGCGCGCGCGAGAAGCCTGGGCGGCGCGCGGGCGACGCTGGCTCCCTGCCGACCGGGCCCTCCCGCCGGACGAGGAGGCGTTGCGGCGGATCGTGCAGACCAGGGTCGAGGCCGAACTCGGGACGACGCGGGCGGCGCTGAACGGCCTCCCCACAGCGGCCTTTCCGGCCGTCGTCTACGCCACCCTGGCGCGCACCTACGTGCGCGACCGCACGCCCGGCCCGCTGGGCAAGCGCGCGGCCCTGCTCCGGGCGTCGGTGCTGGGGCGGCTGTGAGCTAGCCCCGCCCGGTCTCGCCGCCGCCGCGCGTCGGCAGCACGCTGACCGGGTCGACGGGCTTGGCGCCGCCCGCGCCGGGCTGGCGCACCTCGAAGTGGACGGAGGCGCCGGCCACGTCGGCGCTCTCGGCGATCTCCTGGCCCTGGTCGACGGTCTGGCGCATCGCCACGGTGATCCGCCCCAGGTGCGAGTAGGCCGTCACCCAGCCGTCCGCGTGCTTCAGGAGCACGAGGTTGCCGCCCGTCGCCGCGATCTCCTTGCCCGCGTAGACCACCTCGCCCGCGGCCGCCGCGCGCACCGCGTCTCCCGGGCGTGCGGCGAGGTCGACGCCGTCGTTGCGCTGCCCCGTGCCGTGCGCGCCGAAGCCCGACACGACCTCCGCCGTCCGCACCGGCCAGACGAAGCGCTCGTGAGTCGCCTCCGGCCGGTCCGCGACGCGCGGCGCGCGGGCCGAGGCGACGGCGTAGGCCGCCAGGGCGTCGGCCTGCGTGCGCCCCCAACGGCCGGCGGCCGGGGCGGAGGGTGCGGACGCGTACGGCGCCGGGGCCGACCCTTCCGGCCCGAGAGAGGCGTAGGGGCGCGGCCCCGTGCCAGGATCGGCCGAGGCCAGCCGGCGCTCGGCGCGCGAGCTCCGCT
>CAXTBN010000096.1:0-7206 GCA_964242895.1 uncultured Caulobacteraceae bacterium | reverse complement strand
GCCGCAGGATCGCCGCCAGGAGCGTCGAACCCGACCGCGGCAGGCCCGAGATGAAGTGCACGCCGTTGTCCATCGAACCGCCCGTCCCCACCAAGAAGCGGCCGCGCCTGCACGCAACCGCACGCGCTCTGCAAACCGGCGTCCCCGCCTCGGCGGCCGCGCGGCCGGACCGCCCGCGTCTTGCGGCGCTCCGCCCACGGCTCCCGCGGCTCGCGAGTCCGCTGGACGCCGCGGGGGGACGCGAGGCATTGAAAGGCCGGGCTGGTGGATCATCGGGCGAGCGGGGTCGGATGGAGGATGCGAACGGCGCGTTGGTGTTCTCGTCGCGGCTCATGGGGCGCGACGCGGCGGTCGAGGGGTTTCGCGAGCTCTACGCGGCCGGGACGCAGGTGGAGTGCACCGCGGCCGAGGTGTTCGCCAGCGTGCGCTCCCGGCTCCTGCCCGAGATGGTGGTGTTCGAGCGCAGGCTCGACGGCCTGCGCCTGACGCGCGACGCGGCCCGGGTCCGTCGCACGGGCTTCGACCACTTCGTCGTCCAGCACGTGGTGAGCGGCGAACTGAGGCTCGACTTCGGCGACGACCGGCGGACGCTTCGCGCCGGCGACGTCGCCTTCGTGGACACCACGCGCCCGTTCACGACGGAGGCGGTGGGGTGCCGCTTCCACACGCTCAGCCTGCCGCGCGCGCGCCTGGCCGAGGCGGGCCTCGACGTCTCGCGCCTGCACGGCGCGGCGGCGGCGGCGAGCGCGGTCGAGGCGCAGGCGGCGTTCGCCGCGCTCATGGAGGGCGGAGGCCGGGGCGATCCGCGAACGGTGCTGGACCGCCTGTTGCGCCCGCCGACCGCCCGGCCCGGGGAAGGGGCGGCGCGGCTGCAGCGGCGCGAACGCGCGCTCGCCTTCATCGAGGCCCACCTCGCCCGGAGCGATCTGACGCCGGAGACGGTCGCCGCGGGATCGCACACCTCGCGCGCCACCCTGTACCGCGCGTTCGAGGAGCTCGGCGGCGTGTCCGAATGGATCCTCTCCCGCCGGCTGCGCCGGCTGCGCACCGCGCTGGAGACCGACCGCCGGCCGCTGGCGGAGCTGATCGGCCGGTTCGGCTTCGTCTCCCTCAGCCACGCCACCTCCGCCTTCCAGGCGCGCTACGGCGTGCCGCCCGGCGCCCTGCGCGCGGAGCGCCGGGCCGAGGCGCCGGTCGCGTCCGATCCGGGCGAGCTGACGCGGCGGCTGCTCGACGACATGCCCGCGTCCCTCGCCCGCACGGCGCCCGCCGCGATCCGATCCGCGGCGTGAAGGCGGACGCGGGCGGGCGGCCGCCTGCGGGCTGGCCGCTCCTGGCGGTGTTCACCGGGCTGCAGGCGCTGGCCTTCGGGAACCGCTTTCTCCTCGCGCTCCTGGCCACGCCGGTCTCGCGGGCGATGGGCGTCGACGACCTGCGCATGGGAGTCCTGCAGGGCACGGCCTTCATCGTGCCGTTCGTACTGTTCACGCCCGTCTTCGGCCTGCTGATAGATCGCTTCCCGCGCGGCTGGCCCGTGCCCGCAGGGCTGGTCCTCTCGACACTCGCGGTGGCTTGGTCCGCGACGGCGGACGGCTTCGGCGCGCTGCTCGGCGCGCGCATGCTGCTGGGCGTGGGCGAGGCGGCGGTCGCACCGGCGGCCCTGGTGCTGATCGCCCGGGCTGCGCCGGCCGGGCGTGCGGGGCTGGCGACGGCGTTGTTCGCGGCCGGCGGCCCGGTCGGCAAGGGCCTGGCGCTGACCGCCGGGGGCGCGTTGCTCGGCCTGTGCACGCGGCTGCCGGGTCCCCTGCCGCCCTGGCGGGAGGTGCTGTGGATCGCGGCGGCGCTCAACCTGCTGGCGGTCGCAGCGACCTGGCGCGCGCTCGCCTCGCGCCGCGCGGAGGCGAAGACGGCGGCGGTCGGCCCCCCGGCGGCGGCGCGCCTTGGGGGCGCGGGAGCGGCCGTGAGGCTCGCGGGGGCGGCGGGGGCCGGCGTCACGGCCGTGCTGGCCAGCCAGACGGCGGCCAGCTGGGCGCCCAGCCTGTTCGTGCGCAGCTTCTCGCTCACCCCGGCGCGCGCCGGGGTGGTGACGGGGTCGCCTCTGCTCCTGATCACCCCGGCGTGCGGCCTCCTCATGGGCTGGCTCCTCGACCGGGCGGGCGGCCGCGCGCGGGGCGAGGCGCCGGTGCTGCCGTCGCTCGCCGTCTGCCTGGCCGCGGCGGGAGCGCTCGCGCTCGCCCTGCGGGCCGCCACGGACGCGTCCTGGGCGCAGGTCGTCTTCGGGGCGCTCGTGGGGGCGCTCGGCGCGGGCGCCGTCGCCGGTCTGCGCGGCGTCCAGCAGTACGCGCCCGACGCCTCTCGGGGACGCGTCGCGGCCGGCTACGTCGCGGCCGCCAACCTCGTCGGCTTCGGCGTCGGGCCGCCCCTGGTCGGGTGGCTCTCCACGGCGGCCGGCCACGGCGGAGCCGGCCGCCTCGCGGCGGCGTTGACGACGGTGGTCGCGGGCGTGTCCGCGGCGGGCGTGGCGACAGCGGTGGCCGCCGCGCTCCTGTCCAAGCGCCCGTCGCACGCCCGCGCCGACCTGAAGCCGCACGGCGCGTGAAGGCCGCGCATCTGCAACCCGCAACTCTCGCCGACGCCTCGCCGCCCCGAGCCGCCTCACCCGTTCCGCTGCAACTCGCCGGACGTGATCCGGCTGGCGGCGACGGCGCTGTCGAGGGTGGCTCTCCGACGGACTTCCAGGTCTCTCATTCATCCCGCGCGAAGACGGCGTGGTCGCCGAGGTCCGGGCGTCGAGCGCCGGCGATCACGTCGGCGTAGAAGTCGAACAGCGTCTGCGACCCCGTCGAGGGCGTGGCTGCCGCGTCGTAGCGCCCTGTTGCGGGATCGAGCACCAGCATCGACTCGGTGGCGTAGTACCGCCCGATGCGCGCCAGCTCGGCCTTCGCCGCGAGCGGGGGCGCCACACGGCTCAGCGTCGAGAGGACGCCGACGATCACGTCCAACACGCCCACCGGCACCCTGCGCAGCCGCGGAGGTCGCCCGAGGAGGGCGAAGAGGCGCTCGCCCTGCTCGCGCGGCGTGATGGCCGCGCCGGGTCCGCCTATGGGAAGGACGCGGTTCCAGCGCGCTTCATCGTCCAGGCAGCCGGCGAGGTAGCTCGCGAGATCCTCGTCGCTGATCGGCTTGCACGCCGTCAGCGTGCCGTCTCCGAAGACCAGGAACGGCTTGCCTCGCTTCACGCGCTCGATCTGGCCGGACAGCGACTTGAAGAACGCCGTGGGCCTCACGATCGAATACCTGACGCCGGACGCGATCAGGGCGTTTTCGAAGGCGAGCTTGGCGTGCTGGAAGGCCAGCAACGGCTTCTGCACGCACAGGGCCGACAGGAGGACGAAGTGGCCGACGCCCGCGTCCCGCGCCGCCTCCAGCGCCAGGAGGTGGGCGCGATGGTCGATCGCCCAGGCATCCCGGGGCGCACCCGTGCGCGACGCCAGGCAGGAGACCACGGCGTCGAACCGCTCGCCCCGGAAGCCGTCGCGCGCGAGCGAGGAGGGATCGGTCACGTCGCCGAAGCGGACCTCGGCCCCCTGCAGCTTCGGCAGGCTGGTCGCCTGCGCGGGAGGACCGTCGGCCCTGTGGCGGGGGCGGACGAAGCAGACGACCTCGCGCCCCTCGCGGATGAGGGCCTGGGCCGTCGCGCCGCCCACGGTGCCCGTCGCGCCCAGCAATAGCACCCTGCGCGACCGCGCCGCCGCCGCGGAGACTGCATCGGGTGCGTCGGTGATACTCAACGAAACAGGCCCGCGTCCGAACCGCGCTGGGTCGGTGTCGACGCAGGGCGTCCGCTCAGGAGGAAGGCGCGAAGCGGCTCCACGGACCTCGCCGGCGCCTCCTCCTGCGGAACGTGGCCCAGCTCGGGGAAGGTCACCAGCCGCGCATGGGGCAGAGCCCCGAGATAGTCGCGGGCGTTGGCGACCGGGATCATGCCGTCCCGCCCGCCCCACAGGAGCAGGACGGGCGCCTGGATGCGGTGCAGGAAGGGTCTGGGGTCGGTCAGCACCGCCTGCCGCATGCGCTCCAGCAGGGCCCGTCGGCCACCCGGCGCCAGCATCAGGTCGTGGTAGCGCGTGACCACGGCCGGGTTCAGCGCGGCGGGGTCGCCGTAAGCGGGTTCCAGACCCGCCCTGACCAGGGGCTTCGGCAGCCCCCACCGCATCAGCGTCATCGCGGCGGGGACGACCGGGGGCTTGCCGTAGTCGAACCCCGGGCTTGCGAACCCGTCGGGGGAGATCAGCACCACCTTGTCCACCCGATCCGGATGGGACGCCGCGAACCTCCAGGCGATCCGCCCTCCGATCGAATTGCCGATCAGCGTCGCCCGCGCGAGGCGCAGACGATCCATCAGCTGCAGCACGAGATCGACGCTTCGGGCGTCGCTGTAGTCGCCGGTCGGATCGGGCTCGGACAGCCCCGATCCGGGCAGGTCGAAGCGTACGACACGGAAGTCGGGAGCCAGCGTCTTCGCCCAGGGCTCCCACGTCTCCAGGCTCGATCCGAATCCGTGGATCATGATCAGGGCCGGCGCGCTCCGGCCGCCGTCGTCGCGCACGTGGAGCCGCACGCCGGAGACATCGACGAGGTCGCGCGACGAGCGGAGGTATCTGGCTTCCAGCGACGTGCGGGACCGATCCGGCGTCCACAGCACCGCAGCTGCAGCGGCCAGGAAAGCCATGATCGCGACGAGGCCCAGCGCCGCCGCCTTCACGCCGCCAGCCCCCCGCCCCCGCCGAGTTCCCGGCGCGCCGCCTCGGACGCGCCCCCGATCGCACGAGCGGCCCCGCCCCGCCGCACGAGGGTCAGGCTCTGAATGACGACGCCCAGCGATCGATCTCCTCGTCCAGCACGCTGAGCGGAGCGGGACCGACGCGGATCACGGCGTCGTCGAAGGCCACGAGGTCGAAACGGCTCCCGAGGGCGGCGCGGGACCGCTCGCGCAGCCTCAGGATCTCGGTGTGCCCCACCTTGTAGCCGCAGGCCTGACCGGGCGTGGAGACGTAGCGGTCGACCTCGCTCCTCATGGCGGGCTCGGCCCTTCCGCTCTCAGCCACGGCGAAGGAGACGGCCTGATCGCGCGTCCAGCGCTGGGCGTGCAGGCCGGTGTCCACCACCAGCCGCACGGCGCGGAACTTCTGGGCCTGCAGGTAGCCGAGCCGCCCCAGCGGGTCGTCGTCGTACATGCCGATCTCGTCGGCGAGCTGCTCGGAGTACAGGGCCCATCCCTCCACGTAGGCGTTGAAGCCCGACAGGATCTGCCGGACCGTCGGCGCCGCCTTCCGTTCCGAGAGGTAGGCGAACTGCCAGGCGTGCCCGGGTATCGTCTCGTGGTAGGTCAGGCTGGGGATCGTGAAGCGCGGCCAGTTCGTCGTCGTCTTCAGGTTGATGTAGTAGATCGCGGGCCGAGAGCCGTCCAACGGCGCCGGGTTCATGTAACCGAGACCCGCGCCGTCCTGGATCTGCTCGGGCACGCGGCGCGCCTCGACGGGCGCTGCGAGCCTCAGCGCCGACACCTTGGGCATCTGCGCGCGCATGGCGTCGATGCGGCCTTGCAGATAGGCGACCGCCTGCGCCCGCCCCGCATCGGTGTCGGGGAAGAGGTTGGCGGGATCCCTGCCGAGGGCGGTCATGCGTTCGCCCACCGTGCCCTGCGTCAGGCCTTGCGCCTTGAGCAGGGCGTCCATGCGGGAGCCGATCTCCCGGTTCTGCTCCACCCCGAGCTGGTGGACCTCGGCGGCGGTCAGCGAGCTGTTCGCGCCCGCCTTGAGCAGCCAGGCGTAGTAGGCCTCCCCGTCCGTGAAGCGCCACACGCCCGCCCGGTCGTCCGCTCGCGCCGACAGGACCTGCAGGAGGTCGCGCTGGCGCGCCAGCGCGGGCATGTAGCGTTCGGCGACGAGCTTCTCCGCGCGGGACGCCCAGGCGCCCGGGAGCTTCGCCTCCGCGCACTTGCGACGAAGCGTGCCGACGAAGCGGCTCTGCGCCGGTGCGAGCCGGAGTTGCTCCTCCATCTGCCCGAGCGCGTTGGAGAGGATGTAGGACGGGGGCGTGACGCCGCGGCCGGCGTCGGCGCGCGCCTGCTCGTTCTCGCCGTCGATGGCTTCGGCGGAGGCGTTGAGGCGGTCCAGGAAGGCTTCCGCGTCGTCCCGGGTCGCCACCTTGTGCTGCGTGTCCAGGAACTCCGCCAGGTTGCTGTAGGTCCCGCCGCTCTGGTTGACGACGTACGGGCCCGCGCTCTCGCCCATGGCCGAGAACAAGGTGTTGCGCCCGAAGTCGAACGGCCTCGCCTCCGCTCCGAGCCGGTAGGCGTAGAGGACCACCGACCTGTGCACGCGCGCGGCGGGCGAGAGGCCCGTTTCGGGCGCCGCGGTCACCTCGCGCCACATCGCCTCGCTCGCGGACGCCGCCCGCGCGTGGGCGCCGGGCGACGTGTCGTCGAGACGGTGCTTCAGCGAAGCCGACGCGCCGCGGTCGAGCCCGAGCTGCGTCGCCGTCTCGGGCGACGCCGCCAGCAACCGGGACGTCTGCGAGTCGAACACGCGATCCAGCGCAGCGTCGCCGCTCGTCTGCGCCGACGCGGCGCGGCCCGAACAGAGCGCTCCGGCCGCTGCGGTCTGGATGAGGAGATCGCGTCGGGTCGTCATTCTGCGGCTCTGGCTGCGCGTGGAATCCCGGGCTTAGCGGAAACCGGAGCGCTGGGAAGGGGGAGCCGGAGACGCCGCCGGGGACCGCGACGTCTTCGCGAGACCCGGTTCCGGGGCGACGGCGGAAGCTGTCGTGGCCGGACTCAATGCAGCGTCTGCGGCCGAACCTGTCGCGTCGTGAGGCTCAGCGCTTCGCGTATCCAGGCGTCCAGGCGGTCCGCCATGTCGAGCGCGGCCTCGGGGCTCATGCCGGCTTCGACGCCCGAACGCTCATGCCGCGCATGAACGGCGGCCAGGACCCCCTCCCGATCCGACGGGGGAAGCGCCGCCACGGCGGCGGCCTGGGCGCGGAGCAGCTCGAAGAGCGCCTCGATGTTCCTCAGGGCTTGCTCGTCCGCCATGCTCGCCTCGCCGGGTGCGCCGTCACCTCGGCACGAAGGTCGCAGCCAGCCTGTCGGCTTGCGCCTTGAACGCGCGGGCGCGCTCCAGGGCGGCGCCGTAGCCCGCCCAG
>CAXTBN010000095.1:0-7224 GCA_964242895.1 uncultured Caulobacteraceae bacterium | reverse complement strand
GCGCCAAGCGCCTGGGCCTCGCCGAGGCCGACTTCGGCCGCAAGTACGAGCTGGATGAGCTGGTGAAGGGCGACGCGGTGTTCGCCGCCACCGGCGTGACCTCCGGCGCCATGCTGGACGGCGTCGTGTACCGCGACGGCTACGTCCACACGCACACGTTGGTGATGGTCTCGGCCACCGGCACCAGCCGCGAAATCCGCATGAAGCGCCGGCCCTGACCGTCGGACCGGGCTCGCCTATATGAGGGCGCACCCATGACCCCCGCGCTCACCGATCCTCGCCTGCGCAAGCTGAACTTCCGCGCCTGGCGCCGCGGCTTCCGCGAGGCCGACCTGATCGTCGGCGGCTTCGCCGACGCCGAGCTGCCCACCATGTCGGGCGAGGACCTCGACCTGTTCGAGGTCCTGCTCGAGGTGCCGGACGGCGACCTCTACGACTGGATCGTGGAGCGGGCGGAGCCGCCGCCCGAGCACGACCACGCCGTCATGCACCGCCTGCGCGCCTACCGCCTGCAGGTCAGCGCGGCGCCCACCACCACCGCGGGCGGATAGTGATCCGCTCATCCCCGCGCATGCGGGGAGCCAGACTTGTTTCAGCCCGGGTGGGTGCGGACGAGCCCGCAAACCTGGGTCCCCGCATGCGCGGGGATGAGCGGATCAGAGTTCGGAGTTGAGTTTGGACGTTCGGCGACTGGTCCGGGGCAAGGGCCGCATCGATCTCGCGAGCGCGCCCGAGGGCTTCGACGCCCTGGTCGCCGCCGACCTCGCCCGCGCCCACGCGACGGGCAAGAGCGGCGGCGTAGTGCTGTTCGTCGCGCGCGACGGGGCGCGGGCGGAGGCCTTCACCGGCGCGCTCGCGTTCTTCGCGCCGGAGCTGGCGGTGCTGCAGCTGCCCGCGTGGGACTGCCTGCCCTACGACCGCATCGGCCCGTCGTCGGGCGTGGCGGCCGCCCGCATGGCTGCGATGTCCACGCTCGCTCGCCGGCCTGCGACCGCCGCCGAGCCTCTGGTGGTGGTCACCACGGTTCCCGCCGCCGGCCAGCGCGTGCCCCCGCGCGACGCCATCCGCGCCGCCAGCTTCACCGCGCGAGTGGGCGAGGACGTGGATACGGCCTCGCTCGAGCGGTACTTCGCCGTGAACGGCTACGTGCGCGCCTCCACCGTCAGCGAGCGGGGCGAGTTCGCCGTGCGCGGCGGCGTGATCGACGTGTTCCCGCCCGGCGCCGAGGAGCCCGTGCGCCTCGACCTGTTCGGCGACACCCTGGAGCAGATCCGGGGCTTCGACCCGGAGACCCAGCGCTCCACCGCCACGCACAAGAGCGTCGACCTCCTGCCCGTGTCCGAGGCGCTGATCGACAAGGACACGATCAGCCGCTTCCGCACCGGCTTCACCAAGGCCTTCGGTGCGGCCGGCGACGATCCGCTCTACGCGGCGGTCAGCGAAGGCGGCCGGCGCGCGGGCATGGAGCACTGGCTGCCCCTGTTCTACCCGCGGCTGGACACGCTGTTCGACTACGCCGGCCCTGACGCGCTCGTGCTCCTCGACCACCTCGCCGCCGAGGCGCGTGACGAGCGCATCGCCCTGGTAGTGGACGCCCACGACTCGCGCCTGGAGGCCTCCAAGGTGCGCGGCGGGTCCAACTCGCGCCCGCTGCCCGCCGACGCCCTCTACCTGACCAAGGCGCAGTGGACGGACGTCGAGGCCGACCACGCCACGCGCGTGTTCTCGCCCTTTGCCCGCGAGCCGGCCAGCTGGGTCGCCGACCTCGGCGCCAAGGCCGGCCGCGACTTCGCGCCCGAGCGCCAGCAGGACAGCGTCAACCTGTTCGAGGCCGTCACCGCCCACGCCGCCGCCCTGCAGAAGGCGGGCAAGCGCGTGCTGTTCGCCTCGTGGAGCGACGGCTCCTCCGACCGCCTCGCCTCCATGCTCGGCGACCACGGCCTCTCCGGCGTGCGCTTCGGGAAGGACTGGGCGGACGTGCAGGGCCACGGCGTCGCCGGCGCCAAGCAGAAGCCCGTGCAGCGCGCGGTGATCACCGTCGAGCACGGCTTCGAGACGGCCGACCTCGCCGTGATCAGCGAGACGGACATCCTGGGCGACCGCCTGGCGCGCCCACGCAAGAAGCGCCGCGCCGCCAACTTCCTGGCGGAAGCCACCGCGCTGACGCCCGGCGACCTCGTGGTGCACATCGACCACGGCATCGGCCGCTACGACGGGCTGAAGACGCTGGAGGTGGCCGGCGCTCCGCACGACTGCCTCGACCTGCAGTACGGCGGTGAGGCCAAGCTCTACCTGCCGGTGGAGAACATCGACCTCCTGACCCGCTACGGCAGCGACAGCGAGGACGTGCAACTCGACCGCCTGGGCGGGGCCGCCTGGCAGGCGCGCAAGAGCAAGGCCAAGGAGCGCCTGCGGATCATGGCCGACGGCCTGATCCAGATCGCCGCCAAGCGCGAGCTGAACGTCACGGAAGAGATCGACGCCCCCGTCGGCACGTTCGACGAGTTCTGCGCGCGCTTCCCCTACGAGGAGACCGACGACCAGCTGAACGCCATCGGCGACGTGCTGGGCGACCTCGCGCGCGGCCGGCCCATGGACCGGCTGATCTGCGGCGACGTGGGCTTCGGCAAGACCGAGGTGGCGCTCCGCGCCGCCTTCGTGGTGGCCATGAGCGGCAAGCAGGTGGCGGTGGTCTCGCCGACCACGCTGCTCTCGCGCCAGCACTACAAGACCTTCAGCGACCGCTTCGCCGGCTGGCCGATCAAGGTGCGCCAGCTGTCGCGCATGGTGCCCGCCAAGGAGGCGGCCGAGACGCGCGAGGCGCTGAAGCTCGGCGAGGTGGAGATCGTGATCGGCACCCACGCGGTGCTCTCCAGCCAGGTGGGCTTCCGCGACCTCGGCATGGTGATCGTCGACGAGGAGCAGCACTTCGGCGTCAAGCACAAGGAGCGGCTGAAGGAGCTGCGCGCCGACGTGCACATGCTGACGCTGACCGCCACGCCCATCCCGCGCACGCTGCAGATGGCGCTCTCCGGCATTCGTGAGATGTCCATCATCGCCACGCCGCCGGTCGACCGCCTTGCGGTGCGCACCTATATCCTGCCCGCCGACCCGGTGACGATCCGAGAGGCGCTGCTGCGCGAGAAGTATCGCGGCGGCCAGGCCTACTTCATCGCGCCGCGCGTCCGCGACCTGCCGGAGCTGGAGCGCTTCCTGCGCGAGCAGGTGCCGGAGGTGAAGACCATCGTCGGTCACGGCCAGATGGCGCCCACCCAGCTCGAGGAGGTGATGAGCGCCTTCTACGACGGGCAGTTCGACGTGCTGCTCTGCACCACCATCGTGGAGAGCGGCCTGGACGTGCCCGCCGCCAACACGCTGATCGTGCACCGGGCGGACATGTTCGGCCTGGCGCAGCTCTACCAGATCCGGGGCCGCGTCGGCCGCTCCAAGGCGCGCGCCTACGCCTACCTGACCACGCCCGCCGAAAAGATCCTGACCGAGGCGGCGGAGAAGCGCCTGCGCGTGCTCTCCTCGCTCGACAGCCTGGGGGCCGGCTTCCAGCTCGCCAGCCACGACCTCGACCAGCGCGGCGGGGGCAACCTCCTGGGGGACGAGCAGAGCGGCCACATCAAGGAGATCGGCGTCGAGCTCTACCAGCAGATGCTGGAGGACGCAGTCGCCGAGCTCCGCCAGGACACCGCCCACGCCGCGGCCCAGCGGGCGTGGTCGCCGCAGATCAACGCGGGCGCGGCGGTGCTCATCCCCGACGCCTACGTGCCCGACCTGAACGTGCGCCTGTCTATCTATCGCCGCCTGTCCGAGGCCGAGAAGCCGGAGGATCGCGAGGCGCTCGCCGCC
The DNA here is from genome assembly GCA_964242895.1 of uncultured Caulobacteraceae bacterium. Taxonomy (GTDB): domain Bacteria; phylum Pseudomonadota; class Alphaproteobacteria; order Caulobacterales; family Caulobacteraceae; genus JASLDZ01. Next base: position 3,366 of record CAXTBN010000095.1, on the reverse strand, counting down.
GAGATGATCGACCGCTTCGGCCCGCTGCCGGAGGAGGCCGGACAGCTGCTTAAGGTGGTGGCGATCAAGGGCCTATGCCGCCAAGCCAACGTGGAGAAGATCGACGTGGGCCCGAAGGGCGTGGTGGTGGCCTTCCGCGAGAACGACTTCGCCCAGCCGCAGGCGCTGCTGCAATTGATCGCGCGCCGCGCGACCGACTGGAAGATCCGCCCCGACAGCAAGCTCGTGATCCGCGGCGAGTTCGAAACGCCCGAGGCCCGCCTCGCCGCCGCCGAGCGGATCACGGCCGACCTCGCCAAGCTGGCGGCAGGGGCGGAGGCGGCGAGCTTCGCCGCCCTGCCGACCCCGCGCGCGCCTCCGCCGCCTCCGCCGCCCCCGCCCAAGCGGACGCTCGTGCGCCAGACGACCGGGCTGGGCCGGACGGGCAGCTTCGGCCGGCCGCCCCGACGCTTCTGAGGATCGCGGACGGCCTGGCCGGCTTGACGCGCGAGGCCGGCGCAGGTCGAAAGCGGCATGGCCTCGAGCGATCCCGAGTTGCGCAAGCCGCTGTGGTGGCGGCGTCGGTGGGTGACGATCAGCGAGGTCGTCGGAATCGGAGCGCTGGCCATCGCCGTGCTCGGCTTCTTCGACACGCGCCGGGTCCATCACCAGGAGCAGGTCGACCGGCAGAGCGCCGCCCAGCACGAGGCGCAGCGCCAAGCGCTGGTGCTGCGGGGCGACCCCGTCGACAACGGCGAGCGGCTGATGCTGGTCCCCGTGCGCGAGGAGCAGGTGGTGCAGAGTCAGCGGTATCTGTTCCCGCGCGCGGTGCTGTCCCACGCCATGCAGGTGGACGCTGCTCCGCCCCAGGTGCAGGTCGAGTGGGTGCGCGACGGCCTTCGCGGCGAGATCCTCACGGCGGCGAAGGCGGCCTCTCGGCGGCCCACCGGCTACGGACGCCTGCCGGTCGGCGTGGTGACCACCTACGTCGAGGACGGCGAGACCCGCACCGACCGTTCCATGTACCTGATCGGCTTCACCGCCGCGCGAGGCGGGCTTTTCGGCGGAGGCCCGCGCTTCTTCTTCAGGGGGTTGGAGCTCGTGCAGCGCGACGCGGGCGTCGACCTCCAGACCCGTGTCGACCGGCGCTGGGCCGCCGGACCGAAGCTCGACTAGCCGCGCCCAGAACGTTGATCCAGTGGCGCGTCTGCGCCTGTTCGGCTCCCCGTCGCCACCTCCAGGTCGGCCTCGCCCCGATGCAGCGGGTCGGGGAACGGCTCGTCGGCCGGCGTGAAAGAGAGCGCCACGGAGTTGATGCAGTAGCGCTGGCCGGAGGGCGGCGGCCCGTCGGGGAAGACGTGGCCCTGGTGCGAGCCGCAGCGGGCGCACAGCGTCTCGGTGCGCACCATGCCGTAGCTGACGTCCCGCTTCAGCTCGATGTGTGCGGCGTCGTAGGGTTCGTTGAACGAGGGCCAGCCCGTGCCGCTCTCGAACTTCGTGCCCGAGCGGAACAGGGGCAGGCCGCACAGGCGGCAGCAGAAGGCGCCGCCGCGCTTCTCCCCTAGCAGCACGCCGCAGAAGGGCGCCTCGGTGCCATGGCTCAGGAGCACATGGCGCTCCTCGGGGCTGAGCTTGGCCTCCAACTCGCGGCGCTCGGAGGCGGAGGGCGGCGTCAGGTCGAAGCCCGAGGGCGAACGGTGCACGGGGACGGCGGAGTCGGCCATGGCGGGTCTCCTGGCGGGATGGGTCGTGTCCTGAACGGTCAGGCGGCCTGCGGGTTCGTCTGGGCAGTCTGCGCGTAGCCCAGACTTTCGTTCAGCCGCTCGAGGAGCTCTACGGCCGCCTCGGCCACCACCGTGCCGGGCGGAAAGATGGCCACCGCGCCCGCGTCGCGCAGGGCCTGGAAGTCGCCGGGCGGGATCACGCCGCCCACCACCACCAGGATGTCGTCGCGCCCGAGCTTGGCGAGCTCCGCCTTCAGCTCGGGAATCAGCGTCAGGTGGCCGGCGGCCAGGGAGGAGGCGCCCACCACGTGCACGCCGGCCTGCACCGCCTCGCGCGCGGCCTCGGCCGGCGTCTGGAACAGCTCGCCGATCTCCACGTCAAAGCCGAGGTCTGCGAAGGCGGTGGAGACCACCTTCTGGCCGCGGTCGTGGCCGTCCTGGCCCATCTTGGCGACCATGATCTTGGGCGCGCGGCCGTCCGTCTCCTGGAAGGCGCGGACGAGCTCGCGGGCGCGGGCCACCTTGCGGTCGTCGCGCCCCGCCTCGACGGCGTAGACGCCGCGGACGCCTTGAACGACCGCCTTGTGCCGGTTGAACACGCGCTCGAGCGCGAAGCTGATCTCGCCCACGGTCGCCTTGGCGCGGGCCGCCTCGACCGCGAGCTCCAGCAGGTTGGCGCGGCCCCGCGCGCCGTCGCTCAGCCGGGTCAGCGCGACGTCGACGCCGGCCTGGTCGCGCTCCGTGCGCAACTGCACCAGCTTGCCGAGCTGGCGCTCGCGGACGTGGGCGTTGTCCACCTTGAGCACGGGGATGTCCTCCGCCGTTTCGGGCTTGTAGCGGTTCACGCCCACGACGCTCTGCCGGCCGCTGTCGATGCGCGCCTGCGTCTTGGCGGCGGCCTCCTCGATGCGCAGCTTGGGCACGCCCGCCTCGATGGCCTTGGCCATGCCGCCGAGCGCTTCGACCTCGGCGATGTGGGCCAGCGCGCGCTCGGCGAGGTCGTGCGTCAGGCGCTCGACGTAGTAGCCGCCGCCCCAGGGATCGACCGTCTTCGGCAGGCCGCTCTCCATCTGCAGGAAGAGCTGGGTGTTGCGCGCGATCCGGGCGGAGAAGTCGGTGGGCAGCGCCAGGGCCTCGTCCAGGCTGTTGGTGTGCAGGCTCTGCGTGCCGCCGCAGGTCGCGGCCATGGCCTCCACGGTGGTGCGGGCGACGTTGTTGAACACGTCCTGCGCCGCTAGCGACCAGCCGGAGGTCTGGCAGTGCGTGCGCAGCGAGAGCGAGCGGCTGTCCTTCGGAGAGAATTCGTCGCGCACCAGCTTCGCCCACAGCAGCCGGGCGGCGCGCATCTTCGCCACCTCCATGAAGAAGTTCATGCCGATGGCCCAGAAGAAGCTCAGCCGCGGCGCGAAGGCGTCGACGTCCAGCCCCGCCGCAGCGCCCGCGCGGATGTACTCGATCCCGTCCGCCAGCGTGTAGGCGAGCTCCAGGTCGGCGGAGGCGCCCGCCTCCTGCATGTGATAGCCGCTGATGGAGATGCTGTTGAACTTCGGCATCTCCCGCGACGTATAGGCGAAGATGTCCGAGATGATCCGCATCGACCCAGCGGGTGGGTAGATGTAGGTGTTGCGCACCATGAACTCTTTGAGGATGTCGTTCTGGATCG
>CAXTBN010000094.1:0-7299 GCA_964242895.1 uncultured Caulobacteraceae bacterium | reverse complement strand
GTCGAACACAGGGCTGTAGCTTGCCAGAGCCCGTCATCGGCGGGCGGCGCTCTCGCAGCCGCAGCAGCGATCGGGCTCGACCGTCGCCCCGGCCTCGCCCCTCACAGTCAAAGCCCTGTGTTCGACCCGCCGGAGGCGTTGTCGAACTATTTGGACGGGACGCCCCGCGTCCCGACGCCCATGCGTCAGCCGTCGCGCGCAGGGCGGGTCAAGGGCGGAGCGTCAGCGCAGAGCGAAGCGTCCCTTGACGCGACCGAGCACGGCGGCCCCCTCCGCGCTGACAGAACGAAACACCCCACTCTCACCCCCGCAGCCCGAACACCGCCGACCCCACCCGCACGCGCGTCGCGCCGTAGCGCACCGCGAGCTCGTAGTCGCCGCTCATGCCCATGGAGAGTTCGGGGAGGCCGTGGCGCGCCGCCAGTTCGGCTAGGAGGGCGAAGTGCGGGCCTGCGGGCTCGTCGGCGGGCGGGATGCACATCAGCCCCGCGACGGGCAGGTCGAAGCCGTTGGGGCCGAGCTCGCGCAGGAATTCCGGGAGCGCGTCCGGCGCCACCCCCGCCTTCTGCAGCTCCTCTCCCGTGTTGACCTGAACGAGGAGGCGCGGCCGTCGGCCCTGCGCCCCGGCCGCGTCGGCGAGGGCGCGGGCGAGGCGTGGTCGGTCCAGCGTCTCGATCGCGTCGAACAGGGCGACGGCGTCGGCCGCCTTGTTGGTCTGCAGCGGGCCGATCAGGCGCAGCTCGAGCGGCTCGCCCGCCTCGCGCAGGCCGGCCCAGCGCGTGTGCGCCTCCTGCACCCGGTTTTCGCCGAACACCCGCTGACCCGCGGAGAGCACGGGGGCCACCGCCTCCCACGGCTGTTGCTTGGAGACGGCGCACAGCGTCACATCCTGCGGGTCGCGGCCGGCGAACCGCGCGGCGGCGGCGATCCGCCCCCGCACGAGCGCCAGCCGGTCGGCGGGGCTATCGCCGGAAGCGTCGGGAGGACGGGTTGACGGCATGGCGGGCGGGCACGGCGGAAATCGCGGCCCTGGCGCGGGCGGCCGAGGCTCTAGGCCGTCGCGCGCGGGCGCGGAACCCCCAGGCGCAGGTCGAAATGCGGACCCTCCGCCGGCGCGTCCTGCCCGACCTGTGGCTCTTCACCGACCCTGACCGCACGCCCGACCCGCTCGCCGTGGCCGGTCGGCTGCCGCGCGGCGCGGGGGTCGTCCTGCGCACCTTCGGCCGGCGCGAGGTGGAGGCGATCGCCCCCGCCCTGGCCGCCCTGGCGCGCCGGCGCGGGCTCGTGCTCTTGGTGGGGGCGGACGCGGCGCTGGCGGCGCACATCTCGGCCGACGGCGTCCATCTGCCGGAGCGGCGCGTGGGCGACCTCACCGCCCTGCGCGCCCGGCGGCCCGGCTGGATCGTGACTGCGGCCGCGCACGACGGCCGCGCACTGGCCCGCGCCGCCTGCGCAGGGGCCGACGCCGCCTTCCTCTCACCCGCCTTTGCGAGCGCCAGCGCCTCGGCGGGCGCGCCGCTCGGGCCCTTGCGCTTCGCCGGGCTCGCGCGACGGGCGCGCCTGCCGGTTTACGCACTCGGCGGTGTGGATTCCGTCGGCGCGCGGCGACTGTTCGGCGCGGGCGCGGCGGGGGTGGCCGCGGTGGACGCGTTCAGAACTTGAACGAGGTCTCGAGGTGCACGCGGGGCGCAGTGTCCTCCGGCGTGATGCGCTGGGGATTGGAGAACTTGTCGCCGAAGCCGACCGAGCCGCCCACGCGGATGCGCGAGGTGAGCTTGAGATAGGCGCCCGCCTGCACGTCCTTCCAGTCGGCGGGGCGACCGGTGGGCTGCTCCATGTCGAGGCGCACGCCCCAGCGGCCGCGGCTGTCCAGCTGCAGCGTCTTGTGAGGGGTGGGGGCCGACCAGGGCTGCGACAGCGTCTGGCCGTCAGCGGCGGAGGTGAAGTCGGGCGAAACGGCGTCGCGTGCGCGCAGAGGCTCGGCCGAGGCCGAGCCGGCGACGAGCACGGCGCAGGCTGCAGCCGTAGCCGCCCCCGCCCACACGCTGATTGCCGCCCTCGACACGCCTCGCAGCTCCCCGCCTCGCCGCCGTGCGCCCTCATGCGGAGCGCTGCCTGCGACAAGGCGATTTGAGGGCCCCGGTTCCGCCGGTCAACGCACGGCGACGCGAGTCCCGCCCTGCGCCGCACGGAGTCGGTCCAGCTGTGGCGCGCCCGCCACGAATCCGGTTCCGTCACACGAACGCCATTGATATAGGCACGCTTTCGCCACGCGGGTGCGGCGAAGAGGCCGCGCGCCGCCGCCGCCCGTGTTGGGGTATGCGCGGGGTCGTGGTTCGCGGTCGCCTCAGGACCGCCGGAGCGGATGCAGATGGTCGGTTATCGTCGGGCGGCGCCCCTGGTGCTCGTGTCGGGCCTCGTGGTGGCGGGCATGGCGGGGTCGGGTTGTGCGCATCGCGGAGGCGGCGCGGGCCGCGCGCGGGTGGACACCTCGGCCAGCGGCACGGGGGGGTTCGTCAGTCAGGACAGCGGCGGCGGCCTCCTCAGCCTCGGCCGCCGCGCGCCGGCGCGCGCCGGGTCGAGCGCGCCCGCGGGCATCGGCGTCAACGCGTTCCTGTGGCGCGCTACGCTCGACACGCTGGCGTTCATGCCGCTGACCTCGGCCGATCCCTACGGCGGGGTGATCATCACCGACTGGTACGCCAACCCCGAGAAGACCGACGAGCGCTTCAAGGCCACCGTCTACATCCTCGACACCCGGCTCCGGGCCGACGGGCTGAACGTCAACGTTTTCCACCAGACCAAGGACGGCGCGGGCCAGTGGGTGGATGCGCCGACCTCCGGCCAGACCTCCACCGAGATCGAAAACGCGATCCTGACCAAGGCGCGCCAGCTGCGGCTCTCGACGCTCAACGGCCGCGGCTGACCGGCGCGCGCGGGGGCGTGGTGGCGCGCTACAATCAGAAGGAGGCCGAGCCGCGCTGGGCGAAGGTCTGGGCGGAGCGCGACGTGTTCCGCACGCCCGAACCGACCGGCGAGCGACCCAAATACTACGTGCTCGAGATGTTCCCCTACCCCAGCGGGGCCATCCACGTGGGGCACGTGCGCAACTACACCATGGGCGACGTAGTCGCGCGGCATAAGCGCGCCACTGGGCACGACGTGCTCCACCCCATGGGCTGGGACGCCTTCGGCATGCCCGCCGAGAACGCCGCCATGGAGCATGGCGTGCATCCTCGAGCGTGGACCTACGCCAACATCGACGCCATGCGCGCCGAACTGAAGCGGCTCGGGCTCTCGATCGACTGGTCTCGCGAGTTCGCCACCTGCGATCCGGAGTACTATGGCCGCCAGCAGGCGTGGTTCCTGGCCCTGCTCGAGCGCGGGCTGGTTCAGCGTAAGGAAAGCTCAGTCAACTGGGATCCGGTGGATCAGACGGTGCTGGCCAACGAACAGGTGATCGACGGGCGGGGCTGGCGTTCGGGCGCGCCGATCGAGAAGCGCAAGCTCACCCAGTGGTTCCTGACCATCACCGACTATGCGGACGCCCTCATCGATGGCCTTTCGACCCTGGACCGCTGGCCCGACAAGGTTCGGCTCATGCAGGAGAACTGGATCGGCCGCAGCCAGGGCCTGCAGATGACCTTCCCTTGGGCAAAGGCCGGGCCGTTCCTCGCGGGCGAGGGCGTGGAGGTCTACACCACCCGGCCCGACACCCTCTTCGGCGCGAGTTTCGTCGGCCTGGCTCCCGATCACCCGATCTGCGAGGCGTTGGCGGCGTCCAACCCGGAGCTCAGGCGGTTTATCACGGAGGCGCGCCAGGGCGGCACGACCGAAGCCGACCTGGAAACCGCCGAAAAGCGCGGGATCGACACCGGCCTGACCGTAGCCCACCCGTTCATACCCGGTCGTGAGCTGCCGGTATGGGCGGCCAACTTCATTCTGATGGAGTATGGCACCGGCGCCATCTTCGGCTGCCCGGCCCATGACCAACGCGACCTTGAGTTCGCCCGGAAGTACAACCTTCCCGTGCGTGAGGTGGTGCTGCCACCAGGGGCGGACCCGGAAGTGTTCCACGTGGAACAGGACGCCTACGTCGGTCCGGGACAAATCTTCCGCTCCGAATTCCTCGACGGGCTCGGCATCGAGGCGGCCAAGCAGGAGGTCGTCCGGCGGATCGAGGCGGCGGGGCTCGGCCATGGCGCCACGGTCTACCGGCTGCGCGACTGGGGCGTGTCGCGCCAGCGCTACTGGGGCTGCCCGATCCCCGTCGTGCATTGTGGGTCGTGCGGCGTCGTGTCCGTGCCCGACGATCAGCTGCCGGTGGTTCTGCCGGAGGACGTGACCTTCGACCGGCCGGGCAACCCACTGCTGCGCCATCCGACGTGGCGGTTCACCCCCTGCCCCCATTGCGGCGGCGCGGCCGAGCGCGAGACCGATACGCTCGACACCTTCGTCGACAGCTCGTGGTACTTCGCCCGCTTCACCGACCCGACCGCGCGCGCGCCGGTAGACCGGGCGGCGGCGGATCGATGGCTGCCGGTGGACCAGTACATCGGCGGGGTGGAGCACGCGGTGCTGCACCTGCTCTACGCCCGCTTCATCACCCGCGCGCTCGCCGACGACGGAATGCTGGGCGTGCGCGAGCCTTTCGCCGGGCTGTTCACCCAGGGCATGGTCACCCACGAGACCTACCGCGACAACGCCAACGCCCGCTGGCTTGCCCCCGCCGAGGTCGAGCGTGTCGAAGGTCGGTTGGTGGAGATCGCGACGGGCGCGTCGGTCCACGTCGGGGGCGTCGAGAAAATGTCGAAGTCCCGCAAGAACGTCGTGGCGCCCGGAGAGATCTTCGACCGCTACGGCGTCGACGCCGCCCGGCTGTTCGTGCTGTCCGACAGCCCCCCCGACCGGGATGTGCAGTGGACCGAGGCGGGCGTCGAGGGGGCCTGGCGGCTCGTCAACCGCATCTGGGCCGAGGTGGACGCCGAAGCGGATTCCGGCCCGGAGGACGGCGCGCAGACCGCCGAGCTGCGTCGCTCCACCCACAAGCTGATCAAGTCGGTCGGCGAGCACCTCGACAGCTTCCGCTTCAACTCGGCGGTGGCGCAATTCTACGGCTTCCTGAACACGGTACGACCGCTGCGGCGGGCGTCCGCCGCCGCGCGCAGCGAGGCCCTGCGTGCGCTCGCCATTCTCATCGGCCCTTTCGCCCCGCACCTTTCCGAGGCCTGCTGGGAGCGGCTGGGCGGCGAGGGCTTGGCGGTGGATGCGCTCTGGCCGGCCTACGACGCCGCGCTTGCGGCCGACGATGCGGCGGTGCTTCCGCTCCAGATCAACGGCAAGCGCCGGGGTGAACTGCGCTTGCCGATCGACGCCGATGAGGCGACGGTGCGCGATGCGGCGCTGGCCGACGCCGACGTCCGCCGCCATCTCCAGGGGCTTTCTGTGCGCAAGGTGATCGTGGTGCCGGGCCGCATCGTCAACATCGTCGCGGGATGACCGCGCGCGCCCGTCATCGCCGGCCCGCCGTTCTGAGTGCGTTCGTCGTGGTATCGGTGGCGCTGGCGGGCTGCGGCTTCACCCCGCTCTACGCCACCCCGGGGGTCACAGGCGCGCTGGCGGGGGTGGCGGTCGATCCCCCGCCGCACAGCCGCACGGGCTACCTACTGCGCCAGCAGCTCGACGACCAGCTGGGCCGCGACCCGGGCCAGCCGCCCACCTACCGTCTCGCCCTCACCGTCGACGAGCGGCGCTTCCCCGCCGGCGTGCGCGTCAACAACGTCGCCAGCCGCTACGAGGTGGACCTGAACGTCGGCTACACGCTGACCGAAGCCGCCACCGGCCGCGTGCTGCTCACGGGCGCGGCGCCCGTGCGCGTCAGCTACGACAGCGCCGATTCGCCCTACGCCGGCGTGGCGGCCGAGCAAGACGGGGCTGACCGCGCGGCCAACCAGGCCGCCGTGCTGATCCGGCTGCAACTGTCGCGCTGGCTGAACGGCGCGGGCCAGGCGGCCGGAGGTCGCGCGGGCGCCGCGCCGTGACCGCGCGCGCGTGATCTTCTCCAAGCGGGCCGAGGTCGATCGGCTGCTCGACCAGCCGCCGCCCGGCCTCCGCGCCGTTCTAATCCACGGGCGCGACCGCGGGGGAGTGCGCGAGCGCGCCGAGAAGCTCGCCCGGCGGATCGTTCCGCGCCCGGACGATCCGTTCGACGTGGCGCTCCTGACAGAGACCGACCTGGAGAGCGATCCCGCGCGGCTCGCCGACGAACTCCTGGCGCTGTCGCTCATGGGCGGGCGGCGGCTGGTGCGCCTGCGCCTCGCGTCGGAAAAGATCGCGCTGGAGCGGCTCGCCGCCGAGGCGCTCGGCGCCCACGCCGGCGGCACCTACAACCCTGACGCTATGTTTATCGTGGAGGCCGGGGCGCTCGAGAAGTCCTCCCCTCTGCGCAAGGCGGCCGAGGCGGCGGAGGGCGCCGCGGCGGTGGCGGTGTACGAGGACGAGGCGGGAGACGTGGCGCGCATGGTGCGCGAGGCGTTGGCCGCCGACGGCCTCGCGCTGACCCGCGAGGCGCTCGACCTCTTCGTCGCGCGCCTGCCCAAGGAGCGCGGCGTCGCGCGCCAGGAGATCGAGCGGATGGCGCTCTATCTCGGCCCGGCGACGGGCGGCGATCGTCGGCCCCCCGCGCCGCCCGAGGCGCTCGACGACTTCCTGGGCGTCGAGCCCGAGGCCAGCCTGTTCGACGCGGCGGCCGACGCCTTCGGCGGACGGCTGCGCGACGCCCAGGCGGGGCTCAGGCGCGCGCGGGCCGAGGGGGAGGGCGGTCCGGCCGCGGTGCGCGCCCTGTCCCAGCACGCCGCCAAGCTCAGGCGGGCGCTCGTGCTGGTGGCGGGCGGGCGCGAGCCGGCGGGAGCGGCCAAGGCGTCTGGCGTGTTCTGGCGCGGCGAGCGCGAGTTCGTGCGCCAACTTGGGCGATGGCGCATGGTCGACCTCGACCGGGTGCAGCCCGAACTCCTGGAAGCTGACCGCTCCTGCAAGTCCACCGGCGCGCCAGACGACCTGATCGCCGAGCGCACGCTGATGGCGGTGGCGGGGCGGGCGCGGCGGTTGGGGTTGTAAGGGGCGGGCGATTCGGGAGCTTCGTCCTGAAGCCGGGTAGGGCCGCCGTGCTCGATCGCGTCAAGGGTGCGCGCTCCGCGCCGGCCTTCGGCCGCCCTTGACCCGCCCTGCGCGCGACGGCTGACGCAGGGGCGTCGGGACGCGGGGCGTCCCTCCTAACAAGTTCGACAACGCCTCCGGCGG
>CAXTBN010000093.1:5799-7363 GCA_964242895.1 uncultured Caulobacteraceae bacterium | reverse complement strand
GATCCGCTCGGAGAGGATCGCCACCTGCACTTCGGCGCTGCCCGTATCGTTCTCCGTACGGGCGTGGGTGGTCATGAGCTCGTGCTTGCGCTCGGCCGTGATCGACATCGTGTCTCCTGTGGGAGCTAGAGGTTGAAGACGCGGACGGGTTCGACCCGGCCGGCCCGTAGCTCCCCCAGGGCGACGATCCTTCGTCCCTCCATGGCGGAGACGACGCGAGGGGCCCCGGCGTCGGTCTCGAGACCGAGTTCGGAACGCAACGCTTCGACCTGCCGGGGAAGGAGGACGATGGATCGCCCCTGCGACAGCCGGAAGGCGTCTTCGGCGGTCACGGCCAGCGCCGGGATGTCGTCCAGCGCGGTCTCGACCGGAAGCAGACCTTCCAAGGCGGCGCGCTCATAGCCCGGATCGAGCAACTTATCCAGAGGGATCGCGTCGGCGAGGGTGAACGGCCCTACGCGCGTGCGGATCAGCTCGGCCACATGGGCGTGCGCGCCGAGCGCCGCGGCGAGGTCGCGGGCCAGGGCGCGGACATAGGTGCCCTTGCCGCAGTCGGCCTCCAGCACGATCCGGTCGGCGTCGGGCGCGTCGGCGATGCGGAGCGCGTGGACGTGGACGGTGCGGGCCTCCAGCTCGACGGTCTCCCCGGCGCGGGCGAGGTCGTAGGCGCGCTCGCCGTCGACGCGGATGGCGGAGTAGGCGGGCGGGACCTGGCTGATGGGGCCGGTGAGGGCGGGGAGCGCGGCCTCCACCTCCGCGACGCTCGGGCGCTGGTCAGAGGTGGCGGTCACGGCGCCCTCGCGGTCGAGCGTGGTGGTGGCCTCGCCCCAGCGGACGGTGAAGCGGTAGGTCTTCGAGCCGTCCTGCACGAACGGCACGGTCTTGGTCGCCTCGCCGAGCGCGATGGGCAGCACGCCGGTGGCGAGCGGGTCCAGCGTGCCGGCGTGGCCCGCCTTCTGCGCGTTGAACAGGCGGCGCACGCGAGTGACCGCATCCGTGGAGCCGAGGTTCAGCGGCTTGTCGAGGTTGACCCAGCCGTGGACCGGGTCGCCCCGCTTGCGGCGGCCCATCAGCCCCGACCCGGCCGGTCGGTCCGGCGGCCGCCCTCGTCGTCGAGGCCGTCGCCCAGGTCGCGCCGCACCTCGGGCTGGTTGAACAGCGCGTTCATGTGCGCGGCCGCCGCGAAGCTCTGGTCGTGGACGAAGTGCAGGTCGGGGGTGAACTTCAGCTCGATGGCGCGGCCGAGCTGGCCGCGGAGGAAGCGCGCGGCGTGGTTCAGCCCGTCCACCACCACCTGCGCCTGGTCGCCGCTGAGCCCTGCGAGGCCGGGACCGCCGACGTTCGCGCCCAGCGGCTCGACGAAGCAGGTGGCGTGGCGCAGGTCGGGGCTCACGCGCACCTCGGTGACGGTGACCGACACGCCCTCGAGGCGTGGGTCGGCGACGTCGGTCTCGCGCAGGATCTCCGCGAGGGCGTGGCGGACCAGCTCGCCCGCGCGGAGCTGGCGCTGGCTGGCGCCGCCCTTGTCGGCGCTGCCCTTGGCGCGCGTGGGGGCGGAGCGGGG
>CAXTBN010000093.1:0-5699 GCA_964242895.1 uncultured Caulobacteraceae bacterium | reverse complement strand
CGCTCCACCTCGTCGTAGACGTCGGGGATGGAGAGGCAGCCCTCCTCCCACGGCTTGGTCTCCTCGGAGGCCCAGACGATCACCGGGTCGACGAACACCTTGGGGGCCTTGGGCTCGTCCTCCCGCGAGAGGTCCATCACCACCACGCGGCGGCCGTCGCCGATCTGCGGCGCGGCGAGGCCGATGCCGGGGGCGGCGTACATGGTGGCGAGCATGTCGTCGGCGAGCGCGCGGACCTCGTCGGTGACCGCGCCCACGGGCGCGGCGGGTGTCTTGAGGACGCGCGCGTCCTCCGGGAAGGCGACGTTGAGGATGCGGAGCGGCATGGCGCGAAGATAGGAGCCGACGCCCGGGGTGTCACGACACGGGCGTCGCGGCGGGTCACCGCCGCGACGCCGACCGGGTCAGCGCCCCAGGCCGAGCTCGCGCGCGGTCTCGCGGGTCAGCTGGCCGTCGGCGGCGAAACCCTTGTCGCGCTGGAAGCGGACCAGGGCGTCGCGCGTGGGCTCGGTGAACACGCCGTCCGCCGGGCCGTGGTAGTAGCCGCGGCCGCCCAGGGCCGCCTGCAGCCGCGCCGTCATCGGCTGGCGCTGGCCCATGGCCTGCGGCTGGGGCGCGCGCTCCATCGCCATCGGCCGACGCTCGTGCATGGCGGGGGCGCAGACGTCGCCGCAGCCTTGCGTGCGCGCCACGTAGTAGCGGTGATGCACCCGCCCGCGCTCGTCCATGGGACGGCGATAGGCCTGCGGCGGAGGCGGGGGCGGAGCCATGTGCGGCGCCGGCTCGCAGCTCACATGGCAGGGCAGCGGTTCGGCGATCATCGGCGGACGCGGGAGCGGCGGCATGGGCGGCGGCGGGGCGGGCGCGGGGGCCACGCACTGGCTGCGACGCCATTCGAAGCGCGCGGGCGACACCAGCCTGCGGCTCTCCACCGTCCGATAGACGGCGGGGATGGTGTAGGCCTCGTCGCGCGCCGGGCGCACCTCCACCTGCTCGCGCACGGTGGAGAGGTCGGCCGGGATCTCGTGGGTGGTCTCGTACGCCGGGTGGTCGACCACCTGGCGCGCCACCTGGCGCGTCTCGCCGGGGATCGGGATCTGCACGGTGCGCTCGGGCTCGCGCAGCACCTGCTCGGTCACGGTGCGGTACACGGCGGGCTCGTACACCAGGCACAGCACCTCGCCGGTGGGCGTGACCTGCGTCTGCCCGCTCCAGCCGGCGCCGTAGCCCTCGGGAGCGTAGCCCCGCGCGTAACCTGGCGGATAGGCGTAGGGCGGCACGCCGTTGTCGGGCCGCGGCACGTACATCGGCTGGGCGTAGCCTTGCTGGGCGACGCCGCGCTTCCACACGGTGCGCGCCTCGCGCACCAGCACCTGGCGGGTGACGGCCTCGTAGACGGCGGGGACCACCTCGGTGCGGTAGGAGGGCGGGCGCACCACCTCGGTCTCGAACACCGTGCGGTAGGTCGGGGGCACGGTGTAGTGCTCGACGCGCGCCGGGTGGACCACGACGGTGCGGTCGCGCCAGGCGAACTCGGCGGGGATGAGGCGGTGCTCGACGCGCTCGGGCGCGACGAGCTGGCGCTCGCGCACGGTCTCGAACACCTCGGCGATGCGCACCTTCTCGTAGCACTCGCCGGGCTTGGCGTAGGAGGGGCGGTCGCCGAACGCCTCTTCGCCCCGGGCGTGGGCGGCGGTCGCGCCCGCGGCCAGGAGCAGCACGGCCGCTCCGGCCGCGAATCCCATCGTCCTCGTCATCCCCAACGCCTTCCGAGCCCCACGGCCGAGGGCGGCCGCGTCTGTTCGCAGCGTTGGTATCCCGCGGGGACGAGGGCGCAAACCGGCTTCACCGCACGCCCGAACCTTAAGGAACGCACTCGCGCGGAGCGCGAAGATTCACCACGGCGCTCTCCCGGCGCGGGATGCCGGGGGTGCGCGGGCGGAGACGGGCCGCTATCTGCCAGCCGTGCCTCCCGCCGTCGACCCCGCCGCACCGCTGGACCTCGTGGTCGTCGGCGGCGGCGTGAACGGCGCGGGGATCGCGCGCGACGCCGCCGGCCGGGGCTGGCGCGTGCTGCTGCTGGAGGCGGGCGACCTGGCGGGGGCGACCTCCTCGCGCTCGTCCAAGCTGGTCCACGGCGGCCTGCGCTACCTGGAGCAGTACGAGTTCCGCCTGGTGCGCGAGAGCCTGCAGGAGCGCGAGGTGTTGCTGCGGAGCGCGCCGCACCTCGTCACGCCGTTGCGCTTCGTGCTGCCGCACCACGACGGGCTGCGCCCCGCCTGGATGCTGCGCGCCGGCCTGTTCCTCTACGACCACATCGGCGGCCGCCGCTCCCTGCCAGGCGTGAAGACGGTCGACCTGCGGCGCGACCCGTTCGGCGCGCCCCTGCGCGACAGCTTCCGCCGCGGCTTCGCTTACAGCGACTGCTGGGTCGACGACGCCCGGCTCGTGGCGCTGCTGGCGGTGGACGCCCGCGAGCGCGGCGCCCGCGTGCTCACCCGCACGCGCTTCACCGGCGCGCGCCGCGAGGGCGCCCTGTGGCGGGTGACTTTCGAGGCCGAGGACGGCGGGCGCGAGGAGGTCGCCGCGCGCGCGGTGGTGAACGCCGCCGGCCCTTGGGTCGACGGCGTGCTGCGCGCCACGGGCTCCAACGCGCCGGGCGGCCACCACGTGCGCCTGGTCAAGGGCAGCCACGTGGTGCTGCCGAAGCTCTACGACGGGCCGCAGTGCTACACTCTGCAGGGCGCCGACGGCCGGGTGGTGTTCACCATCCCCTACCAGGACGCCTTCACCCTGGTGGGCACCACCGACGTGCCGTTCGAGGGCGATCCCGCCGAGGTGGCCATCTCTCCAGAGGAGACGGCGTATCTGTGCGGGCTCCTGGCCGACTACTTCACCCGCCCCGTCGCGCCCGACGAGGTGGCCTGGAGCTACTCCGGCGTGCGGCCGCTGGCGGACAGCGGCGAGGTGAACGCCTCAGCCGTCACCCGCGACTACGCTTTCGACCTGGACGCGCCGGAGGGGGCCGCGCCCTCCCTGTCCGTGTTCGGCGGCAAGCTGACCACGTTCCGCAAGCTGGCCGAGCACGCGCTCCGCGACCTCGGACGCGCCCTGGGCGACGAACGCCCGGCCTGGACCGCCCGCGCCAAGGTGCCGGGCGGTGACCTGCCCGGCGACGACCTCGCCCGCTTCGAGCGCGAGCTCCAGCGCGAACGCCCCTGGCTGCCGGCCGGCCAGGCGCGGCGGTTCGCGACGGCCTATGGCTCGCGTACGGGCGCGATGCTCGATGGCGCGGGCTCCTGGGCCGACATGGGCCGCGACTTCGGCGCGGGCCTGACCGAGCGTGAAGCCGAGTGGATGCGCTCGCAGGAGTGGGCCACGCGGGCGGAGGACGTGCTGTGGCGCCGCTCCAAGCGCGGCCTGCACATGTCGCCCGCCGAGCGCGAGAGCTTCACGCGCTGGTTCGAGGGCTGACGCTTCCGCCTCCGGCGGCGGCTGGCTAGAAGGCGCGCCATGGCGACGACCCCTCCCCACCTCCTCGTGCACAACAAGGCCGACAACGTCGGCGTGGTCGTGGTCGAGGGCGTCGTCGCCGGCCAGGAGCTCCTCGGCGTTCAGCTGGAGGACGACAGCGACTTCCGCGTCGTCGCCCACCACGACACGCCCATCGGCCACAAGGTGGCGCTGGCCGACCTCGCCGACGGGCAGGACGTGACCAAGTACGGCGAGACCGTCGGCCGGATGGTGGCCTCCGCCGTCCGCGGCGACCACGTGCACACGCACAACATGAAGACCAAGCGCTGGTGAGGGCTCCGCGATGACCATGCACGATCCCAAGGACGCCGAGCGCTTCGCCGCCGCCACCGCCCGCCACGCGGGCACGACCGTCATGGCCTGGCGCCGCGCCGACGGGCGCGTCGGCGTGCGCAACCACGTGGTCATCCTGCCGCTGGACGACATCTCCAACACCGCCTGCGAGGCGGTGGCCGCGCACATCAAGGGCACGATCGCGTTGCCCCACGCCTACGGCCGGCTGCAGTTCGGCGAGGACCTGGAGCTGACCTTCCGCACCCTGATCGGCACGGGCGCCAACCCCAACGTCGCCGCCTGCGTGGTGATCGGCATCGAGCCGCAGTGGACAGCGCGGGTCGTCGAGGGCATCGCCAAGACCGGCAAGCCCGTGGTCGGCTTCTCCATCGAGGGGAACGGCGACATCGCGACGGTCGCCGCGGCCTCCTACAAGGCCAAGGAGTACGTCCACTGGGCCGGCGAGCAGCTGCGCGAGCCCGTCCCGCTCACTGAGTTGTGGATCGCCTGCAAGTGCGGCGAGAGCGACACCACCACCGGCCTCGCCTCCTGCCCCACGGTGGGCGACATGTACGACAAGCTGATCCCCGCCGGCCTGACCGGCTGCTTCGGCGAGACCAGCGAGATCACCGGGGGCGAGCACTTGGCCGCCGCCCGCGCCGCCAGCCCCGAGGTGGCCGACAAGTTCATGCGCACCTGGACCGCCTACCAGCAGGACGTGATCGAGGCGCACAAGACCGACGATCTCTCCGACAGCCAGCCCACGAAGGGCAACATCGCCGGAGGGCTCACCACCATCGAGGAAAAGGCGCTCGGCAACCTGGAGAAGATCGGCCACAACGTGAAGTACATCGACGTGCTGGAGCCGGCGGAGACCCCCGCCAAGGGCCCGGGCCTGTACTTCATGGACACCTCGTCGGCGGCGGCGGAGTGCTGCACGCTGCAGGCGGCGGCGGGCTACGTGCTGCACATCTTCCCCACCGGGCAGGGCAACGTGATCGGCAACCCGATCATGCCGGTGATCAAGGTCAGCGGAAATCCGAAGACCATCCGCACCATGGGCGAGCACGTGGACGTGGACGTCTCCGGCGTCCTGCGCCGCGAGATGACCATCGACCAGGCCGGCGAGCGCCTGATCGAGACGATCGTCAAGACCGCGAACGGGCGGCCCACGGCGGCGGAGGCGCTGGGGCACCGCGAATTCGTGCTGACGAAGCTGTACCGCTCGGCGTGACGGCTTCCGCGACGGCGAAGGGCGGCTCAACGCCCGTCGCCGGGACGATCGGCCTGGCGTTCGGCGGCCTGTGGTTCCTCCTGGGCGCGGCGAGCTTGCCGCGTGGGCTGCGCGTCCCGTTCGAGGGCGTGGGTTTCGGAGTCACGGCCGTCCTGATCGCGGTGCTCTGGTCGCGGCGGGCCTCCGCAGGGCCGAGTTCGGGGCTCTTCCGGCGCCGAGGCTACCTCTTCGCCGTCGCCCTGGAGGTGGCGGCCATCTACGCCACTTCGGTGCTGTTCCACCGCGTCGGGCTGACCGGCTACCTCGGGCAGGCCGTCGGCGTGATCGTCGGGCTGCACTTCATCGGGCTCTGGCAGGCGACGCGGCTGTCGAGCTTCCTGTGGATCGCCGGAGGCATGTGCGCAGTCTCCGGCCTGGCCGCGTGCCTGCCCGAAGCCCTGGACGGGTTCGGTCCTCGCAACGCGGCGACAGGCCTCGGGAACGCGCTCGTGCTGTGGCTCGGCGCGGGGAGGCCCGTGGGGCCGTTCAGACCGCGGTTGGCTGGAGGGGGATGAACGGCTGGAAGGTGGCGGGCCGTCAGTACGGTCTTCGCGGGGAGCTTTTCCCGAGCCTCCGCCGCTTGCCGGACAGCAGACCTCACCAACGTCGGCTTAGGGTG
>CAXTBN010000092.1:3720-7543 GCA_964242895.1 uncultured Caulobacteraceae bacterium | reverse complement strand
CGGATCGCCGTCGACGTTCGCCTGGCCCGTCGTGATCTGACGCGGCTCGCCGCCGGCCGACGCCACCACGAACAAGCGGACGCGGCCCGTCGCGTCGAACCGCTCGCCGTCCTGCTGGTAGGTGGTCGTGGACACGATCCTGGGCGGGGCGGCCCAGGTCGCCCCGGACGGCTTGACGACCGGCGGGAGATAGCGGGCCGCGGGTTCCTCGACGAAGCGCGTGAAGGCGATCGCCTGCGCCTACCTCGACGCCGAGCCCCGACACCCCTGCGCGGACCCGCGTCGCGCACCCTAGCCGGTCGGGGGTCGGACCCGCAGAGGCGGCGCGCCCGGGTCGGAGCGGCCCCGTGTTGATTGCGCCCGTGGCTGACGGCACAAGGCGCGACGTGTCGGACCGGGGCCCCATGTCAGAGAACCGAAGCGAGGGCGTGAGGCCCGCCTGGATCCTGCTCGCGGTCGTGGCGGTGACGGGCCTCGCGTACGTGAAGTGGCTTCCGTACTGGGACCGCGCCTTCACCGCCGCGGCCCACCACTCGATCGGCCGCTCGATCCTGACGGGCGGCGCGGCGCAGCCGCCGGCGCCGTCGTGGGAGGCGGCGAAAGCCTACGCCCTGGCCTACGGGAACGCGATCTGGAAGGCGATGGTGCTGGGGCTGCTGCTGGGCTCCGGCGTGCAGGCGCTGCTGCCGCCCGACTGGATCGCGCGCCGGCTCGGGCGCGCGGGGCTCGGCGGCGTGGCCGCGGGGACCGCTCTGTCCCTGCCCGGGATGATGTGCACCTGCTGCGCGGCGCCCGTCGTCGTGGGGCTGCGCCGCGGCCGCGCCTCGGCGGGG
Organism: uncultured Caulobacteraceae bacterium; assembly: GCA_964242895.1. Classification (GTDB taxonomy): domain Bacteria; phylum Pseudomonadota; class Alphaproteobacteria; order Caulobacterales; family Caulobacteraceae; genus JASLDZ01. The sequence goes on along the minus strand of CAXTBN010000092.1, from coordinate 6,710 downwards.
GCCGCCATGGCCTTCTGGCTCGGCAACACCGTGCTCAACCCGGCGACCCTGGTGTTCATGGGCTTCGTGCTCGGCTGGCGGTGGACGGCGCTGCGGGTGCTGCTGGGCGTGCCCATGGTGTTCGGCCTCGGCCGCCTCGCCGACCGCCTGACCTCGCCGCGGGAGGCCGAGGCCGCCGAGGCGGCGATGTCGGCGTCCTTGGCCCAGGTCCGCCCCGGCCCGTTCCGCCGGTGGCTGGCGATCCTGGGCCGCATGACCCTGCAGCTCGTCCCCGAGTACGTGGTGCTGGTCCTGCTCCTGGGGGCGGCGCGCGCCTGGCTGTTCCCCGCGGTGGGACCGGAGATCGGGAACAGCCTCTGGTGGATCGCCGTGTTCGCGGTGGTGGGCGCGCTGTTCGTGATCCCGACGGCGGGCGAGGTGCCCATCATCCAGGCCATGCTGGCGGCCGGCGTCGGCGCCGGCCCGCTCGGCGCGCTCCTGATGACGCTCGCCCCCATCAGCCTGCCCTCGATGGCGATGGTGTCCCGCTCCTTCCCGCCGCGGGTGCTGGCGGCGGTCACGGTCGCGGTCGTGCTGTTCGGCTTGGTGGGCGGCGGACTGGCGATCGTCCTGCGGCTCTGACCGCCGCCGCGCCGATCAGGGGATGGAGCGCGCTCCGTCTGCGGCTATGGTCGCCGCGACAGGCGCTTCGGCTTCTCGGGCCCGCCGTTCCTGATCGCAGCCGGCAAGAGGTGCGCGTGGCGGAGAAGCAGACGGCCGACAAGCCCGGGACTTGGACGCGCGCCCACGACGTCTCCATGTCGCCCGTCCAGGTCCGGGCCAGCGTGGTGGCCGCGGCCGTGCTCACCATCGCCGCGGTCTACACGCTGCACGAGTTCCTGCCGTCGCTCGTCTGGGCGGTGGTGTTCGCCATCGGCGTCTGGCCGCTGTTCGAGCGCGCCGCCCGGCGGTGGCCGCGCCACAAGCGGACGCTGCTGCCGGCCGCCGTGGTGCTGGCGGTGCTGCTGGTGTTCGTCATCCCGGTCACGCTCGCCGCCCTGCCCCTGGCGCAGGACGCCCACGGGCTCGCGGCCTGGATCCAGCGCGCCCGGGAGACGGGCGTGCCCCCGCCCGCGGTCCTGGGGCAGCTGCCCTACGGCGAACGGCTGACGGCCCTGTGGCAGGAGAACCTCGGCCGGCCGGGCGGCGTCTCCGAGCTGACCTCGCGGACGCTCCAGGGCGGCCTGGTCGGGACCGGCCGCCGGTTCGCCTCGCAGGCCGCGCACCGGCTGGTGCTGCTCGGCTTCATGCTGCTCGCCCTATTCATGCTGCTGCGGCAGGCCGAGGAGGTCGCCGACCAGGTCCGCGTGGCGAGCCGACGCGCCTTCGGCCCCGCCGGCGAGGACGTGGGGCGGCAGATCGTCCTGTCCGTGCACGGCACGGTGAACGGGCTCGTGCTGGTCGGCTTGATCGAGGGCGTGATCATGACGGTGGTCTACTTCGCCGTCGGCGCGCCACACGCCACGCTGTTCGGCCTGATGACCGCGCTCCTGGCCATGGTGCCGTTCGGCGCCGTGGTCGCGTTCGGCTTGGCGGCGCTGGTGCTGCTGGCGGTCGGCAAGGTCGTGGGCGCGATCGTGGTGGTGGCGCTCGGCGCGGTGGTGACCTTCGTGGCGGACCATTTCTTCCGGCCGGTGCTGATCGGAGGCGCGACCCGCCTGCCCTTCGTCTGGGTGCTGCTCGGCATCCTGGGCGGGGTGACCGCGTGGGGACTGATCGGCCTGTTCGTCGGGCCGGCCATCCTGGCGGCGATGATCCTGCTCTGGCGCGAGTGGGTCGGCTCCCAGCAGGGGCCGATCAACCCGCTTGCGGCCGACGCGGAGACCGTCGCCGACGGCTGAGCCGCCCGCGAGGCCGAGCCGAGGGCCCGACCGGGTCGGCGTCCGGCGTTGCCGTCATCTCCGGACGAGCCTTGCACCTGATAATGCTGCGGTGCAGCATCCATATCATGTCAGCCGGCGGTCCGGTCGGGGGAGCGGCGATGGCGGGCCTTGGGGATACGGTCGCGGACCTGCTCGCCCGGACGCGCCCTCCGGCGGGCGGCTCGGGCAGGAGGGCCGACATCCGGCCGGTCCCCGACTTCGGCTCCGATCCGGGCGCGCTGCGGATGTGGCTCCACGCCCCTCCAGGGCTGCCCGCCGGCGCGGCGCTGGTCGTCGTGCTGCACGGATGCGGCCAGACGGCGGCCGGCTATGCGGAGGGGGCGGGGTGGCTCGAGCTGGCTGATCGGCACGGCTTCGCCGTGCTCTGCCCGGAGCAGGCGAGGGCTAACAACGCCAACCTCTGCTTCAACTGGTTCGAGGACGCGGACACGCGGCGCGGATCGGGGGAGGCGGCCTCGATCGCCCAGATGGTGCACCGGGCCGTCGCCGACCTCGATCTCGACGCGCGACGCGTGTTTGTCACGGGCCTCTCCGCGGGCGGGGCGATGGCGACGGCGATGCTCGCCGCCTACCCGGAGCTGTTCGCCGGGGGCGCCGTGATTGCCGGGCTGCCGTACGGCGCGGCGTCCGGCATGGGCCAGGCCCTGGCGGCCATGCGCCGCGTCCCCGACCTGCCGGCCGCGGCGTGGGGCGCCAAGGTCCGCGCGGCGGGCGCGTCGCCCGAACGCTGGCCGCGGATCGCGATCTGGCACGGCGAGGCGGACAGCACGGTCACGGTGGCGGCCGCCGAGGCGCTGGCCCTGCAGTGGTGTGACCTCCACGGGGCCGCGCGCCCGGCCGCGGCGCCCACGACGACCGGCCGCCGCGCTCACACCACCTGGCTCCGCCCCGACGGGAGCGTCGCCGTCGAATTGCACCGCATCGCCGGCCTCGGCCACGGAACGCCGATCGCGGCCGGGGGCGACGACGGGTGCGGAGCGGCCGCGCCGTGGATCCTGGAGGCCGGTGTGTCCTCGAGCCACGAGATCGCCCGGTCGTGGGGCCTCGTCGGCGCGGCCCGGCGCGCGG
>CAXTBN010000092.1:0-3620 GCA_964242895.1 uncultured Caulobacteraceae bacterium | reverse complement strand
GGCCGACGCTTAGAGGATTTCCGAAATGCCGACGACGTTGACCGCGGGCGACGTCGCCATCGTCGGCTATTCCAGCGCAGCCTACACGGGCGTCGGAAGCCTCGGAAAATCGTTCGAGTTCGTTCTCCTGGCGACGCTCGCGCCCGGAACGACGATCAGCTTCACCGACGACGGTTGGTTCGCTTCGGGAGGCGGCGGCTTCCGGGCCGGCGAGGGCATGCTCACCTACACGGCTCCCGTGGCGGGGGCGCTGGCGGGCTCGGTCGTCCAGTTCACGGCGCTGACGTCGACGGCGATCGGCGGCTTCAACCCGTCCAACGACGGCGATCAGATCATCGCGTTCACCGGGTCCGACACCCCGGCCGCCGCCGGGCACCCCTCGTCGAACGTCACGCCGATCTACGCCCTCAGCTTCAAGAAGACGTCCACGCTCCCGGTCTATACGGACGCGCTGGACTCGGACACGACGGCCCTGCCGACCGGCCTGACCCTCGGGTCCACGGCGCTGGGGTTCGCCGGCGCGTCCAGCACCGCGACCAACGGCGCGTACGTGGGCACGACCACCGGCACGCAGACCGAGCTCCTGGCGGCGATCGCCAACAGGAGCAATTGGACGCTGGGGACCACCGCGCCGACGTCGTATCCCTCGTCGTTCAACGTACTGCACGCCCCGACCGTCACGGCGGGGCAGGTCTTCTCCGCCGCCGAGAACCAGACGCTGGCGGGCGCGGTGCTCGCGACGGACGCCGATGCGGGCGACCGCCTGTCCTTCGCCCTCGCCGGCGCGGGGGCCGACGACGCGCTGTTCCTCATCAGCGCGAGCGGTGTCCTGACCTTCAAGGCCGCGCCGGACTTCGAGGGCGCTCATGCGCCGACCTATTCGGTCAGCGTCAAGGTGACCGACGACAGCGTCGAGCACCTCTCGAGCGCGCCGACGCTCGTGTCCGTCACGGTCACGGACGCGAACGACGCCCCCGTGATCGGCGGAACGGCCACGCAGGCGACGGACGACCGGACGACGGTGCATCCGTTCTCGACAGCGACGGTGACGGACCAGGACGCGGGCCAGACGCAGACGGCGACGGTGAGCTTCGCGTCGGCGAACGGGACGCTGTCGGGGCTCGGCGCGGCGAGCGTCTCGGGCGGTGTGGCGAGCTACACGGTGACGGGCTCCGCGGCGTCGGTGACGGCGGCGCTGCACGCGGCGGTGTTCACGCCGACGCAGAACCAGGTGACGCCGGGCGCGACGGTCTCGACCACCTTCACCATCAGCGACACCGACGGGGTCGTCGGCTCACCGACGACCGATTCGAACACCAAGGTCGTGACGGCCAGCGTCAACGACGCGCCGACCGCGTCCAACGCCACGCCGACCCAGGCGATCACCGACAAGGCGACGACGGCGCCGTTCGCGGGCGTGGCGGTGGGCGACGTGGACGTGGGGCAGTCGGCCTCGGCGACGATCACCTACACGGCGGCGAACGGGACGCTGGCGGGCATGGGCCTCGCGGGTCAAGCGGGGGCCTACACCCTGGCCGCGGGCTCGGCGGCGGCGCTGCAGACGGCGCTGGACGCTCTGAGCTTCACGCCGGCGGCCGACCAGGTCGCGCCGGGGCGGGCGGTGCAGACGGTGTTCACCGTCATCGTCAGCGACAGCGCCACGCCGGCCGCGCAGGCCTCGACCAGCGACACGGTGACCACCGCCAGCGCGAACGACGCGCCCGTGATCGCCGGCGGCATGGGCGGCCAGACGGTGGGCGACCGCCAGACGATCAGCCCGTTCGCCACGATGACGGTGACCGACCCGGACACGGGGCAGGGCGAGACGGTGACGGTCACCCTGTCGGACTCCGCGAACGGGACGCTGTCGGGCGGCGGCTTCACGGCCACGGCGACGCCGGGCGTGTACACGGTGACGGAGGCGGCGGGCTCGGCGGGGGTCTCGGCGGCGGCGGCGCAGGCGGCGTTGCGCATGGCGGTGTTCACGCCGACGCAGGCCGGCATCGGCGCCCCCGCGACCCAGACGACCTTCACGGTCGCGGTGGGCGACGGCATGGCCACGGCGACGGACAGCGGCGCAGTGGTCGCGGCGACGCACACAACCAACACGCCGCCCGTGCTGGGCGGCTTCGCGGCCGGGCAGACGAACGACAAGACGCCGGTCAGCCCCTTCGCCACCGCCACGGTGGCCGACCCCGACGCGCAGCAGCAGACGGTGACCGTCACCCTCTCGGCCGACGCGAACGGGACGCTCGCGGGCGGCGGCTTCGCCGCGTTGGGGGCGGGCAGCTACCAGGTGACGGCGGCGGACGCGGCGGCGGCGCAGGCGGACCTGCGCGCGCTGATGTTCACGCCGACCATGAACCAGGTGACCCCGGGCCAGACGGTGACGACGGGCTTCACCGTGCAGGTCAACGACACACAGACCACGGTGGGGAACACGCAGGCGTCCGAGACCGTCACCAGCGTCAACGACCCGCCGACGCTCGCGGGCGCGCACGCCTCCAGCACGAGCGACCACGCGACGGCGACCCCGTTCGCGGGCGTGGTGGTGACCGACGCGGACATCGGCCAGACCGAGACGGCGACGATCACCTACGCGGCGGCGAACGGGACGCTCGCGGGAACGGGCCTCACCGGCTTGGCGGGAGCCTACGCGCTGAGCGCCGGCTCCGCGGCGGCGCTGCAGGGCGCTCTCGACGCGCTGGTGTTCACGCCCACCCTGGACCAGGTGGCGCCCGGCCAGACGGTGGTGACCAGCTTCGCCGTCACGGTGGACGACGGCGCGACCTCGGCCCAGACCTCGGACGCGGTCACGACCACCAGCGTCAACGACGCGCCGGCGTTCGGCAGCCTTCAGACCGCGGCGGCCGCCCCCTCGGCAGGCACGGTGGCGCTTCAGCCTGCGGTGACGGTGAGCGACCCGGACGTGGGGGCGCAGGCGACCTCGGCGCAGGTGGCGATCGCCACCGGCTTCACGGCCGGCGACCAGCTGAAGGTGACGCCGGCCGCAGGGGTCACGGCCGGCTTCGACGCGCAGACGGGGGTGCTGACGCTCTCCGGGTCGGCGTCCGACGCAGCCTACCAGCAGACGCTGCAGTCGGTGACCTTCTCCCACGACGGATCGGTGGATGCGGGCACGCGCAAAGTGACCTTCACCGTGACCGACGACCAGGGCGCGGCGACCAGCGCCACCGAGACGGTGTCGGTGGGCGGCTACACTCAACCGACCACCGGCGGCGGCGACGGGACCAGCTCCGTCCCGATCAACCTGGACGCGCAGCAGGGCTTTCCTACGCAGACCCCGAACCTGACCCGCGCGCCGGCCGACGACCCGGCGCTGTCCGATCCGACCAGCCCGCTCTACGCGCAGGTGCAGGCGGAGAAGAGCATCGCCGCCCAGCTCGACAGCGGGCGGATCAGCCTGGCCGATGCGCAGAACGCCCTCTCCCACTTGGTGGACGGTTCGACTTCGGTGGCCGAGATCAGCTACGCCTTCTTCACGGGCGAGACGCCGACGCAGGCGGGGCTGAACTATCTCGTGCACTCGGCGGTCAACGCCAACGACCTGAACGACCCCTACTACGCCCAGTTCACCACCGAGAACCGCTACATCAACT
>CAXTBN010000091.1:0-7805 GCA_964242895.1 uncultured Caulobacteraceae bacterium | reverse complement strand
CTGGTCCGACCTGCGCCGCGTGCTGGACCGCACGCAGCTGCTGCAGATCGACAGCGTCAACGTCCTGTCGCGCGCGCACTACCTGCCCCTGTTCTCGCGCCTGGGCGCCTACGACCGCACCCTGCTGGAGGACGCCGCCTGGGGGCCGCGCCGCCCGCGCCGCCTGTTCGAGTACTGGGCGCACGAGGCCTCGATCCTGCCCGTCGATGTGCAGCCGCTGCTGCGCTGGCGCATGGCGCGCGCCGAGCGCGGGGAGGGGACTTGGGGCCGCCTCGCCGCCTTCGCCGCCGCCCGCCGGCCGGAGGCCGACGCCATCCTGCGCCGGATCGAAGCCGAGGGCCCGCTCGCCGCCTCCGACTTGGAGGGCAAGGGCGCCGGCGGCTGGTGGGGCTGGAGCGACGCCAAGCAGGCGGTCGAGTGGCTGTTCTGGTCCGGCCGGCTGACCACGCGCACGCGCCGCCCCTCCTTCGAGCGCGTGTACGACCTGCCCGAGCGCGTGCTGCCCCGCGCCGTGCTCGACGCTCCCACGCCCGAGCCCGCCGACGCGCACCGCGAACTCCTTCTCCGCGCCGCCCGCGCGCTGGGCGTCGCCACCGCCGGCGACCTGCGCGACTACTTCCGCCTCAAGCCCGCCGACGCCCACCCCCGCATCGCCGAGCTGGTGGAGACGGGCGAGCTGATCCCCGTCTCCGTCCGCGGCTGGACCAAGCCCGCCTTCCTGCACCGGGACGCCCGCACGCCGCGCCGCGTAGCGGCGCGCGCGCTGCTGGCGCCCTTCGACCCGCTGATCTGGGCGCGCGATCGCACCGAGCGCCTGTTCGGCCTGCGCTATCGCATCGAGATCTACACGCCCGCCGCCCAGCGCACCCACGGCTACTACGTCCTGCCCTTCCTGCACGGCGAACGGATCGCGGCGCGGGTCGACCTGAAGGCCGACCGGGCCGCCGGCCGGCTCCTCGTGCAGGCGGCGCACCTCGAACCGGGCGCCCCGTCCGATACGGCCGAAGCGCTTGGGGCGGAATTGTGCGTCATGGCCGGATGGCTCGGCTTGAGCAGCGTCGACTCACCAGGCCAGGGAGATCTGGCGCGGGCCTTGTGCTCCGCCGCAAGCTGAAAGGCGCCTGGACCTCGTCACTCACCAGCGACAATGTTTCAGCTTGGCAAGCTGAGCCGGACGTGTCTGTGGCGGCTATGTGACACCCGCTTAAAGATGGACATTCTGTCACCTCGATCCTTTGACCGGAGCGCCGAGGTCCCACTAGCCTCGCTGTGGGTCGTGTCTCGGCCCGGCATGAAGGCGTCGCAGCGATGATGATCCACGGGAAGTCGGCCAAGGGGCTTCTGTTCGCGTCCACCGTGCTCGCCGGCGTGATCGCCCTTGGAGGGGCCGCCAGCGCCGCTGCGGCCCAGCCGACCGCCACCGGCCAGTCTCCCTCCGCGCAAATCCCGAACGCGGGCGCGCAGACGGGCAATACGGCGGGCGGCGCCATCTCGTCGCCGCAGACCACGCCGCAATCGTCCACTGACGGCTCGACCTCCACAGGCGCCAGCGAGGTGGTGGTCACCGGCTCCATCCTGCGCCGCTCGCTCGCCGCCACGGACGCCCCGCTGACTGTCAACACCGCGGTCGATCTTCAACAGCGTGGCATCACGACCATCGCCAACGCCGTCTACGACATCTCCGCCAACGGCGCGGCCGGCCTGCCCAACTCGTTCACCGCCAACGGCGCCTTCGCCGCCGGCGCCGCGGGCGCGTCGCTGCGCGGCCTGACCACGAACTCGACGCTGACGCTCGTGGACGGTCTGCGCGTCGCTTATTACCCGCTGGCCGACGACGGTACGCGCAACTTCGTCGACCTGAACAGCATCCCGGACGTCATCATCGACCGGATCGAGACGCTGAAGGACGGCGCCTCCTCCACCTACGGCGCCGACGCCATCGCCGGCGTGATCAACGTCATAACCAAGAAGACCTTCCAGGGCGTCGAGGCCAAGGTGGAGGGCGGCTTCTCCCAGCAGGGCGGCGGCGGCGAGAACAACGTGCAGGTCTTGGCCGGGACCGGCGACCTTCAGCGCGACGGTTTCAACGTCTACCTCGGGCTGGAGTATGAGCACGATCTCGCGTTGAACAATCGGGACCGCAGCTATCCCTACAACACAGCCGACCAGAGCGGCATTCGTGGGATCAGCTTGGCGGACGGAACGCCCACCGCCGCCTTGAACGGCATCCGAAACGGTCTGCAGTTCGACGGCTCGTTCGAAGGCGTCGGCGCCACCACGGTGGCCGTGGTCCGGCCATACGCCTTGAATGCGAACGGCACCTACACTGCGGCCGGCGACTACGGTCTGCTCGCGCCGGCCGCCGGCTGCGGATACTTGCGCACCGTGACAGTCACTCCCGCGGCCGCGACGGCGGGTGGCGCGACGGGGATCACCGCCGGCCCCACCACTCTGTGTCAGCAGGACTTCACAAGGCAGTTCGGCGAGATTTCACCGGACGACAAGCGGTTCAGCGCCTCGCTGCGCTTCACTAAGCAGATCAACGCCGACACTCAGGCCTACTTCACCGCCAACTACTACCAGAACGACGTCTTCTCGCATGGCGCACCGCAGTCGGCACGTCAGCAAGCCATTCCCGGTCCGCTGGGCGTCGCACCCTACGCCACGAATACGACACCGGGTCTTGTGCTGCCGGTCTACGTCTGCGCCAGCGGCCAGAATTGCTCGGCCGCTAACGGAACATTGAACCCCAACAACCCCTTCGCCTCCATGGGTGAAGTGGCGCAGATCAATTATGATTTCGGCGACATCGCCTCCAGCTCCAGGCAGATCTCGCAATCTTATCGAGCTGCCGGAGGTGTCTCCGGCTCTTTCGATCTGTTCGGCAAGTGGAACTACTCGGTCGACGCGACCGCATCGCAGATCGATCTGAAAAACATCAGCAACGGTGACATCTACATCGATGGCCTGCTGCAGGCTGTGGCTACCGGCGCATATAATTTCGCCAACCCCAGCGCTAATACTGCTGCCGTGCGCAATATGATATCGCCTCAGCTTGAGCAATACTCGCGTTCGCAGCTCGCCCAAATACAGGTCAATCTGACACGAGAGCTGTTCCAACTGCCGGGCGGGCCGTTGCAGCTCGGTATTTTTGGCGCAACGCGCTACGAGGCGATCTACAACCCCAGCGAAAATCCAGACTCAAACGGCGCGACCGCCCGCTATTTCAACGTCAATGGCTTCGGCGTGATCGGTCACCGCAATTCCGAGTCGGGCGGCTTTGAAATTGACGCACCTCTCCTCAAGCAGATCGACGTTAACTTCTCCGGCCGCTACGACGCTTATTCAACGGGTGCGAGCGACTTCTCGCCCAAGGTCGGCGGCCGCATCCGTCCGTTCGCCGATTGGGCTCCGGCGTTCGACCGCATCACCCTGCGCTCCACCTACTCGGAAGGCTTCCGCATCCCGAGCTTCGCCGAGGCGAATGCTTTCCCGACGACTGGGTTCACGACCTTCACAGCGCCCGCCAGTTTTCTGGCCGAGCACAGCAGCAACGGTACTGTGGCTGGTAACGACGGTTACGGCCGTAACTACTTACTCGGCCTGACCGAGCTAGCGAATCCCAACCTCAAGCCGGAGAAGTCGCAAAACTTTACAGCCGGCGTGGTTTTTGAGCCCATACGCAATATCAGCCTTTCCTTCGACTTCTATCGCATCAAGAAGACAAACTTCATCACACCAAACACGTCGCAGGAGCCAGCGGCAATCGCCGCATATTACGCCGGTACGCCTCTTCCCGCCGGCTATGGAGCGATCGCCGGCTCTCCCGATCCGAACTTCCCCAACGCGAAGCCAGAGCTCGGCTTCTTATCCTACAGCTTCACGAATCTCGGCACGGAGACCACCTCCGGCTATGACATCGGCGCAACCGCCCGCTTCACCCTTCCGTTCGGCATCAAGTACACCTCGGTGTTTGACGGCAATTACGTGTTGCGCCTGAACCTCAACCCGGAGGACGGCCAGCCCGTCCAGCACTATGCGGGTACGATCGGACCATTCGTCGACGTGGCCGCAGGTGGCACACCCAAGTTCAAAGCTAACTGGACCAACACCTTCGCGTACGGACCCTTCGTCCTTTCGGCGACGGCCTACTTCGTCGATGGATACCAGCTCCAAGCAGAGGACTATGGTGATACGACCGGCGTCTGTATCGCGGATGGAGGAACGGCCAGTAATGTCAACACGACCTTCATCGACGGCAGCACCCCGATCGCCTGTAAGGTGAAGCCGTTCTGGGATATTGATGGGCACGTCAGCTACCAGATCCAAAGCCACCTTCAGCTTTATATGGATGTGCAGAACCTGTTCGATCGCCGTGCGCCTTACGACCCGACGACCTATGGTGGAACCGATTATAATTCCACCTTCGACAACCGCGGTATCTATGGTCGCTACTTCAAGTTCGGCGTCCGCGCTTCGTTCTAAGGAGCGTGCCGGCGGGGGGTGGTCCGCCCTCCCGCCGGCAAGTTAGGACGGGAAGGGCGCACCCTCGCACCAGAACGCCTGAAGATCGCGTTCTACTGCGGACGCGCTTTCCAACCGGCACAGTGCGGACTTGGCCAGCCGGCGGCCGGCCGGGTCCGCTGGCCAGGGCGCTTGCTGCACGTACCAGCCCAGGTGCTTGCGCCAGACGCGCAGGCCGAGTTGGTCGCCGTAGAAGGCGAGCGCCTCGCGCAGGTGGTCGAGGGCGATCCCGAGGCGCGTCTCGGCATCCGGCTCGTCACCGGGGTCCAGACCCGCCAGTGCGTCGTCGAGGGTGGCCGCCAGCCATGGCCGGCCGTAGACGCCGCGGCCCAGCATCACCGCGTCCGCGCCCGAGCGGACCAGCGCCTCGCGCGCGGAGGCAGCGTCCGTGACGTCGCCGTTGACCACCACGGGAATGGAGACCGCCGCCTTCACTTCGCGCACCGCCGCCCAGTCCGCCGCACCCGTGTAGAACTGAGCGCGCGTGCGGCCGTGCACGGTGAGCGCCGCCGCGCCGACCGCCTCCGCCCGCCGCGCCAGCTCTGGCGCGTTGCGCGAGGCGTCGTCCCAGCCGAGGCGCATCTTCACCGTCACCGGACGGCGGGTCGCACCGGTGGCGGCGGCGATCAGACGCTCGGCGGCGTCGAGGTCACGCATCAGCGCGGAGCCGCAGGCCGCGCCGGTGACCTCCTTGGCGGGGCAGCCCAGGTTCAGGTCGACGATGTCCGCTCCGGCCGCCTCCGCCAAGCGGGCGCCCGCCGCGATCATCGCCGGGTCGGCGCCGACCAGCTGGATCACCGTCAGCGGCAAGCCCTCGCCCACGGCGGCGCGGCGCACCACGTCGGGGCGGCCGCGCGCCAGCTCGACACAGGCCACCATCTCGGTCGCCACGTAGGCCGCCCCGAGGCGCGAGGCCGCCCGCCGGAACGGCAGGTCGCTGACCCCCGTCATCGGTGCGATCCACACGCGCCCGGGCACGACGACGTCGCCGATCCGCACGCCGCCGTTCGGAGTCGGAGCTGGATGCGGGGGAGGGGTGACCGGCTCTCCCAGTTCAGCCGGCCGCGTTGACGCGTCGCCAGGCGTCGCGGTCGGTGCAGCGCGCGACGTAGGCGTCGAACACCGGCTCGCCCTTGATACCCGGCGCACCGAACATGCCCGTCCACGCCAAGCTGGCCCCGATGTAGAGGTCGGCCGCGCTGAAGCGGTCGCCGGCGAGCCAGTCGCGCTTGGAGAGCTCGCCTCGCAGCGTGCTGAGCACGTCGTCGTAGTCGCCCCAGCCGGCCATGCGCTTCTCGACCGGTTCGCGCTTCATCATCACCTCGATCACCGCCGGCTCGAAGGCGGCCGCGCCGAACACCAGCCAGCGGTAGTAGGCGCCGCGCGCCGGCGCGCCCACCGCGGGAGCCAGCCCCGCCTGCGGCGCGAGGTCGGCGAGGTAGGCCAGGATCGCCGGCGTCTCCGTGACCGTGACGCCCGCGTGGGTGATGGCGGGGATCTTGCCCATAGGGTTCACCGCCAGCACGGTCGGGCTGCGCGCCGCGCCGGGCGCCATCTCCACCGGCTCGATGCGATACGGGACGCCGACCTCCTCCAGCATCCAGTGCACCGTCGCCGAGCGCGAGCGCGGGTTGTGATAGAAGACGATCTCGTCGGCCATGGCTCGCCCCTCGCCCGGCTTGTGCGCGGGCCGTCCGGCAGACTAGCCTTCGCTCCGGGCGCGCGCCACCGAAGCGCCGGACGCGTTCTCGTCGAAGGTCGTCAGCGGAGCGTCGCGATGGGCGAGGTCGCCACCTGTCTCTGGTTCGGCGCGGACCTGGAGGCGGCCGTGCGCTTCTACGTCGACTCGGTCTCGAACTCTCGCATCGACCACGTGCTGCGCGCGGCGGGTCCGTGGCCGGGAGGCGAGGGCGGCGAGCTCCTCCTGATCAGCTTCACCCTCGGCGGCCAGAGCTTTCAGGCGCTGAACGGCGGGGGCGCGCCCGCCGACTACGGCATGGCCGCCTCCATCTCCGTCTCCTGCCCCGATCAGGCGGAGGTCGATCGTCTGTGGTCCGCGCTCACCGCCGACGGTGGGCAGGAGATCGCCTGCGGCTGGCTGCGCGACCGCTGGGGCGTGCCGTGGCAGATCGTGCCGGAGGCCCTGCCGCGCCTCCTCGCCGACCCAGACCCAGCCGTCGCCGCCCGCGTGTTCGTCGCCATGCAGACCATGGTGAAGCTCGACGTCACCGCCCTGGAGCGCGCCGCGGCGGGTTGAAGACCGCGACGGCGGAGGTGGCGTGAACGGCCGCTCGCGCCTACCTTCCGTTCATGCCCCGTTCCGCACCCTCCGCCGTCGCCGAAGCCTCGACGCCGTTCGTGATGGACATCCCCGCGCACCTTCAGGAGGCGTGGGCGCCCCACCGTCCCGCCCGCCCCGCCAAGAGCGAGGGCGGCAAGCGCTTCGAGCTGGTCAGCGCCTACCAGCCCGCCGGCGACCAGCTCACCGCTATCCCCGAACTAGTGGAGGGCGTGCAGGCGCGTGAGCATGACCAGGTGCTCCTGGGCGTCACCGGCAGCGGCAAGACCTTCACCATGGCCAAGATCATTGAGGCAACCCAGCGCCCCGCCCTGATCCTCGCCCCCAACAAGACGCTCGCCGCCCAGTTGTACGGTGAGTTCAAGAATTTCTTCCCTAGTAATAGTGTTGAGTACTTTGTAAGTTACTACGACTACTATCAGCCTGAGGCCTATGTCCCACGCACGGACACGTTCATCGAGAAGGACAGCTCGATGAACGAGCAGATCGACCGGATGCGGCACAGCGCCACCCGGGCGATCCTGGAGCGGGACGACGTGATCGTGGTCGCGTCCGTCTCCTGCATCTACGGCATCGGCTCGGTGGAGACCTACACCGCCATGACCTTCGACGTGAAGGTCGGCGACCAGCTGGACGAGGGGAAGCTGCGGGCGGACCTCGTCGCCCTGCAGTACAAGCGCAACGACCAGTCGCTGGAGCGCGGCACCTTCCGCCGCCGCGGCGACTCCTTCGAGGTCTTCCCCGCCCACTACGAGGACCGGGCCTGGCGCGTCTCCTTCTTCGGCGACGAGGTGGAGGCCATCGTCGAGTTCGACCCGCTCACCGGCAAGAAGACCGCCGACCTCCCCAGCGTCCGCGTCTACGCCGCCAGCCACTACGTCACCCCGCGCCCCACGCTCAACCAGGCCTTCGAGCAGATCAAGCGCGAGATGAAGGACCGCGTCGACTGGTTCACCGAGAACGGCAAGCTCCTGGAGGCCCA
>CAXTBN010000090.1:0-8038 GCA_964242895.1 uncultured Caulobacteraceae bacterium | reverse complement strand
ACACGCCCACGCCGTGCAGGCCGCCGGAGACCTTGTAGGAGTTCTGGTCGAACTTACCCCCCGCGTGCAGCTGGGTCATGATGACCTCGGCCGCCGAGACGCCCTCGCCCTCGTGGATGCCGGTGGGGATGCCCCGCCCGTCGTCGACCACGGTGGCCGAACCGTCCGCGTTCAAGCGCACCTGCACCGCGGTGGCGTGGCCGGCCAGCGCCTCGTCGATGGCGTTGTCCACCACCTCGTAGACCATGTGGTGCAGGCCCGAGCCGTCGTCGGTGTCGCCGATGTACATGCCCGGCCGCTTGCGCACGGCGTCCAGGCCTTTCAGCACACGGATGCTCTCGGCCCCGTACTCGGCGGGGACGGCGGCGTCTTCGGGAGGGGTCGGCTCGATCGGGGTGTCGGTCATCGTGTCCAGTCTAGCGTTGTTCGCACTCGCGGCCGTCCTCATTCCCGCTCATCCCGGCGAAGGCCGGGACCTAGTTCCGCCCGCGGTCCAGAGCTCGGCGCCGGGATGGCGAGTTCCGGCTTCCACGCTCCCGGACCTGGGTCCCGGCCTTCGCCGGGATGAGCGGCCAAGGTGAGGCGGGACCCTAGCCCGCTTCGAGCCGCCCGTCGCGCACGTGGACGCTCTGCGAGCGGCCCTCCAGCGCGGAGAACAGCGCCCGGTCCGTGCCCGTGAGGAAGGCCTGCAGGCCGAGCACGGTGATCTCGTCGAACAGGGCGGCGCGGCGGTCGGGGTCAAGGTGGGCGGCCACCTCGTCCAGCAGCAATATGGGGTGTGGCGCGGCGTTTTCACGCGCGAGCCGCGCCGCCTGGGCCAGCGCCAAATTCAGCACCAGCGCCTTCTGCTCGCCGGTGGAGCCCTCCGCGGCGGGGCGGCCGTTGAGTCGGAGCGTGACCTCGAGGTCGGCCCGGTGCGGGCCGACCAAAGCGCGGCCCGCGGCGGCGTCGCGGCCCCGCGCCTCACGGAGCGCCGCGCGCAGGCGGGGCGCGTAGTCCTCCACCGGCGCGGACCAATCGCCGGCGAGCGCCAGCCCCGCCTGCGGGAACGGCCGGTCGGCGCGCCCGTCGATCTCCGCCCCGAGCGCGTCGACGGTGCGGGCGCGGGCGGCGGCGACCGCCTCGCCGCTCTCCGCCAGCCGCGCCTCCAGCGCGTCGAGCCAGGCGGGGTCGGCGGCGCGGCCGCTCTCGCGCGCGTCGGCCAGGAGGCGCGAGCGCTGGCGCAGCGCGCCCTCGTAGGCGGCGGCGTGGCCGGCGTGGGGGGGCTCGGCCGCAAAGGCGAGGCGGTCCAGGAAGCGGCGGCGCTCGCTCGCGCCCTCCATGAACAGGCGGTCCTGCGCGGGCGACAGCCACACCAGCCGCAGGTGCTCGGACAGGCGACCGGGCGCGGCCGGCTCGCCCTCGATGCGCACCGTGCGGCGCGCGGCCCCCGGCTCCAGGCCCGTGCCGAGCCGCACCTCGCCCTCGCCCCCGGCCACCGTCGCGGCCACCGCCCACGGCCGCCCCGGAGGGCCGCCCGGCTCGCGCCGCCCGACCTCGGCGGCCGCGGCGTTGCGCAGGCCCTTGCCCGGCGCGAGCAGCGACACGGCCTCCAGCAGATTGGTCTTGCCCGCCCCGTTGGGCCCCGAGAGCGCCACCGGCCGCCCGTCAAGCTCCAGCGCCGCCGCGGCGTAGGAGCGGAAATCGGTCAGCTGCAAGCGGGTGACGCGGGCGGCGGGCATGGGCGTCTCGTCCTAGCACCGAAGCTTGCACGATGCGTGCGCGCCACACCCCCTGCTGCATTGCACCATTTTAACTTGGCGCTCATTCGGGGTGAGCCTATATCGCTCATCGACCGCGACGGGGACGAACTCACCCGCTCGAATGTGTTTGACGGGCATACCTCTCCGGAGGCGCCCCGCGCCGCGGCCGTGAACAAGAACAGGGGATTTCCATCATGACGACCTCCACCGCCAAGACCTTCACCGCCTGGACGCTCCGCGGCGCCGACGCCTCGCTCGTCCTCATCCTGGCCTCGCTGCTCGCGGGCCTCGTGGGCTTCCTGGTCCGCTGACGCGCGCCGGCGCGGCGGCTCCCTCCGCCCGCGCCACCGCACGCCTGAGCTGCAGAGACGGGGCGACCGCTTGAGGCGGCGCCCCGTTTCCGTTTGAAGGGGGCATGGCCACCTCCCTCGCCGCCGCGCAGCCGCCCGGCGTCCGCACCGCCTGGCTCCTGGGCGTCGCGGGACTGCTGCCGTTCTTCGCGAGCGGCGCCGCCCTTTGGGCGGGTCCCGAGCGGCTGGGGCCAGGCGTGTTCTACGCGCCGATCCTGCTGCTGGCCTACGCCGCCACCATCGCGAGCTTCCTCGGCGGCGCACGCTGGGGAGCCGAGATCGCGCGCGCCACGGGGCCGCGGCCGATCTTCCTCGTCTCGTCCGTCGCGCCGCAGATCGCGGCGGTGGCGCTGGTGGCCGCGCCGCTGCAGGCGGTGGACCGCTACGCCGGCCTCGCCCTCGTGCTCCTGGTGCAGGGGATCGGCGACGCGCTCAGCCCCGACCTGCCGGCCTGGTACCGGTCGCTGCGCATCCCGCTGACCGTGGGCGCCGTGGGCGCGGTGCTGGCGGGGCTCGCCTGGGTGATCGTGGTCGCCGGCCACCCCCCCCGCTGAGCGGGACGCCACGCCGCACCCGACGCCTTCCGCACGAGCGCCCGCATCGGCTAGTGTCCACGGCCCCGACCCTCCAAGCTCCTCGCGGGCGGCTCCCGAGTCGCCCGCGCCGCCGCCGGACCCCGCGATGAAGCTGACCATCGAACGCGCCGCCCTCCTCAAGGCGCTGAGCCACGTGCAGAGCGTGGTGGAGCGGCGCAACACCATCCCCATCCTCTCCAACGTGCTGGTCTCCGCCGACGGTCACGGCGTGAGCTTCTCCGCCACCGACCTGGACATGGAGATCGTCGACGAGGCGCGCGGCCGCGTCAGCGGCGAGGGGCAGATCACCGCGCCGGCGCACACGCTGTACGAGATCGTGCGCAAGCTGCCCGACGGGGCGGACGTGGAGCTGAAGTTCGCCGGCGACGACCCGCGCCTGTCGGTGACGGCGGGACGCTCGCGATTCAACCTGCCGGTGCTGCCCTCGGGCGACTTCCCGCAGATGTCGGGCGACGGGCTGTCGGGCAAGATCGCCGTGGAGGCCGACGACCTCGCGCGCCTGATCGACAAGACGCGCTTCGCCATCTCCACCGAGGAGACGCGCTACTACCTGAACGGCCTGTACGTGCACACGGTGAGCGAGGGCGGGGTGACCAAGCTCCGCTGCGTGGCCACCGACGGCCACCGCCTGGCGCTCGCCGAGATGATCGCGCCCGAAGGCGCCGCGGGCCTGCCGGGCGTGATCGTGCCGCGCAAGACCATCGCCGAGGCGCGGCGCCTGCTGGACGACGCGGGCGAGCTGGTGGAGCTGCAGATCAGCCAGGCCAAGGTGCGCTTCCAGTTCGCCTCCAGCGGCAAGGGCGGCCCGGCTGACGAGGGGGACGAGGAGCCCCGGCGCGGCGCGGCGCTCACCAGCAAGGTGATCGACGGCGCCTTCCCCGACTATGTCCGCGTCATCCCTCGCGACAACCACCGCATCGTGAAGGTGGACGCCAAAGTGTTCGCCAACGCGGTCGACCGCGTGGCCACCATCAGCGCCGAGAAGAGCCGCTCGGTGAAGCTCGCCATCGAGACCGGCAAGCTGACGCTGACGGTGCGCAACATGGAGGCCGGCCAGGCGGTGGAGGAGCTGGAGATCGACTACGAAGGCGACCCCTTCGAGATCGGCTTCAACGCCCGCTACCTGATGGACGTGTGCGGCCAGATCGGCGCCGACGAGATGGAGCTCCGCTTCGCCGACCCCGCCTCGCCCACCCTGGTGCTCGATCCCGGCGACGCGGGCGTGCAGTACGTGCTGATGCCGCTGCGGGTCTGACCGTCGGGCGTCGGCCGCGGCGGAGGCGGCAGCGATCGGGGGCGCTCATGCGTTCGTCGGGCACGCGGGCGCCGCCGCGCCACGGTCCGAGGAGACGCCGTGAAGACCATCGGTCTGGAGGAGCACTTCGTCACCCCCGACGTGCTCGCCGCCTGGCGGGCGCTCGATCCGCGCTGGCAGGACGTGGTAATCTCGCACTCGGACGGCGGCGAGATCGGGGCGCGGCTCGCCGACCTGGGCGACGGGCGTGTCGCGGCCATGGACGACACCGGCCTCGACGTTCAGGTCCTCTCGCTGACCGCCCCTGGCCTGCAGAGCCTGGAGCCGTACCGGGCGACGGCGCTGCAGACCGCCTCCAACGACCTGCTGGCCGAGACCGTGCGCGGCCGGCCCGATCGCTTCCAGGGCTTCGCCACCCTCGCCACGCCCGACCCCCAGGCCGCCGCACGCGAGCTCGAGCGGGCGGTGACCGAACTCGGGCTGAGCGGCGCCATGCTGTTCGGCCGCACCCGCGACCGCAACCTCGACCACGCCGACAACTGGCCGATCTTCGAGGCGGCCGCGGCCCTGCGCGCGCCGCTCTACATCCACCCGCAGTCGCCCGCGCCGGCGGTGCGCGAGGCGATCTACGGCGGCTTCGGCGACCCGCTCGACGCCGCCCTCGCGACCTTCGGGCTCGGCTGGCACTATGAGACGGGCGTGCAGATCCTGCGCATGGTGCTCGCGGGCGTGTTCGACCGCTTCCCCGACCTGCAGCTGATCACCGGCCACTGGGGCGAGGTGGTGCTGTTCTACCTCGACCGGATCGACAACCTCGCCGGCCCGGCCAAGCTGCGCCGGCCGGTGTCGGAGTACTTCCGCGAGCACCTGTCGGTGACGCCGAGCGGGCTGTGGAGCCGGCGCTACCTGCGATGGGCGATGGAGGTGCTCGGCCCCGAGCGCATCCTGTTCTCGAGCGACTACCCCTACCGCTTCACGCCCGGGGGCGGCGCTCGCCGGTTCCTGGAGGAAGCCGACCTGTCCGAGGCCGACCGGACCGCCATCGCGCACGGCAACTGGGAGCGGCTCATGGCCGGCGTCCGGCGCGGCTGAAGCGCGCGCCGGACGAGGCGGCCTCAGTCGATGCCGCCGCCGGACTCGATCACGCCGCCGTCGATGACGATCTTCTGGCCGGTCATGAAGGCGCCGGCCGGGGCGGCCAGGAACACCGCGGCGCCCGCGATCTCGTCGGGCTCGCCTATGCGGCGCAGCGGCGCGCCCTTGGTGGAGCGGCGCAGCGTGTCGGGGTTCTCCCACAGGGCCTTGGCGAAGTCGGTGCGGATCAGGCCGGGCGCGATGCAGTTCACGCGCACGTTGTCCGGCCCGTACTCGGTGGCGTAGTTGCGCGCGAGCTGGAAGTCGGCCGCCTTGGAGACGTTGTAGGCGCCGATGATCGGCGAGCCGCGCAGGCCGCCGATGGACGAGACGATGATGATGGAGCCGTCCTTCCGCTCCCGCATCTCGGGCGCGACCATCGTCACCAGCCAGTGGTTGGACAGGACGTTGTTGTTGAAAATCTTGCGGAACTGCTCGTCCGTGATGCCCGCCAGCGGTCCGTAGTAGGGATTGGAGGCGGCGTTGCAGACCAGCACGTCGATGCGGCCCCACTTGGCGCGGGTCTCGTCCACCAACCGCTGCAGGTCCTCCTTGGAGGAGATGTTGGCGGGGATCGCGATGGCGCGCTCCTCGCCGTGTGTGTCGTTGATGCCCCGCGCCACCTCGTCGCACGGCCCGGCCTTGCGCGAGGAGACCACCACGCGCGCGCCGTGCTCGGCCATGCGCTCCACGATGGCGCGGCCGATGCCGCGCGAGGAGCCGGTGACCACGGCCACTTTGCCGGTGAGGTCGAAGAGGTTGGGCATAGGCGTCTCCCGGAGGTTTTCCCCTCCGTTCCGCGCGCTGTGCCGCACGTCAAGCGCCGCGAGGGCACCTAGTCGACCACCTGGAAGCGGCGGCCGTCGAACACGCGCAGCACCTGCGCCAGCTCGTGGCCGCGGCGCAGGATCACCCCGCCCTGGCCGGACACCGACCACGCCCCCTGCCGCCGCGCCAGGGCGGGCCGCTTCTCGATGCGGTACAGCGGGGCCTCGGCGGTGCGGCGGAAGACGCTGAAGGTGGCCGCCTCCGCCCCGCCGTCGATGGCGTAGTCGCGCCACTCGCCCGCGGCCACCTGCCGGCCGTAGATGCGCAGCAGGGCGTCGAGCTCGCGCCGGTCGAAGAACACCAGCGGCGTGCGCGGAGGCTGTATCGGGGTCGGGACGTCGACGCTCATGGGCCTCGGGCGCGGCAGGGCGGTGAAAGGCGAATCTAGGCGGTGCGGCCGCAAGGGGAAGGGCCGTTCACGTCCGTGTCGCTCATGCGGCGGTGCAACATGAAATGGTCCCAATGCCGCCCTTCGCCCGCCGCGCCGGGGAGCGACAAGCCTCCCGTCGGCCGGGAGCGACGCGGGGCCTGGACCCTGAACAGCCCCCCCAGCCCCCGGGCCTCGTGGCCGCCCCGGCCGACACCTTCCCCCGGCGCACTCTCCCCTGCAACGGCGCCCGCCGTTGCGCGTTCGCTCGTGCGGAGGTGTCCCGATGACGCGCTCGGTTCTCCTCGCGGCCGCGGCCGCTGTCATCGCCGTTCCGGCCTGAGCCGGCCCGGCGCACGTGCCGTCCTCGCGCACGCTCAGCTCCGTCCCGACCGACGCCACCTACGCGGTCGCGCCCGCGCTGGACGCCCGCACGCGCGAGGTGCTGGCCCAAGCGCTGCAGACGGCCGCGTTGCGGGTGTCCTCGCCCGAACAGCCGCACGCCTACCTCGTCACCGTCCAGGCCAGGGTCGGAACGCTGTGCACCCGCTCGTGCTCGGTGCTGACCCAGGAGGACGACGCGAACCTGGACGACCACTACCGGCACGTGGCCGTCGTGACCGCCCAGCCGAACGCGGGGACCGAGTTCGGCGAGGCCGCTCCGGCGGCCTGGTACACCGTGCTGCAGAGCGACGGGCTGTCGGCCCAGCGAGGCGACTTCCTTCCGGCGCTGCTGCGCTATGGCGCGCGCGCCTACGGCCGGAACACGACGCCGGAGGCGCCGCCCCGCCTGTCCCCCCGCATCGCCGACCTGCCGCCGAACGTCGTCTCCAGCCCGGGCGCCTGAGCGGACGGCGCCTCAGCGGTCGGCGGCGGCCAGCACCGGGCCGCCGCTCGCGCCCTGAACGAGCACCGCCGTCTTCAAGTCGGGCGCTGTCGGCCCGGGCAGGGCGTAACGCTTGGTGTGCCCGGTCCACGGGCCCAGGCGCACCAGTTCGCGCACGAGGTTCTGCTCCACCACCGTCTTGCCGCGGTTCTCGCCCTTGGTGACCTTGGTGGTGCGCTCCTGCGGGTCGAAGCGCACCAGCCACACCTCCGCGCCGCCGGGAGGCCGGGCGCCCTCGCCGACCTCCGCGCGCGTCGCCGAGCGCAGGGTCACGCGCGGCCCGCTCGGGCGTGAGGCCGCGGACGTCAGCGCCTGCACCTTGCTGCGGTCGAAGCCGACGGTCTCGCGCCGCCCGCCGACCACCATCTCCGGCGTATAGATCTCGCGCAGGCGCATCTTGGCGATGTAGGCGCGCTGGCGGGCGGTGAACTCCGGCTTGGCCCCCGTGTCGGGCCAGCCGAGATAGTCCCAGATGTCCACCGGATAGGTCAGCGCCAGCACGCCGCGGCGGCCGGCGATCTCCTCCAGCAAGGCGTTGGCCTGCGGGCAGGCGGTGCAGCCCTGCGCGGTGAACAGCTCCACCACCACCGGCGACCGCGCCGTCGAGGGTGTCCGGGCGGCGGCGGGCGACGCGGCGGCGAGCGCGAGCCCGGCGGCCAGCACCGTGCGGAGCGGGCGGGAGATCATCCGTCCGTCCTCTACACGGCCAAGTCGCAACCCGCGCTCACGGTCGCGTGAGCGCCTACTCGGCCGCCATCAGCGGCGCGGGCTCGACGGGCGCCCGCGCCAGGTTGCGCAGCACGAACGGCATGACGCCGCCCGCGCGGAAGTACTCCAGCTCGGTCTCCGTATCGATGCGGCAGGTGACCGGGAAGCGCGC
>CAXTBN010000089.1:0-8208 GCA_964242895.1 uncultured Caulobacteraceae bacterium | reverse complement strand
GGCCCGTGCTCCGTCGCTGCATCGCCCTCGTGCGCCGCCAGCGCCTCGCGCAGCTGCTCGACCAGCAGCGTGCGCAGCCGCCCGGGCGCGAGAACGCGCACCTGGGCGCCCCAGCTGAACAGGTGCCACGCCAGCTCGCGCATGCCCGAGGCGCGGAAGCGGACCACGACGGCGCCGTCCGGCTCGCGCTCGACCGCTTGGCCCACGTGGAAGCGCCAGCGCAGGGCGCCTTCCGCCGCAGCGGGCGAGAAGCGCAGCGCCACCTCCTCCACCTCGTCCTGGTAGATGCCGAAGGAGCGGTCGGCGTAGGCCTGCAGCGAGAAACCCTCCGGGCGCAGCGCCGGCCGGTCGAGCACCTCCACCCCGCCCAGCCGGTCGAGGCGCCAGTTGCGCGGCTCGCCCTCGCCGCCGCCCGGGCCCGCCTCGGCGGCCACCAGGTAGTTGGCCCGGCCGAACAGCAGGCCGTAGGGCGTCACCTCGCGCGGCCGCCCGGGCGTGGAGCCGCCGGCGTAGGCGAAGCGCAGGGCGCGGCCGGCCTTCAGCGCCTCGCGCACGGCGCCGAGCACGGCGTCGTCCTCCGCCGGGCGGGGGCCCGCCTGCACGGCGATGGCCTCCGCCTGCAGCAGCGCCTCCAGGTCGGGCGCGATGCGGCGGCGGGCGGGCGCGCGCAGGGCGGCGAGCACCTTGCGCTCCAGGGTGCGCAGCGAGGCGGCGCGCACCCCTGCGCCCTGCGCCTCCAGGTCGGACGCGGCCGAACCCAGGGCCGCCAGCTCGTCCGCGGTGGGGGCGTTGAGGAAGCCGTCGAGGCCCGCGGGGATGCGGAAGCGCTTGGTGGGCGGATCGGGCAGCGCCTCCATCTCGGGGAATAGCTCCCACAGGGCGTCGCGCATGCGCTCGGTGGTGCGCCGGTCGGTGCCCGCGGCGCGGCCCATCTCGTCGAGCGTGAGCCCCTCGGCCGAGCCGGCGAGGGCGCGGGCGAGCCGCAGCAGGGTGGCCGCCTTCTCGTGGCGCATGACGCGGCTCCGCTGCGTCCAGATGTGACGCAAGGGCCTGTCATACCGCATCCGTCGAGACAGATGGAGCGATCCCATGGCCGCCGCCCGCACCCCCGCCAAGCGCCTCACCGCCGCCGGGCGCCGCACGCTGATGACGTCGCCGCGCGCCATGCGGCACGCGCCGCCCTCGGGCGAGTTGATCAACGCGGTGCTGCAGTACGCCGACGTCAGCGTCGACGTGGGCGGCGGGCGCACGCTCTACCGCCTGTCGGCGCGGCGCATGGCCGACCCGGTGATCGCCGGCCCGCTCGGCCGCGAGGCGCC
The DNA here is from genome assembly GCA_964242895.1 of uncultured Caulobacteraceae bacterium. GTDB lineage: Bacteria > Pseudomonadota > Alphaproteobacteria > Caulobacterales > Caulobacteraceae > JASLDZ01. The sequence goes on along the minus strand of CAXTBN010000089.1, from coordinate 6,889 downwards.
GCGGCTGGCGGACGTGGGCGTGATCTGGGACGAGTGCGAGGACGAGATCTTCCGCGTGCTGGACGCGGGCGCGGGCGACGCCCTGGACGTGGCGCCCGCCGGCCCGCTCCCCGCCGAGGAGCCCCGCTTCGAGCTCACCCCCGCCGCGCTCGCCTACCTCGCCGCGAGCGGCGGCCGGGCCTGACGGGCGGCCGATTCGACGCCCTTTGGGAGCGAATCTCCGTTTGCAAGGTTTCCCGCGACGGATGCACGATAACGTGCGATGACGGATCGCCCGAAATGGGGGCGAACTGAGCGAGACGGCGGATTTCTTCGATGGCGAACGGTACGGTCAAGTGGTTCAACGGAACCAAGGGTTTCGGCTTCGTCGAGCCGACGGACGGGTCGGGTGATGTGTTCGTGCACATCAGTGCGGTGGAGCGCGCGGGGCTTTCGAGCCTGAACGAGGGCGACAAGGTGGAGTACGAGCTCGTGGCCGACCGGCGCACGGGCAAGTCCTCGGCCGACAACCTCGTGGTCACCGAGGCGGCGCCTCCCGGCTCGGGCGGCGGCTTCGGCGGCGGCGGCGGCGGCGGTGGCGGGTACGGTGACCGGCCGGCGCGTCCCCCGCGTGAGCGCGGCGGCTTCGGCGCGGGCGGCGGCGGCGGCTACGGCGGCGGCGGTGGCGGCTACGGTGGTGGCGGCGGCGGTGGTTACGGCGGCGGTGGCGGCGGTTCGACCGCGTCGGGCCCCGAGGTCACCGGCGTGGTGAAGTTCTTCAACACCACCAAGGGCTTCGGCTTCATCCAGCCCGAGAACGGCGGCGCGGACGTGTTCGTGCACATCTCGGCGGTGGAGCGCTCGGGCCTGCGCAGCCTCAACGAGGGCCAGCGCGTGTCCTTCCAGGTCGGCACCGACCGGAAGACGGGCAAGGCTGCGGCCGAGAACGTCAACCTGGCGTAAGCCGGGCGCGGGGCCGGCCCAGGCCGGCTCCGCCGTTTCTCGACGGGTCGTCAGGCCGCCGCTGCGAAGCGGCGGATGATCCCCTCGTACGCCTGCGTCAGCGCCTCGAGATCGGCGAGCGGCGTCCGCTCGTCGACCATGTGCATGGTCGAGCCGACCAGTCCGAACTCCACGACGGGGCACAGGGCGCGGATGAAGCGCGCGTCCGACGTGCCGCCGGAGGTGGACAGCTCCGGATCGCGGCCGGTGGCCTCGCGCACCGCCTCGGCCACCAGCGTGCTGAACGCGCCCGGCGGGGTGAGGAACGCCTCGCCCGAGGTGCGCGCCTCCACGCTCACGGTTCCGGCGAAGCCGCGGCCTGCGTCGGCGCACACCTCCTCCATCCACCGCGTCAGCCGCTCGCCCGTCCAGTGCGGGTTGAAGCGGATGTTGAGCCGGCCGCGGGCGCGGGGCGGGATCACGTTGGCGGCGGGGTTGCCGACCTCAAGCTCCGTCACCTGCAGGTTCGAGGGCTGGAAGCCGGGGTGGCCCTCGTCGAGCGTCGCCGTGATCATGCGGTGCAGCGCCTCGATCAGCACGGGCACGGGGTTGGCGGCGCGGTGGGGATAGGCCGCGTGGCCCTGCACGCCCTCCACCGTCACCCACGCGTGGAAGCTGCCGCGGCGGCCGATCTTGACCATGTCGCCCAGCGCCTCGACGTTGGTGGGCTCGCCGACCACGCAGGCGTCGATGCGCTCGCCCTCGGCCAGGAGCGCCTCGACCACCTTGCGCGTGCCGTTCACAGCCACGCCCTCCTCGTCGCCGGTGATCAGCAGCGACAGGGAGCCAGGGACGTCGCCGGCGCGGGCGACGGCGGCGACCCAGGCGGCGACGGCGCCCTTCATGTCGACCGCGCCCCTCCCCAGGAGCACGCCGTTACGGACCTCGCCGGCGAAGGGATCGACGCTCCAGGCGGCCGCGTCGCCCGCCGGCACCACGTCCACGTGGCCGGCGAAGCAGAGGTTCGTCCCCCCCTCGCCGCGGCGGGCGTATACATTCTCCACGCCGCCGAACGGCATGCGGCGGCAGGTGAAGCCCAAGGGCTCCAGCCAGCCTTGCACCAGGTCCATGGCGCCGGCGTCGGTGGGGGTGACGGAAGGGCGGCGGATGAGCTCGCGAGCGAGGGCGACGGGGTCGCGGAGGCTGTCGGCGTCCATGCCCGCGGCATTAGGATGGGGCGCGCCGGCGCGCAAACGAGGAGCCACCGTTGAAGAAGATCGACATCGCCTCCGCCCCCACCCGCGCTGGCACGAGCTACCCCGACCCTTACGCCGAGCCTTGCCTCGGCCGCCGCCGCTGGCGGCTCGGCGACGCGGCGGGGCTGGACCAGTTCGGCGTGAACCTCCTGCGGCTGCCGCCCGGCCAGTGGTCGAGCCAGCGGCACTGGCAGCACGGCGAGGACGAGTTCGTGTTCGTGCTGGAGGGCGAGGTGGTGATGGTGACCGACGCGGGCGAGGAGGTCATGCGCCCGGGCGACTGCGCGGGCTTCAAGGCCGGCGTGCCAGACGGCCACTGCTTCCAGAACCGATCGGGCGCGGAGGCCGTGATGCTGGAGGTCGGCACGCGCCTGCCGGGCGGCGACGGCGCCACCTACCCGGACATCGACATGCACCTGGAGGCCGGCGGCGCGGGGTTCACGCGCAAGGACGGCATGCCGTACGGTGACCGGCGCTTCCGCTCGGCGTGAGCGGTGTCAGTCTCGCAGGAGCTCGTTGACGCTGGTCTTCGAGCGCGTCTGCGCATCGACGGTCTTGACGATCACCGCGCAGGCGAGGCCCACGCCGCCCGCCGGGTCGGGCAGCACGCCCGGCACCACGACGCTGTAGGCGGGCACGCGGCCGCGGTGGACCTCGCCGGTGGCGCGGTCGACGATCTTGGTGGAGGCGCTCAGGAACACGCCCATGGAGAGCACGGCGGCCTCTTCGACGATCACGCCCTCCGCCACCTCCGAGCGGGCGCCGATGAAGCAGCCGTCCTCGATGATGGTGGGGTTGGCCTGCAGCGGCTCGAGCACGCCGCCGATGCCCGCGCCGCCCGACAGGTGCACGCCCGCGCCGATCTGGGCGCAGGAGCCCACGGTGGCCCAGGTGTCGACCATGGTCCCCTCGCCGACGTAGGCGCCGATGTTGACGAAGGAGGGCATCAGCACGGCGTTGCGCCCGACGAAGGCGCCGCGGCGCACGACCGCGCCGGGCACGGCGCGGAAGCCGGCTTCGCGCCACTCGTCGGCGCGCCAGTCCTCCCACTTGGCGGGGACCTTGTCCCACCACGGGCCGGGAGCGTGATGGCCGCCCATCGGGCCGTTGTCGGCGAGGCGGAAGGAGAGCAGCACAGCCTTCTTCAGCCACTGGTGCGTGATCCAGACGCCGTCGCGCTTCTCCGCCACGCGCGCCTCGCCGCGGTCGAGCAGGCGGATCGACTCCTTCACCGCACGGCGCACGCCGCCCTTGGCGTCGGGCGAGAGGACGGCGCGGTCCTCCCAGGCGGCGTCGATCTCCCCTTCGAGGGCGGCGAGGTCTGGCGTCATCGGGTCAGGGCTCGGCGGAGGTGCGGGCGCGGGCCAGGAAGCCGGCGAGGTCGCCCGTGCGGTGGTCGATGAAGGCGCTGCTGTCGGCGCCGGCGCTCCGGCCGACCAACACCGTGGTCATGCCGAGCTCGGCTGCGGGAGCGAGGTTCTTGACCGAGTCCTCGAAGAAGGCGGTCGAGCCGGGGACCACGGCGTGCGCCTCCATCATCCGGTGGAAGGTGCGCAGGTCGGGCTTGGGCACGAGGTCCGCCGACTCCAGGTGGAACACCTCGGAGAAGAGATGGCTCAGGCCCAGGCGCTCCAGCACGCGCTCGGCGTGCGCCGCGTGGCCGTTGGTGAAGATCAGCCGCCGCCCGGGCAGGGCCGCCAGCACCGCGTTGAGCGTCGGATCGGGCTGCAGGCTGTCGGTCGAAACGTCGTGCACCTCGTCCAGGAAGGCGTGCGGATCGATCCCGGCGTGGTGCGCCATCAACCCGGCGAGCGTGGCGCCGTGCTCGTGCAGGTAGCGCTTCTGGAGGGCGTAGGCTTCGTCGTTCGGCAGCCCCGTCTCACGCTGCACGAAGGCGGTCATGCGGCCCTCGATCAGCGTGACGAACTCGGTGCCCTGTGGGTAAAGCGTGTTGTCCAGGTCGAACAACCAGGTGTCGACGTGGCGCAGGTCCGCGCTGGGCGGCGGCTCGGCGGCGGCGAGACCGCCGGAAGGGGCGGCGGTCAGCGGCATACCAGGGTGCCCGCGCCGTGCTCGCTGAACAGCTCCACCAGCATGGCGTGGGGGCGGCGCCCGTCGAGGATCACCACGGCGCTGACGCCGCTCTCCACGGCCGCGACGGCGGTCTCCAGCTTGGGGATCATGCCGCCGCTGGCCACGCCGCTGGCGATCAGCTCGCGCGCTTCCGCACAGGTCAGCTGACGGATCAGCTCGCCCGCGGCGTCGAGCACGCCGACCACGTCGGTGAGCAGCAGCATGCGCTTGGCGCGGAGCGCGCCCGCGATAGCCCCCGCCGCGGTGTCTGCGTTGATGTTGTAGGTCTCGCCCTCGTCGGAGACGCCGATGGGCGCGATCACGGGCACGTAGTCCTGGTCGGCGTAGATCAGCGCCTCGACGATCTTGGGATCCACTCGGCTGGGCTCGCCCACGAAGCCGAGGTCGATGGCCTGCTCGATGCGGCTGTCGGGATCGACGCGCGTGCGGTGCGCCTTCTCCACCGTGATCAGCCGCGCGTCCTTGCCCGACAGGCCCACGCCGCGCACGTCGGCGTCGGCGCCCGCGCGGTTGATGTAGTGGACGATCTCTTTGTTGATGGCGCCGGACAGGACCATCTCGGCCACCTCCATGGTCGCCTCGTCGGTCACGCGCAGGCCGTCGATGAAGGTGGACTGGACGCCCGCCTTCTCCAGCATCCGGCTGATCTGCGGACCGCCGCCGTGCACCACGACCGGATGCACGCCCAGCAGCTTCAGCAGCACGGCGTCGGCGGCGAAGGTCTTGGCGACCGACTCCTCACCCATGGCGTGGCCGCCGTACTTGATGACCACGGTCTCGCGGTCGTAGGCGGAGATGAAGGGGAGCGCCTCGGCCAGGGTGTGGGCGGTGGCCCAGCCGGCTTCCTCCTCCGGCGTCATGGCGTCGGTCATGGCGCGCGCGTGTAGACGGTTTGGCCCGGGGAGGGGAGCGGAAACGGCGCTGCGCGGTTGAGCTCCTCGGAGGATGCGACCATGGCCGAAGACCCCACCGCCCCCGCTCCGGGCGACGACGCCCCGTCCGGCACGCCGGGTACGGGCGAGAACGTGTGCCCGCACTGCGGCGGCTCGGGCGAGCACGACGGCCGGCCCTGTCCCGTGTGCGCCGGCACGGGCAAGGTGGTGGAGGGCGTGGGCGGCGGCTGACCGCGTGGGCCGCGCCCGACGGAGGCGCCGATGTCCTACCTTCTGCTGTTCCTCGCCGGCCTGGTGCTCGGCAACGCCGTCCCGCACCTGGCGGCCGGCGCGCGGGGCGAGCCCTTCCCGACGCCCTTCGCCACGCCGCGCGGACGCGGCCCCTCGTCGCCGCTGGTGAACGCCGTGTGGGGCGCGTGCAACCTGGCCGTCGGCGTGGCGCTGGCGTGGCGAGGTCTGCACCTCGCCTTCAGCTGGACGCCCTGGGTGGTGCTCGCGGGCTTCGCGATCGGCGTCGCCGTCATGTCCTGGCGCTTCGGCGAGGTGCGGCGCAGCGGCTCGTTCTAGACCGCCATCGCCGCCGCGACCTCCGCCCGCAGCTCGGGCAGGCCCAGGCCGGTGGACGACGAGGTCGACGCCACGCGCGGGAAGGCGGCCGGGCGCTTGGCCAAGGCCCGCAGCGTCTCCCGCTCCACCTGCACCAGGTCGCTGGCCGGGCGCAGCTTGTCCGCCTTCGTCAGCACCACCTGATAGCTCACGGCGGCGAGGTCGAGCGCATCCAGCGCCTCGCGGTCGGGCGGCTTGAGGCCGTGGCGCGCGTCGATCAGGAGGTAGACGCGTTTCAGGTTGGGCCGCCCGCGCAGGTAGCTGCGACCGAGGTTCTGGAAGCGCGCCACCGTCTTCTTGTCGGCGCTGGCGAAGCCGTAGCCCGGCAGGTCCACGAGCCGCACCTGCTCGGCGAGCAGGAACAGGTTCACCTCGCGCGTGCGGCCGGGTGCGTTGGAGGCGCGCGCCAGGTCGTGGCGGCCGGTGAGCGCGTTGATCAGCGACGACTTGCCCACGTTGGAGCGGCCGGCGAAGGCCACCTCCGGCAGGTCGGGGGGCGGCAGCTGCTCCAGCTTGGCGGCGCCCATCAGGAAGCGGCACTCCTGCGCGAACAGCACGCGCGCCGCCTCCAGCGCGTCGGGCGACCACTCAGCCTCGTGCCCGACGAGCTCCACCGGGTCAGGCCGTCACGGCCCTGCCGCCCCGCAGCCGAGCCAGAAGGTTGTCGATGGGGTTCTCCGTGCCGTGCCGGTGCATGATCACGTACTGCTGCACGATGGTCAGCATGGTCGACCACACCCAGTAGATCAGCAGACCCGCCGCCACGTGCGCCATGAAGAAGGTGATCATGATCGGCATCAGCTGGAAGATCTGCCTCTGCGCCGGATCGATCCCCTGCGTCTGCGGGCTCATGGACTGCAGCAGGAACTGCGTGCAGCCGTAGAGCACGGCGATGATGCCGATGTGCAGAGGACCCGCTCCGTCGAGGAAGGACCCGATCACCGGCGTCGAGGCGACGTGCCACGGGATCAGGCCGAACAGGTTCCAAAGCGTGTCCGGCTCCTGGAACGACAGGTCGGGCACGCCCAGGAAGCGGGCGTGGCGCATCTCGATGGCGACGGTGAACACCTTCGACAGCGCGAAGAACACCGGGATCGGCACCAGCGCCGGCAGGCAGCC
>CAXTBN010000088.1:0-8334 GCA_964242895.1 uncultured Caulobacteraceae bacterium | reverse complement strand
CCCTTGCCGGGGTTCACCGCGGACAGGATCTCGCCGCCGTGCATGCCGAGCGCCAACGTCGTGGTGAAGAAGCACGTCACCGCGATCATGTGCGCGGGATTGTAGTGGAAGTGCAGGTACTGGTAGCCGGTGTTCGACACCCAATCGAGGTGGCTCATGATCCCGTAAGGGAAGCCATAGCCCCAGGCGCCGAGCATGAGGGGGCGGATCACCACCAGCGCCACGTAGGCGATGATCGCCGCCGAGAAGCCGATCGGCACGTGCAGGTCCATGCCCAGCTTGCGCGCGATCTCCACCTGGCGCAGCGCCCAGGAGATGAAGGCGCCGAGCGCGCAGACGGTGATCAGTTGCCACAGGCCGCCCTCCTTCAGCGGCGCGAAGCCCAGGCCGTAGGCGAGCGGCGGCGGGTCGATGCTGATCCGGAACAGCGCCCAGGTCGGCCCGATCGCCGCGCCGTAGACGATCAGCGCCGTTCCGAGGATGGAGAACAGCACCGCGGTCACGCCGAAGGCGCCGACGTAGAACGGGCCGACCCAGAAGTCGAAAAGGTCGCCGCCGATGAGCGGGCCACCCCTTATCCGATACTTCTGCTCATAGCTGAGCATGGGCATGAGATGTCACCCGCACGGAAAGGCTGGACGGACGCCCGCTTTCCGCCGCGAGCACTATGTGTCAATAAGCCTGGACACAAGTGAGGGTCAAGCGTGATGGACGCCCTAATGCTCGCGATCCTCCTGGCCGGAGCTCCTGCGTCGGCGGGTTCGGCGACGGTGGGATGGTCCACCTACCTGCGCGCGGGCCCGAGCGAGACGGCGGAGGCGCTGGACGAGGTGGAACACGACGTCCACGTGCGGGTGCTCGGGTGCACGGGCCGGTGGTGCCGCGTTTCGACCGCCGTCGGTGACGGCTTCGTGGATCGGGACGCCCTGGATCTGCCCCGCGTCCCCGTCCCGAACGCCGCCGCCCCGCTCTGCGCCACAGCTCCGCAGGCGGACACACCCGGGCCGACGCCCACTCGTTTCTGCTCAACGGCGACGCCTGGAGCTTGAGATCAGCGGCGCAGCGGGCGAACCCGCCGCAGGTCGCCGACGACCGCCGCCCTGAGCCAGAGCAGGCTTCGACGCGGCGTCGCGGCCGTGCATCAGGGCTGGGGTTTGGCGGCCGCCGGCGGGTTTGGGTCCGGATGCGAGCGGGCCGGCGTGGCGTTGGGCTTGTAGTTGTTCACGCCGATGCCTTTGATCTGGTTGGCGGGATGCGGCTCCTTCGTGCCCGTCTCGCCCTCGCTGACCGGGCCGGCCGTGGCCAGGCACGACAGCTGGAACGCCTTGCGGTCCTTCGCCGCGAGATGCTTGCGATCCGCCTCCTCGCCGCACTGGCGCGTGCGCGTGGTGCGGTCGACGCCGCTCGGCTTGGTGACCGCCTGCGACTCCTGCGACGGCGCGGTGGGCGCGGTCGGCCGGGCCGCCGCGAGGGGGCCTCGCAGGCACGACCTGATGAAGGTCGTGCGCCGGGCGCCCGTAAGCCCCTGCTCCTTGGCCGTCGCTGAGCAATGCGCCGATTGAGCCGTGACCTTGGCGGAGGCCGGAAGCCCGGTCAGCGCCGCGGAGGCGCACAGGACCGCCGCGACGGGCGTGAAGCGGGTCGGACGCATGGAGAACCTCCCAGTTCCAGGGTTGGGGCCACGACCCCGGCCGTCTTCGCGGCTGACTATGGCAACGCTGCGCCCTCGCCGGCGTTCCGCGCGCACTCTCGGCGGGATGCACGAGCGCGTCGCGCTCGGTTGCAACACCGCGGCGGCCGCTCTAAGTGAGGCGCGGGCCGGGCGGCCCGGCGGACGCCGCCTCCGGCCGGCTCTATCCGTTGTCCGGAAAGAAGGTTTCAGGCTTCGATGCAGCGCCGTATCATCGCCGCAGGGGCTGCGATCGGTCTTCTCGCCCTCGGTCTCGGGTCGGCCGCGTCGGCCAGGACGACCGCCCAGGAGCCGCAGAAGGTGGCCTGGACCTTCAACGGCCCGCTGGGCCGATTCGACCAGGCGCAGCTCCAGCGCGGGTTCAAGGTGTATGCGGAGGTCTGCTCCAGCTGCCACTCCATGAACCTGATGGCTTATCGCAACCTGGCCCAGGCGAGCGGCCCCTTCTACGACAAACGCTATCCGAACCCGATCCAGAGCCCCTACACGAAGGCGATCGCCGCCGCGGTGCAGGTGCCCGACATCGACCAGGACACGGGCGACGCCGTCCAGCGGCCGGCCACGCCCGCCGACCACTTCAAGGCGCCCTTCGCCAATGAGGCGGCCGCCCGCGCGGCCAACGGCGGCGCCCTGCCGCCCGACCTGTCGGTGATCGTGCGCGCCCGCGAGGGCGGCGCGGACTATGTGCACAGCCTGCTGTCGGGATACGTGGACCCGCCCGCCGGCCTCGAGGTGCCGGACGGCAAGTACTACAATCCCTACATGCCGGGCGACCTGAGTTCCTACTGGAAGGGCCCGAAGGACAAGGTGCCGCCGGGCGGCTTCATCGCCATGCCGTTCCAGCTGGTGCCCGACCGCGTGTCATTCGACGACGGCACTAAGTCGAGCACCGACCAGGAAGCCAAGGACGTGGCCGCCTTCCTGGCCTGGTCGTCCGACCCGCACCAGTCGGAGCGCAAGCAGTCGGGCGTGGCGGTGCTGCTGTACCTGATCGGCTTCGCGACGCTGCTGTTCTTCTCCTACAAGCAGATCTGGCGGAACGTCTCGCACTGAGTGTGCGGGCGGGAGCGTCCGCCCCGTCTCGCGCGTTCCGTCTGCGTGCTGTCCGGCCAGGACGGCGTCAGGAGGACCGCGCCATCGCCGCCACCATCGCCGTCGCCGTCGCGCTCACCCTGGCCCTGCTCGTGGTCGGAGGGCTGATGACGCAGGTGGGCGCCTGGTATGCGGCGTTACGCAAGCCGAGCTGGAATCCGCCGAATTGGCTGTTCGGCCCGGCCTGGACGGTGATCCTGGCGCTCGCCGCCTGGGCGGGCGTGCTCGCCTGGAGCCACGCGCCCGACGATGCGGCCCGCTGGCTGATCGGCACGCTGTTCAGCGTCAACATGGTGCTGCACGCCCTTTGGAGCCCGCTGTTCTTCACGCTGAGGCGGCCCGACTGGGCGCTGGTCGAGGCCCCGCTGCTGTGGCTGTCGGTGCTCGCGCTGACGTTGGGCTTGGCGCCATACTCAGCCCTCGCTCCGTGGCTGCTCGCGCCCTACCTGCTCTGGGTGGCGTTCGCCATCGCGCTCAACGCCAAGATCGTGCAGCTGAACCGGCCTTTCGGCCGCAACGAACTCGGGCGCGGAGTGCCCGCGCCCGGTTCCTGAACCGTCGTCCAGCTCCCCACCTTCGCCCGGAACGGGCGGCGTAAGGAGCGCTGCTATTGGCTGTAGGCGTACCCGTGCGTCACAGCCCAGCCGTGCCAGTCGTCGACCACCGTCCCGGTGAGCAGGATGCCGAGCCCGCCAGAGATCGGCGTCAGCACCGCGAACCACCACGCCCAGCGATGGATCGACTCGGCGGTGGCGTTGAAGCCCATGGTCCAGCGCCAGAACAGCGCGCCGCGCTCGAAGGCCGTGCCCCGGTCGGTGATCTGCTCCAGCTCGCGGTCGCCGCCGTAGCGGCTGATGGCCAGCACGGTGGACGCGTGCATCGCGAACAGCAGCGTCGAGCCGTAGAGGAAGACGATCGAGAGGCAGTGGAACGGATTGTAGAACAGGTTGCCGTAGCGGATCGAGAAGGCCCCCACCCAGTCCAGGTGCGGGAAGATGCCGAAGGGCACGGCCTCGCTCCAGCTGCCCATCAGCACCGGGCGGATAAAGCCGAGCACCAGGTAAAGCCAGATGGCGGCGGCGAAGGCCCAGGCGACGTGCGTGCCCATGCCCAGGGCCCGCGCACGCCGGTAGGTGCGCGTCCACCACAGGAGCACCGAAGTCGTCAGGAAGAAGCCGGCGATCAGCCACCAGCCACCCTCCTGCAGCGGCGGCAGGATGCTGAGGCCGTACTCCGGCCCCGGCGGCTGAAGAGACAGCCAGGGCAGCTGGCGCAGGAACTGCACCGGGTCCCACCCGACCGACGCCCACATGTTCAGCCCGATGATCTCGAAGGCGATGAAGCCTGCGACCAGCGAGGCGACGCCCGTGAAGCCCAGGTGGATCGGCCCGACCTGGGCGTTGCCGAGCAGGCCCAGCAGCCGGTTGAAGCTGACGCCTCGCGTGCGGGGCATGTCGACGATGGGCAGGGCGACGCCGCGCTCGGGCGTCCCTCGCACCTGCACTTGGGTGAAGATGTTCTGATAGGTGGCCATGGTTCCTACCCCTCTCCTACTGCGACCAGATCGGCAGGTTGCGCCACCAGTTCCACCACTCCGGCCAGCCGTTGGCCCAGACCGGCCCGGAGATCACGATGCAGATCGCGCTCCACACACCCGCAGACAGCGCCAGGAACAGTCCCACCCGGTGGATGCCGAGCGTGCCGACCGAATAGCCCATGACGTCGCGGAAGAAGGTGTCCTCGTGCTCGGGCGTCTTCACCGTTCCACCGCCGCCAGGATTGGCCGCCGACAGGATCAGGCCGCCGTGCAGCGACAGGGCGAAGGTGGTGGCGAAGAAGAACGACACCGCGATCATGTGCGCAGGGTTGTAGTGGAAGTTCAGATACTTGTAGCCCGTGTTCGAAACCCACTCGAGGTGGCTGAAGATGCCGTACGGAAAGGCGTTGCCCCAAGCGCCCAGCAGCACGGGGCGGATCACCTGCAGCGTGAAGAAGGCGAGGATGGCCACGCCGAAGGCGAACGGCACGTGCAGGCCGATGCCCAGCTTGCGCGAGATCTCCACCTCGCGAAGCGCCCACGACGAGAAGGCGCCGAAGGCGCACACCGTGATGGCCTGCCACAGCCCGCCGGCCTTGAACGGCGCCATGGACAGGCCGTAGGCCACGTCCGGCGGCGAGATGTTGATGCGCCAGATGTTCCAGGTCGGCCCCATCGCCGCGCCGTAGACGATGAGCGCGGTGCCCAGGATGGCGAAGAAGGCCGAGGTGACGCCGAAGAAGCCCACGTAGAAAGGGCCGATCCAGAAGTCGAACAGGTCGCCGCCGATCAGCGTGCCCCCGCGCACCCTGTATTTCCGCTCGAAGCTCAACAGAGCCATGGTGGAGCCTCCCGCCCCGGATGAATCGACGCGGTTGGTCCGCGCCGGATGATTTCCGGTCGGCGGACGGCCCCGGCCCTGCCGGTTCCGTCCGCCGCCGTGTTCGTCAACCCAACCTGGCCGGAGCGTCCGGGGTCAGCTGGGCGGCGGCCGCCGGCTTCTTCATCGTCGGCCCTTCGATCCAATTGAACCGCGGCGTGCTGAGCAGGATGAAGTGGATCAGCAGAGCCAGGGTGAACAGGAATACGAAGAGCCCGATCAGAGCCCGACGGGGGTCGAATAGTTGCCACATCCTCCACATGTCGTTTTCTCCCTAAGCCAGGAATGACATGAGCGACTGATGGGCCATCTTCACGTGGGTCGTGAGCTCGGCGTACCCGTTGGGTCCGGGCAGCCAAGGCCGCCAGTTCCACACCAGGATGTGCGCCACGATCGCGATCAGCGTGAAGGCGATGAAGCTCCCCAAGAAGATCTTGTGGAATTCCTTCGCTTCGGCTTCCGTCAGTCCGGAAAGGCTTCCAGTGGCGATGTCTCTTTCCACCTTACCTTCTCCATGGTTCGGCGCCGCAGCCCCCCGCCCGTGACCGAGCGCGACCCGAGGACACCATCCGCCACGACGACCACCGCCGCGACGCGCTCGACCCCGCAGCAGCGGACCCGAACTCCGTGAGGGCGAACCGCGCGTCGGCGGCTCCAGCCCGAAACTGAAGAGGGAGAGGGCTCACGCCGCCCGTCCCGAGACGACCGCGGCCTGGGCGGCGGAGATGCGCGCGGCCGACACCCGCGCCTCGCCGGCCAGCCGCGCGCTGCGCTCGGCGGCGTCGCGCAGCCGCTTGGCGGCGGAGATCCGCACCAGCACGGGCTGCGACTCGACCATCTCGTCGAAGGCCGCCTTGGCGTCGTCGTCCCACGCCAGCTCCACGTGGCGGCGCGCGGGCGTGGCCTCCGCCTTGTCCATGGCCGAGGCCAGAGGGAGGATGTGGAAGAGCGCGTCGAACAGCGCGTTGCACACCTCCTGCACGAGGTAGGTGGCGCCCGCGTAGCCCATGAAGGGCGTGCCCGTATGCCGGCGGATCACCGCGCCCGGGAAGCTGGCCGGCACGTAGGTCGCGCGCGACCCGCACTCGGCCATGTACATGCGCTCGTTGAAGCTGCCGAACATCACCAGCGGCGGCGTCTTGGCGATGGCTTCCCGCACCGCCTCGTTGTCGGACTTGGAGCCGGCCCGGCGCGAGATGGCGAAGGTGCAGGGCAGGCCCAGGTCGCCCTCGAGGTAGTTGCGCAGGCCGCGCGCGTAGGTCTCGTTGGCCACCACCGCGAAGCTGGCGGTGCCGAAGAAGTCCTGCGTCACCGATCGCCACAGGTCCCACACGGGCTTCAGCGTGGTGTGCTTCTCGCGCGCGATGAACGGCTCGGGATCGAGGCCCGTCAGCTCGCCCAGCTTGCGCAGGAACAGGGTGGTGGACTCGATGCCGATGGGCGCCTGCAGGTACGGCCGCTCCAGCGTCTCGCACAGGTTGCGGCCGAACTCGCGGTAGAGGCAGACGTTGACCTCGGCCTCGCCGAGCTTGCGGATGTCGGCGAGATGGCTTCCCAGCGGGAACACCATGTTCACCTCGGCCCCGATGCCCTCGACGAGGCGGCGCACCTCGGCGAGGTCGCTCGGCAGGTTGAACATGCCGTAGGTGGCGCCGACGATGTTGACCTTGGGCTTGGCGCCCTCGACCCGCTCGCGGAGCTTCGGCGGACCCTTCTTCGGGCCGTACTGCGTCCACAGCCAGGTGAGCGCCCGGTCGGCGCTCTGCCACTGGTCCTCGTCGATGGTGCGCGGCAGGAAGCGGGCGATGTTGGTGCCCTCGGGCGTCACGCCGCCGCCGATCATCTCGGAGATGGAGCCCGTGACCACCACGGCGGGCAGGTCGGGGTCGAGCGTGCTCCAGGCGCGCTTCATGGCGGCCTCGGTGCCCGTCTTGCCGAGCTCCTCCTCGCCGAGCCCGGTGACCACGATGGGCAGCTCGTGCGGGGGCAGGGCGTCTGTGTAGTGCAGCACGCTGGTGACGGGCAGGTTCTCGCAGCCCACCGGCCCGTCGATGATCACCTGCAGGCCCTTGATGGCCGTGAAGGCGTAGACGGCGCCCCAGTAGCCGCCGGCCCGGTCGTGATCGAGGATCAGCGTCACGTGCCCACCGCGCCTTCCGCGGCGCGGAGCGCGGCGGCCTGCTTGGCGTAGCGCGCCTTGAACTCGGGCCGGGCGACGGGAAGATCCGACCACACGCCGGCGGTGTCGCCGGCGCCGACGCCCTCGAAGAAGGCGCTCATCTTGTCGAAGCGGCCCTTGTTGGCCAGCGCGGCGTTGACCACCGTCGCCAGGGAGCCCGCTCCCGCCACGCCCATCAGCGGGCGCGCGGAGATCAGGTTGGTGAAGTAAAGTGCCGGGACCGACTTCTGCTTGGCGTGCTGCACCACGGGCGTGGTGCCGATGGCCAGGTCGGGGCCGTATTCTTCGAAGGCGGCGAGGTCCTGCTCCAGCGAGGCGCGGTACTGCACGCGGGCGCCGTGCGCCTCCAGCCACTCGCGGTCGGGGTCGCTCCAGGCGGTCTGCGGGCAGGCGGTGCCGACGTAGGGCACCTCCGCACCGCTCTCGATCAGCAGGCGCGCGACCAGGAGCTCGGAGCCCTCGTAGCCGGAGACGGTGATGCGGCCCTTGATCGGCTTGGCGGCGAGCGCGCCGGCGATGGCGCCCAGCACCTTGGTCTTGGCCGCGTCGATCTGCGACCGCGCCACGCCGCAGGCGTCGCCGATCGCGTCCAGCCAGGCCGCCGTGCCGTCGCGGCCCACGGGCGCGGAGCCCACAGTCTTGCGTCCGGCGGCGGTGAACTCGCGGACGGAGGCCGTGTAGAAGGGGTGGATCGCCGCCACCGCCGCGCAGTCCAGCGCGGCGTAGAGCTCACGCCACTCGCGGGTGGGGACGACTGGGCCGGCGGCCAAGCCCATGGGCTCCAGCATCATGCCGATCCCCACCGGGTCGGCGGGGAACATCTCGCCCAGCAGCGTCACCGTCGGGCGGTCGCTCTGCGCCGCGGGCGCCTGCACGGGGCCGGCCTCCGCCTCGCCGCGGGCGTAGCGCAACATGGCGGCGGCGAGCACGTCCTTGGCCTCGGCGTGGGTCGGCAC
>CAXTBN010000087.1:0-8335 GCA_964242895.1 uncultured Caulobacteraceae bacterium | reverse complement strand
CGGAGCGTGCGCCGCTGCGCGTTGCGCGGGCGACCGGCGCGGCCTATCTCGCGGCCCTCGAACAAGGACGACGACCCCATGCGCGCGGATGTCACGGCCCTCGCGGCCGACATCGAGCAGAGCACCGCTCTGCTCAGGAGGAGACTTTGACTGGGACCCGGCCCTCCGACGTCTCGACGAGCTGAACGCGCGGGTCGAGGACCCGACGCTGTGGGACAAGCCTGAGGAGGCGCAGGCCGTCACGCGCGAGCGCTCGCGCCTCGCCGACCAGATCGAGGCCGTGCGCGCCCTCGAGCGCGAGGCGCGCGACGCGGTGGAGCTGGCCGAGCTCGCCGAGATGGAGGACGACAGCTCCGTCGGTGACGAGGCGGCCGCCACGCTCCGCAAGCTGAAGGAGCGCGCGGCGCGGGCGGAGCTGGAGGCGCTGCTCTCCGGCGAGGCCGACGCCAACGACGCCTTCGTGGAGGTGAACTCGGGCGCGGGCGGCACGGAGAGCGCCGACTGGGCCAACATGCTGATGCGCATGTACACGCGCTGGGCCACCGCCCACGGCTACACCGTCGACATCCTGGAGGAGACGCCGGGCGAGCAGGCGGGCATCAAGAGCGCCACCCTGCAGGTGAAGGGCCCCAACGCCTACGGCTGGCTGAAGACGGAGAGCGGCGTGCACCGGCTGGTGCGCATCTCGCCCTACGACAGCTCGGCGCGGCGGCACACGAGCTTCGCGTCCGTGGGGGTGTCGCCGGTGGTGGACGACTCCATCGTGATCGACATCAACCCGTCGGACGTGCGGACCGACACCTACCGGGCGAGCGGCTCGGGCGGGCAGCACATCAACAAGACGGACTCCGCGGTGCGCCTGACGCACCTGCCGACGGGGATCGCGGTGGCCTGCCAGATGGGCCGCTCGCAGCACCAGAACCGCGACGAGGCCTGGAAGATGCTGCGCGCGCGGCTCTACGAGGCGGAGCTGCAGCGGCGCGAGGCGGCGGCGCAGGCGCTGGCCGACGCCAAGACCGACATCGGCTGGGGCCACCAGATCCGCAGCTACGTGCTGCAGCCGTACCAGATGGTGAAGGACCTGCGGACGGAGGTGGAGACCAGCGACACGGGCGGCGTGCTCGACGGCGACCTGGACGCCTTCATGGGCGCCTCGCTCGCCCAGCGCGTGGGGGTGACGCGCGACGCGGAGGCGGAGGCCTGACACGCCTGGGGGTGAAGGCGCGCGAGGACGTGCGGCCGGTGGTGATCTTCCACAACCCCGGCTGCGGCACGTCCAACAAGGTGCTGGCCGCGATCCGCGAGGCGGGGATCGAGCCGGAGGTGGTGCGCTACCTGGAGCGCGGCTGGACGCGCGCCTCCCTGCGCCGTGTGCTCGACGCCCTGGGGCTCGGGCCGCGCGACGTGCTGCGGGCCAAGACGCCCGAGGGCGGCGCGCTCCTGGAGAAGGACGACGCGGCGATCTTCGAGGCGCTGCTGGCCGACCCCTCGCTCGTGGAGCGGCCGATCGTCACCAGCGCCAAGGGGGCCGCGGTGTGCCGGCCGGCGGAGCGGGTGCGGGCGCTGCTCTAGCGCTTCATCCCCGCCCCCCGCAGCCGGGGTAGACTTACTGCGTGGTGTTCGAGGCGGGCTTCTTGGTGACGGCGGCCTTGGCCTTGCGGCCGGTCTGGGCGACGGCGTGGCCGGTGGCGCGACCCGCCTTGGCGACCTCGTGGCCCGCCTTGCGGGTCACCTTGGCGACTTCGTGGCCGCCCTTGCGCGCGTCCTTGGCCACGACGTGGCCCGTCTTGCGCGCGTCCTTGGCCACCACGTGGCCCGTCTCGCGCGTGTCCTTGGCGACGACGTGGCCGGCCTCCTTGGTGCGGTCGGTGACGTTCTGCGCGGAGGCGGCGCCGGCGACGGCGAGTGCGGCGGCGAGGGCGAGGAGGACGGGGCGGACAGTCATGGGAGGTCTCCGAAGGCGGGAGGCGCATGTGGGCGCCTCACGACGTCTGCGCCACCGCCCCCGTCGGCGCGGGGTGCGTCTCAGACCGCCTGGACGGCGGCGAGCACCTCGTCCACGTGACCCGGCACCTTGACCGAGCGCCACACGCGCTTGAGCACGCCGTCCGGCCCGATCAGGAAGGTGGAGCGGTCCGCGCCCATGTACTTGCGGCCGTACATGCTCTTCTCCTGCCAGGCGCCGTAGGCCTGCATGACGGCGCTGTCCTCGTCCGAGGCGAGCACCAGGTCGAGGCCGTACTTGGCCTTGAACTTGTCATGGCTCTTCGGCGGGTCCTTGGAGAGGCCCACCACCACCGCGCCCGCCCGGGCGAAGTCGGCCGCGCGCTCGGAGAAGCCCTGCGCCTCCTTGGTGCAGCCGGACGTATCGTCCTTGGGGTAGACGTAGAGCACCACCATCCGGCCCACGTAGTCCGCCAGCCGCGCCCGGCCGCCGCCGTCGGTGGGGAGATCGAAGTCCGGGGCTCTGTCCCCGCTCTGCAGTTCGGCCATAGGCTCGGTCTCCGATGTCAGACGGGGCGGACGAGGACGATCTTCTTCTTGCCGGCGGCGACCTTGATCAGGCCCTCGGCGTTCATGTCGGCCAGGGTGACGGCCAGCGCCGCGTCGGCCACGGCGACGTCGTTCAGGCGCAGTCCGCCTCCCTGCGCAAGGCGCCGCGCCTCGCCGTTGGAACCGGCCAGGCCCGCGCGCACGGTCAGGGCGGCCAGCGAGAGGCCGGTGGCGAAGTCCGCGCTCGCCACCTCCACCGTCGGCAGATCGGCGGAGAGCCGGCCCTCCTCGAACGCCGCGCGCGCGGCGTTCGCGGCGGCCTCGGCCGCCTCGCGCCCGTGCAGGAGCGTGGTGGCCTCGTCGGCCAGCACCTTCTTGGCCGCGTTGATCTCGGCTCCGGCCAGCGCCTCGAGCCGGGCGCACTCGTCCAGCGGCAGGTCGGTGAACAGGCGCAGGAAGCGGCCGACGTCGGCGTCCTCCGTGTTGCGCCAGAACTGCCAGTACGCATACGGGCTCAGCCGGTCCGCGTTGAGCCAGACCGCGCCCGCGGCCGTCTTGCCCATCTTGGCGCCCGAACTCGTGGTGATCAGGGGCGTGGTGAAGCCGAACGCCTCGCCGCCGTCGACGCGGCGCACGAGGTCGGCGCCCGAGACGATGTTGCCCCATTGGTCCGACCCGCCGAGCTGCAGACTGCAGCCGTAGCGGCGGTGGAGCTCCAGGAAGTCCACCGACTGCATCAGCATGTAGTTGAACTCGAGGAAGGTCATCGCCTCCTCGCGCTCCAGCCGCAGGCGCACGCTGTCGAAGGCGAGCATGCGGTTGACCGTGAAGTGCGTGCCGAACAGGCGCAGGAACTCGACGTAGCCGAAGCCGGAAAGCCAATCGTCGTTGTTCGCCTTCAGCGCCGCGTTCGGCCCCTCGAAGCGCAGCAGCGGCCCGAACGCCTGGAACACGCCCTCGATGTTGCCGGCGATCTCGGCGTCGGAGAGCATGGCGCGCGAGCTGTCCCGTCCGGTGGGATCGCCCACGCGCGTGGTGCCTCCGCCCATCAGCGCCACGGCGCGGTGGCCGGTCTGCTGCAGGCGGCGCAGCAGCATGATCTGCACGAGGCTGCCCACGTGCAGCGAGGAGGCGGTGGCGTCGAAGCCGATGTAGGCGGTCAGCGTCTCGGAAGCGGCGCGCGCGTCCAGCCGCTCCAGGTCGGTGCACTGGTGCAGGTAGCCGCGCTCGACCAGCGTGCGGACAAGCTCGGACTTCGGCTGGAACGACATGGCGCGCGCTGTTAGCACGCCCGTCCACCTGAGCGGGAGGGCGGCTGTGCGCGTGCTGGGCTTCATGAGCGGCACCTCGCTCGACGCCATCGACATGGCCGTGATCGAGACGGACGGCGAGACCGTCACCACTCTGGGCCCCGCCGGCGAGGCGCCCCTGCCGGAGGCGCTGCGCGAACTCGTGCTGTCCGCGATCGGCGCTGGCCGGCGGTGGGAGCGTGGCGCGCCGGAGCCGAACAGCTTCGCCGCCGTAGATGCGCAGGTGGCCGACGCGCACTTCGAGGCGGCCGACGCCTTTCTCCGGACGCACCGCCTCGCCTGGAGCGACATCGACCTGATCGGCTTCCACGGCCAGACCGTGCTGCACGAGCAGCCCGAGCCGGGCCGCCCCGGCCGCACGCGCCAGCTGGGCGACGGGGCGCGGCTGGCGGCGAGGACGGGCGTGCCGGTGGCGTTCGACTTCCGCTCGGCTGACGTGGCGGCGGGCGGACACGGGGCTCCGCTGGCCCCCGTCTACCACCTGGCCCTGGCGCGCCGGGCGGGGCTGGAGCCGCCCACCGCCGTGCTGAACCTCGGCGGGGTGGCCAACCTGACGCTGATCGCGCCCGGCGGCGGACTGACCGCGCTCGACACCGGCCCGGCCAACGGCCTGCTCGACCTCTGGGCCGAGCGGCACGGCCGGGGGCGGTACGACGCGGGAGGCGCCCTGGCGCTCGCGGGGCGCATCGACGCCGCGGCCCTGGAGCGGCTCATGGCGCATCCCTACTTCGCCCGGCCCGGCCCCAAATCGCTCGACCGCTACGACTTCGACCTCGCCGCCGTGGAGCACCTCTCACCCGAGGACGGGGCGGCGACGCTGGCCGCCTTCACGGCCGAGGCGGTGACGCTGGCGCTGCGCCAATCGCCCGCGCCCGGCGGGCGCGGCTGGGGCGCGGGGCTGATCGTCTGCGGCGGAGGGCGGCGCAACCCGGCGCTGCTGCGGGAGCTCGGCCTGCGCACGTGCCTGCCCGTGCTGACCGCCGAGGCGGTCGGCTGGCGCGGCGACAGCGTGGAGGCCGAGCTGTTCGCCTACCTGGCTGCGCGGACTGTGCGCGGCCTGCCGATCAGCTTCCCGGGCACGACGGGCGCGCCGGCTCCTTCGCCCGGCGGTCGAGTGGTGCGGCCGGATGGCGGGCCTGACGCGGCGACGCGGCCGGCGCTTCCACGAGCAGGCCCGCAGATCCGTCCCGAGCGGGCGGAGGAGGCGGCGGCCGTCGCGGCGCTCACGACGGCGGCCTTCGCCGACGCCCCGCACACCAGCGGGACGGAGGCCGGGATCGTCGACGGGCTCCGCCGCGCCGGCGCCCTGACGCTGTCCCTGGTGGCGGTGGAGGACGGCGAGGTGCTCGGCCATGTGGCCTTCTCGCCCGTCCGCATCGACGGGCGGGACGCGGGGTGGTTCGGCCTGGGGCCCGTCTCGGTCCGCCCGGGCCGCCGGCGCGCGGGGATCGGCCGAGACCTGATCGCGCGAGGCCTGTCCGACCTGCGCGTTCGCGGTGCGTTGGGGTGCGTGGTGCTGGGCGATCCGGCCTACTACGGCCGTTTCGGCTTCGAGGCCGACCCACGCCTGCACTATCCGGGCGTCCCCGCCTGGGCCTTCCAGCGGCTCGCCTTCGGCGGCCAAGTCCCGACCGGGGAGGTGGCCTACCACGCCGCCTTCAGCGGCTAGGCCCGCCGCGTCAGTCCGTGAGACCGTTCATGCGCTGGTCGAGATAGTGGTTCACCTTCTGCTCGACCGCGTCGAGCTTGCCGTTCCAGAAGTGGCTGGCGCCCTCCACCAGCTCGTAGGCGATGGAGATGCCCTTCTGGGTGCGCAGCTTGGCCACCATCCGGTCCACGTCCGACTGCGGCGCCACCGTATCCGCCGTGCCGTGCAGGATCAGGCCAGAGGCGGGGCAGGGGGCCAGGAAGGTGAAGTCATACACGCTGGCGGGCGGCGTCACGCTGACGAAGCCGTCCGTCTCCGGCCGGCGCATCAGGAGCTGCATGCCGATGTAGGCGCCGTACTGATAGCCACCGACCCAGCACTGGCTGGCCGTGGGATGGTTGGACTGCAGCCAGTCCAACGCGGTGGCCGCGTCGGCCAGCTCGCCGATGCCCGAGTCGAACTCGCCCTGGCTCTTGCCGACGCCCCGGCTGTTGTAGCTGAGCGTGGCGAAGCCGTGGCGCATGAACACCCGGTGCAGCTGCACCGTCACGGCGTTGTTCATGTGCCCCTGGGTCTTGGGGTGAGGGTGGAGGATGAGAGCGATGGGGGCGTTGTCGGTGCGCCCCTTGGTGAAGCGGCCCTCCAGGCGCCCGGCGGCGCCGGCCAGGATCACTTCGGGCATGGATCAGAACTCCTAGGCGTGTTCGCACGTGCGAAAAGTTGACCGCGGCGGTCGGAAATCCTATCTCCGGGCGACGGAAGGGGGCGCGTGTAGCACGCAGGCGGCCCCGTTCTCCACATTCCTGAGCACCCGGCCCCAAGCCCGTCCATGCACCTCTCCACCAAGGGACGCTACGCCGTGATGGCGATGGCCGACCTCGCCCGCGCCGGGCGGGAGGCGGGGGCGGCCGCACGCTCGGTCAGCCTGGCCGAGATCGCCGCGCGCCAGGCGATCAGCCTGGCCTACCTGGAGCAGATCTTCGCCCGCCTGCGTCGCGGCGGCCTGGTGGTCGGCGCGCGCGGCCCGGGCGGCGGCTACGTGCTGGCGCGCGCGGCGAGCGACATCCCCGTGTTCGCCGTGATCTCGGCGGTGGACGAGCCCGTGGCCGTCACCCGCTGCCGCGAGGGCGCGGGCTGCGCGCCCGGCGGCGCCCTGTGCCTGACGCACGGCCTGTGGGACGCCCTTGGCCGCACCATCGAGCGCTTCTTGTCGGGCGTGAGCCTCGCCGACGTGGTGGACGGCAAGCTGGATGCGGCCGCACCCGTTTTCGACCGGGCGGAGGCGGCCGCGTGACCCGCCCCGCCCCCGTCTACCTCGACCACGGCTCCACCTCGCCGGTCCGCCCCGAGGCTGCGGACGCGGCGTGCGAGGCCATGCGCACCGGCGGCAACGCCTCGTCCGTACACGCCTGGGGCCGCGCCGCACGTGACCGGATCGAGCGCGCCCGCGAAGGCGTGGCCGCCCTGGTCGGCGCCGATCCCGAGCGCACGCTCTTCACCTCCGGCGGCGTCGAGGCCGACAACCTCGCCGTCACCAGCGCCGTAGCGTCCGGCTCGCGCCGCCTGCTGGTGGGCGCGACCGAGCACATGGCCAACGTCGCCGCCGCGGCTGCGACCGGGCTGCCGGTGGAGACGATCCCGGTGGCGCCCGACGGCCAGGCCGACCTCGGCTGGCTCGCCGAGCGCCTGGCGCGCTGGGACGCCGCGGACGGCCGCCCCTTCGTGGCGCTGATGCTCGCCAACAACGAGACGGGCGTGCTTCACCCCGTCGCCGAGGCCGCAGCCCTGGTGCGCGGCGCCGGCGGCTGGCTGCACGTCGACGCCGTGGCCGCCGTCGGCAAGATCGCCGTCGACATGGACGCGCTGGGGGCCGACACCCTGGCCGTCTCCGCCCACAAGATCGGCGGCCCGCAGGGCGTGGGCACGCTCCACTGGTCCGAGCGCGTCGAGCCCGTGCGCGCGATGCATGGCGGCGGCCACGAGCGCGGCCGCCGCTCCGGCACGGAGAATGCGCCGGGGATCGCGGGCTTCGCCGCCGCCGCCCGCCTCGCCGCCGAACACCTGCCCCACGCCTCCGAGCAGGCCCGCTGGCGCGACGCCGCGGCCGAGCGGCTCAAGGCGGCCGGCGTGCGCGTGGCCGGGGAGGGCGCGCCGCGCACCCCCGTCGTGCTCTCGCTCGCCGCGCCCGACTTCCCCTCGCACCTGCAGGTGATGGCCCTCGACCTGGAAGGCGTCATGGTCTCCGGCGGCTCCGCCTGCTCGTCGGGCAAGGTGACGCCGTCGGGCGTGCTGGAGGCCATGGGCTTCGGCCCGCTCGCCACCGGATCGCTGCGCGCCTCCGGCGGCTGGTCCACCACGCAATCCGACTGGGCGCGCTTCGCCGACGCCTGGCTCCACGTCCACGAACGCGCTCGCCCGCGCGCCCGCACCCCCGAGTACGCATAAGCATGGCCGCCGCCCGCGAGACCGTCGCCACCGTCCAGGCCCTGGAGGCCTACGCCTACGGCTTCTCCACCGACGTCGAGCAGGAGTTCGCGCCCAAGGGCCTGGACGCCTCCACCGTGCGCTTCATCTCCGCCAAGAAGGGCGAGCCCGAGTGGATGCTCGCCTGGCGGCTGGAGGCGCTGGAGCGTTGGTTCGCCCTGGAGGAGCCCAACTGGGCCAAGCTCGGCTACCCCAGAATCGACTACCAGGACCTGCACTACTACGCCGCCCCCAAGGCCAAGCCCGAGCTCGACAGCCTGGACGAGGTCGACCCCGAGATCCTGAAGACCTACGCCAAGCTCGGCATCCCCCTGCACGAGCAGGAGGTGCTGCTCGGCGTGAAGGGCACCGGCCGCGTGGCGGTGGACGCGGTGTTCGACAGCGTCTCCGTCGCCACCAC
>CAXTBN010000086.1:0-8624 GCA_964242895.1 uncultured Caulobacteraceae bacterium | reverse complement strand
TCGACGACGAGGGCACGCCCACCGAGCGCACCGTGCTGATCGAGGACGGCATCCTGGTCGGCTACATGCACGACCGCCTGTCGGCGCGGATGATGGGCGCGGCGCCCACGGGCAACGCGCGCCGCCAGAGCTACGCGCACATCCCCATGCCGCGCATGACCAACACGGCCATGCTGGGCGGGACGTCCAACCGCGAGGAGATGATCGCGTCGACCAAGCGCGGCCTCTACTGCGCCAACTTCGGCGGCGGCCAGGTGGACATCACCAACGGCAAGTTCGTGTTCCAGTGCACGGAGGCCTACCTGATCGAGGAGGGCCGCGTCACCGCGCCGGTGAAGGGCGCCACCCTGATCGGCGACGGTCCCACCGCGCTCACCAAGGTGGAGATGATCGGCGACGACTTCGCCTACGATCCCGGCATCGGCGTCTGCGGCAAGAGCGGCCAGGGCGTGCCCGTGGGCGTGGGCCAGCCCTCTCTGAAGATCCGCGGGTTGACGGTGGGGGGCACGCTCATCTGAACGCGGTTAAGTTAAACCGGCTGTCATGACACTGGTTTAACTCAGATTTCCTCATTGTAACTGGAGCGTGGCGGGCGCAGCGGCGAGACATGGCGCGTCCTCCGGAGTGACTCGCGTCCGTGTTCCTCGCACTCCCCGCCTTCGACCAGACGCCGGCCGTCTCCACCCCGTCCGCTCCGCCGGCCATCGCGGCCACTCCGCCGGAGGGACCGCCCGCGACCACGCCGCGCAACCCGCAGGGGGACGGCGTGGTGACGCCCTCCAGCGCCGCCGCAAGCGCGGCCCCGGCCGGCGGCGCGGGCTCGACGCCCCCGCCCGCGCCGCCGTCGGTCACCGCCGCCGCCCTGCCTGGCGTCACGAGCTACCCGGCCAGCTTCTTCGCCTCCGCCCAGCCGAACACGGCCATGGACATGATCAACCGCACGCCGGGCTTCAGCCTGGTGACCGGCGGCGGCTCGCGCGGCTTCAGCGACGCGGGCAACGCGCTGATCGACGGCGCCCGCCCCTCCAGCAAGAACGACGACCTCGAATCCATCCTGCGCCGGCTCCCGGCGAGCCAGGTGGAGCGGATCGACGTCATCCGCGGCGGCGCGCCGGGCATCGACATGCAGGGCCTGGCGGTGGTCGCCAACGTCGTGCGCAAGGGCGGCAGCTCCAGCACGAGCGCCATCACGTTGCGGGACAGCTGGGTCACCAGCGACGGCCGCCAGTCTCCGAGCCTGCGCGTGGAGACGTCCCGCCGCTGGGACGGGCGCACGCTCGAGGGCTCCTTCTCGGGCGCGAGCTTCACCGATGACGGCGCGGGCGACGGGGTGCGGGTGCGCCGCGACGGCGCGGGGAACGTGATCGACTCGGCGGTGGACAAGACCGAGGCCGACGGGGAGGACTACACCCTGGCCGGCTCCTACGAGACGCCCGCCCTGGGCGGCAAGCTTCGGGTCAACGGCCAGGCGGACATTCAAAAGTACTTCGCCGACGACGTGGTCAGCCCGGCGCTGAACGCGCCGCCCGACTCGTCCCTCAGCCGCGAGCGCGACCACCAGAACCAGGAGACGCTGGAGCTGGGCGGCGATTACACGCGCGACCTCTTCAAGGGTCTCAAGTCGGAGACGGTGTTGCTGGAGACGGTCAAGGGCGAGGACTACCTCACCCTGTTCTCCGCCCCCGGCGACGACGAACGCTTCCGCGAGCAGCATACCCAGACCGAGACGGTGGGTCGCGAGAACCTGACCTGGACGGCCTCGCGCCGCCTGGTGGTCGAAGGCGGGGCGGAGTTCGCCTACAACGACCAGCTGAGCCACACGCGATACGTCGTGAACGCCCTGCCGCAAGTGGTGCCCGGCGCCGACGTGTTCGTGCGCGAGTACCGGGGCGAGGCCTTCGCCAAGGCGACCTGGACGGCCACGCGCACGCTCGTGGCCGAGCTCGGCTTTCGGCTGGAGGTGTCCGACATCGGCTCCACGGGCGACGTCGTGCTCGACAAGCGGCTGGTCTACCCCAAGCCGCGCCTGCAGCTCACCTGGTCGCCCACCAAGGCCGACCAGTTCCGCCTGCGGCTGGAGCAGGAGGTGAGCCAGCTCGACTTCGGCGACTTCGTCGCCGCCTCGTCGCTGTCCACGGGGCAGGTGCTGGCGGGCAACGTCAACCTGGTGCCGCAGCAGGCCAAGGTGGCCGAGCTCGCCTACGAGCGGCGCTTCTGGGGCTCGGGCGACGTGACGCTGACCTTCCGCCACTCGCAGCTGACCGACGTGATCGACCGCGCGCCGATCTTCAGCGCCGACGGCCCCTACGACGCCCCGGCCAACATCGGCGACGGCCGCAAGGAGGAGCTGATCCTCGACGCCTCCGTCCCGCTCGACCGGCTGTGGATCAAGGGCGGCCTGCTCAAGGCCAACGCCACCTTGCGCGATTCGGAGGTGATGGACCCGACCACCCACACCGAGCGGCCGATCTCCGGCCTGCGCCCGTACGAGGGGCAGATCAACTTCACCCAGGACCTGCCGAAGCTGAACATGCAGTGGGGCGGCTTCGTCTTCCTCGGTTTTCAGCAACGCTACTATCGCTTCAATCAGGTCGAGACCGACACCTTCCACCCGCTGTTCGGCGTGTTCGTGGACTGGAAGGTCAAGCCCGACCTCGACCTGAAGGCGCAGGTCGACCACATCGGCACCGAATACAACCGCCGGCTGACGGTGGTGAACGGCGTGCGCGGCGTGGACCCGATCCTCTACGCCGAGCAGCGGCCGCTGGAGCTCGGCCCCTACCTCACCGTACGGCTGCGCAAGAGCTTCTGACGCGCCCGAATCGCGTCGGACCGCGCCTCAGCCCTCGCGCTCGGCGCGGATCATGGCGGGCGACACGGCCGAGCGCTCCCCATCCAGCGTGGGCGCGATCGGCTCGGGCGCGGCGTGCGTCAGCGGGTCGCTGACCCCGTGCGCCCACCGCTTGAGGATGGGGTTCACCACCAGGAACAGCACGCCGAAGCCCACGGCGAACAGGCCGATGACGCCGAACACGTGGGTGTAGGTGGCCAGCGACTTGGCCGGGTCCAGCACCATGCCCGCCACCGTCTCGGTCCCGGCGAAGCGGGCGATGATGCCGCCGATCCACTCGGCCCAGGCCACCGCCAGCCACCACGTCGCCATCATGGTGGCTATCAGGAGCGGCGGCGACAGCTTGGTGATCTCCGACAGGCCCACGGGCGACAGGCACAGCTCGCCGGTGGTCTGCAGCAGGTACGAGAGCACCAGGAAGATCACCGGCACCTGATACGCTCCGTGCGCGAAGCGTGCGCTCCACACCAGCACCAAAAAGCCGAGGCCCACCTGCACCAGCGCGAGGCCGAACTTGATGGCGGGGTTCGGGTCGCGCCCGCGCCGCGCCAGCCAGGGCCACACGGCCGCGAACAAGGGCGCCAGCAGCAGAATGAAGGCCGAGTTGAACGACTGCGTCTGCGTGGCGGCGATGCCCATGTCCACCCACCAGCGGTTCGCGGCGGGGGCGGCGGCGTCGAGCATGGCGCGCGAGCCCATGAACACCTCGTGGCCCAGGAGCGGGAACACGATCGGCGAGTGCATCAGGCTCAGGTCGACGTTGCGGTCGGCGAAGGTCTGCAGCGAGCTGCCCGCCTGCTCGAACAGCGTGAAGTAGACCACCGCGCCGACGATCAACGCCAGCGCCAGCATCAGCCGCTGGCGTTCGACCCGGTCGGCCTTGGTGACCATGTGCCAGCCCACGTAGCTCAGCACCGCCACCGAACCGACGCCCAGCAGCACGCCCACGACGTCGTTGTGGCGCACCAGCAGGTAGACGAGCCCGACGCCCAGGACGCCGCCGGCGTAGATCATCCACTCGCGCGAGACGGGACCCGCGACCTTGCGCTCCAGGAGCACCGGCGAGGGCGGCTCGCCCTTGCCCTCCAGCCAGCTGCGTCCCAGCACGAACACGACGAAGCCCGCGAGCATGCCGAGGCCCCCGAGGCCGAAGCCGGCCCACCAGCCCACCGTCTCGCCCAGGTAGCCGCACAGGATCGCCGCCCAGAACGAGCCCAGGTTGATGCCGAAGTAGTAGAGCGTGAACCCCGAATCCTGCCGCGGATCTCCGCGCGGGTACAGCTGGCCGACGATGGTGGAGATGTTCGGCTTGAGGAACCCCACCCCCATGATGATCATCGACAGGGCGAAGTACATGAAGTTGAGGTACAGGGGATCGCGGTCGGCGACCGACAGCTTGAAGCTCCCGGCGGGCAGGTGCGCGGGCAGGGGCGACGCGGCGGGCAGGCCGCGGATGTCGAGACCGCCCGTCTTGTCAGGCCCGTAATCGTAGCTGGCGTCGCCCACCTTCAGCCGGGCGTGCTTGCCCGAGCCGACGCCCACGTCCTGGAAGCTGTAGCTGGCGTTCGCGTAGGTCAGCACCTGCCGCGCCGGCGCGCCCTGCACCGCCATGGTCAGCTGGCCCGCGGTCAGCAGCATGGCCCCGAACGCCACGGCCTTGCGCGTGCCGAGATAGCGGTCGGCCAGGATGCCGCCGACGAGCGGCAGCAGGTACACCAGCGTGGTGTAGGCGCCGTACTGGCTGGCGGCCGCCTTGTCGTCGAACAGGAAGTGCTTGGTCAGGTAGAGGATCAGCAACGCACGCAGGCCGTAGAACGAGAAACGCTCCCACATCTCCGCGAAGAACAGCACGAACAGGCCGCGCGGGTGTCCGCGCAGCTGAAGCAGCACGGGGATGCACGTCAGCACGGTGATGAGCACGCCGGCGACGATGACGATGTTCATGAAGGGCCTTGTTCCGACGTCGCCCGACCCCCGCCGCTTCCCGGTCAAGGATCGGCGCGCGCCCCGCGTCCCCATCTAGCACAACAGGACGCTTTGACGTCGGGTTAACCCGGGCCGTCCGCCTCGCGGGAAACGCGCGGTCGGCTGTGCGTTGAGGCCCTGAACACGCGCCCGAGCGCGCGCCAGGAGCCCCTGCCGTGAAGACCCCCGGACCCGACCACCCGATCACCATGACCGCCAACACCAACCGGGTGCGCGTGCGCGTGGCCGACCACGTGCTGGCCGACACCGCCGACGCCCTCACCCTGCAGGAGGCCGACTATGCGCCCGTGCAGTACTTCCCGCGCGGCGACGTGGAGACCGGCTTCCTGTCGGAGACCGACAAGGTGACCCACTGCCCCTACAAGGGCGACGCCACGCACTACTCCATGCTGGTCAACGGCGACCTCCTGGAGAACTGCGCCTGGTCTTACGAGGAGCCGTTCCCTGCGGTGGAGGCGATCCGCGGCCGGATCGCCTTCTACCCGGACAAGGTGCAGGTCTACGAGATCGCCGAGCGCGAGGCCGACGCGCGGCGCGGCGACGCCATGGTCGAGCGCTGGCCAGCCCCGGCCGAGGCCGACGTCAAGGCGCAGTAGGGCGCAGGAACAGCACGCGCGCGGCGCCCCAATCGCGGGCGTCGACCTGCTCCCAACCGGGCAGGTCGGGGTCGGCCTCCTCGCGCCCGCGCTCGAACACGGCGAGGGCGTCCGGCGCGAGCCAACCGCCGACGCGAAGCCCGTCCAGCGCCCTTTCGCCGAGTCCGCGCGCGTAGGGCGGGTCCAGGAATGCGAGGCTGAACGCGCCGCCGGCCGAGCCGGGACGGTGGCCGAGGTCGGCGGCGTCGCGGCGATGCACCCGCGAGCCGCCCATGGCGCCCAGGGCGTCCGCGTTCTCGCGGATCGCGCCGCGCGCCGCCTCGTCCGTCTCCACGAACAGGCAGAAGGCCGCGCCGCGCGACAACGCCTCAAAGCCCAGCGCGCCCGAGCCCGCGAACAGGTCGAGCACGCGCGCACCCTCGATCGGCGGCGCCCAGTCGGCGTGGGCGAGCACGTCGAACAGCGCCTGCCGCGCCCGGTCGCTCGTGGGCCGGGTGGCGTTCCCTGCGGGCGCGACGAGCGCGCGGCCGCGCCAGCGCCCGGCGACGATCCTCAAGCGTCGGCCCAGCGCTTCAGGAGCCGCCGGCGCACCAGCACCAGCGCCACGATCCCCGCCAGGGCCGCCCACCTCGCGGGACCCCGGGTGTTGAACCATAGGAGGCTGAGGCTCGCGCCGGTGATCGGCGTGAGCAGGGTCGACCCCAGGTGCACCCAGCGGTAGCCCGGGCCGACCGCCGGCAGCACCAATCCCCCGACAAAGGCGGCGTAGAACCAGAGCGCCGCCTGAACTACCGCCAGCACGCCGATCAGGGCGATGTAGACGACCAGGGCCTGCAGGCCCTTGCCCGCGATGACGAACTGGGTGGCCGCCGGGATCAGCGCCACGCACGCCAGGAAAGCCAGCGACAGGCCGGTGAACACGCCGTCGGTGCGCGCCACGCGCGCCATGGTGCGCCGGTGGGCCACCCAATAGAAGCTCGCGACCGCGAAGCTCACCGCATAGATCAGGAGCGGCGGCCCGAGGCGCCCGGCCAGGACGCGCCAACCCTCGCCCGGCACGAAGGGCAGGCGAATCTCCAACGCCGAAAGGGTCACGGCGATGGCGAACACGCCGTCGGCCAGCATGATCAGCCGGTCGAAATCGTGACGTTCCAGCCGACGGGCGAGCGGCTCGACGGTGTCCAGGTTCTCAAGGCCGCCCGCCACGCGTCAGTCCTTGCGGGGCGGACGGCGCGGACCTTCCG
Organism: uncultured Caulobacteraceae bacterium; assembly: GCA_964242895.1. Classification (GTDB taxonomy): domain Bacteria; phylum Pseudomonadota; class Alphaproteobacteria; order Caulobacterales; family Caulobacteraceae; genus JASLDZ01. Next base: position 1,947 of record CAXTBN010000086.1, on the reverse strand, counting down.
TTCCCGGCTTGCGCCGCGGGCCGCGCCGCATCGGCGTGGCCAGCTCCAGTCCCGTGGCGCGATCGGCGTCGCGCGCGCCGGCTGCGGACGGCCGAGCGGACGCCTTGCCTCCCGCCCCCTTCGGACCCCCCGGACCGCCTCGGCCCCGGGGCGGCCCGCTCGGGGAGCGCGGTCCGCGCGGTCCGTCCGTACGCTCCGCTTGCGCAGGCCGTCCCTCGGCTCTGGGCGCGCGCGCCGGCCCGGTCTCCTCGCGGAGGCGGTTCACGGAACCGGGCCCGCGTCCGGCGTTCGGTCCTCGGTTCCCTGTCGGCGCGCCCCGGTCGGACGGACCGCCGGCGCGCGCCGGCTTGGCCGGAGCGGCGTTGGGCCGCCCGCGAGGCGGTTTCGCGCCCGGCGGTCCCGCCGCGGCGCTCCGCTGTCCCGGAGGGCTCCAGGCCCCCGACACGCGGCCGACGGCGCCGGCGGGTCGCGCGGCGGGCTTGCCGCTGTGCGCCTTCTCCCCGCCCCCGCGACCGCGCCCCGTCGGCGGCGCATGCGCCGGGCCGGAGCGGGACGGCTGCAACCCCCTTGGGCGCGCCGCACGGCCCTGCTCGGTCGCCCCGGAGGTGCGCGGTGGGGCGGCGTTGGACGGCGAGGCCCCGCGGACCGGCGGCCCCGGCCGGCGGTCGCCCTGCGGAAGCGAGGCGGCGGGGACCAGGTCGGCCAGCTGCTCGCGCAGCACGCGCGGCCCCACCTCCTGCACCTCGCCCGGGAGGAGCTCGCCCAGGGCGAACGGCCCGTAGGCGAGGCGGATCAGCCGGTTCACCTTGAGACCCAGGTGCTCCAGCACGCGGCGCACCTCGCGGTTCTTCCCCTCGGCGACCGTGACGGTGATCCACAGGTTGGCCGGAGCGTCCGAGACGCGGCCGCGGCCCACGGCGCCCTGGCCGGTGGCCTTGTCGAGCCGCGCCTCCACCGGGCCGTAGCGCACACCCTCTATGGTGACGCCCGCCTTGAGCGTGTCGAGCCGGGCCTGGTCGGCGCGGCCGTGGGCGCGGGCGCGGTACACGCGCCGCCAGCCGTTGTCGGGCAGCTCCAGCCGCCGCGCGAGCTCGCCGTCGTTGGTGAGCAGCAGCAGGCCCTCGGTGGCGAGGTCCAGCCGGCCGATGGAGATCACGCGGGGCAGGCCGGGCGGCAGGTGCTCGAACACCGTGGGGCGGCCCGCCGGGTCGCCGTGGCTGGTGATCAGGCCCGCCGGCTTGTGATGACGCCAGACGCGCGTCGCCTCCGGCCCGCCGACCACCGCGCCGTCGACGGTGAGCACGTCGCCGGGCTCGACCTTCACCGCGGGGGTGTCGAGCACGCGGCCGTTCAGCGCGACGCGGCCTGCGGCGATGTAGCGCTCCACGTCGCGGCGGCTGGCGACGCCCGCGCGCGCCAGCGCCTTGGCCACCCGCTCGCCCGCCGGAGCGCCCTGGGCGTCGCCGGCTTGACCTTCGTCGTCCGGGGCGGCCCTGTCCTCGGCATGGTCGACCATGAGCGGTTCATGCGCATGGCGCTGGAGGAGGCGCAAGCCGCGGCCGCGGATGGCGAGACCCCCGTCGGAGCCGTGGTGGTCGACCCCGCGACGGGCGAGGTGGTCGCCCGCGGCCGCAACCGCTCGATCCTGGATCGCGATCCCACGGCGCATGCGGAGGTCGTGGCGCTGCGCCGCGCCGCGTCCGCGCGGGGCAACCACCGGCTGACCGGGCTCGACCTGTACGTGACGCTGGAGCCCTGCCCCATGTGCGCCGGCGCGCTGAGTCACGCCCGGATCGGCCGGGTTGTGTTCGGCGCGTCGGACCCGAAGGGCGGCGGCGTGGTCCACGGCGCGCGCGTGTTCGACCACCCGCAGTGCCACTGGCGACCCGCCGTGGAGGGCGGCGTGCTCGCCGAGGAGAGCGCGGGACTGCTGCGCGGCTTCTTCCG